>CAYWVN010000070.1:0-8634 GCA_964461725.1 uncultured Coriobacteriia bacterium | reverse complement strand
GGGGTGCGCGTTGCGCGCCGTCGGTTCGCCATGCGTGGCCCAGCGCGTGTGCCCGATCCCGGTGTGCGCGTTCAGGCCGGTCATGGAGGGCGTTTGACGGATGCACGCTTCCAGCTCCGAAATCTTGCCGGGCGCCTTGACGACGATGATCTCGTCCCGGTCCGGCACCCGCACGGCTATGCCCGCCGAGTCATAGCCACGGTACTCCAGACGACTCATACCCTTCAGCAAGATGGGTACCGGGTCCTTGGGGCCAACGTATCCGACTATTCCGCACATGTCAGCTCCCCTCTCCTAACAGTCCGGTGCTAGCCGAGCTCCCGCTCGACTACATCCGCGATCTCCCGCGCCGCGGCATCCGCTTCGTCCGCGTGGTCGCACTCTACCATCACCCGCACCAGCGGCTCTGTCCCGGAAGAACGCACCAGCACGCGACCTCGGCCGTCCAGCCGCTCCTCCACCTCGGCCACCTTCTTCCACACGGCCTCGGAGTCGGCCAGCCGCTGCTTCCCAGGAACCCGCAGGTTGAGAAGCACCTGAGGGAACCGGCTCATGACGGTCTTGAGCTCTGACAGTGGCCGTCCGGTTTCCCGCATCACCTCGAGCAACCGGAGCGCCGTCACCAGACCATCGCCGGTGGTCACACAGTCCAGGAAGATGATATGCCCCGACTGCTCACCACCCAACATCGAGCCGGTCTTCTGCATCTCCTCAAGCACATAGCGGTCGCCCACCTTCGTCTTCAGCACTTCTACCCCCGCAGAGCGCATCGCGTGGTCGAAACCCATGTTGGTCATGACGGTAGTCACCACCACATCGTTCGGCAGGCGGCCATCCTCGTGAAGGTGTCGGGCACAGACGGCCATCAGGAAGTCCCCATCGACCAGCTCGCCGCCCTCGTCCACCGCCAGAACGCGGTCGGCGTCGCCATCGTGAGTGAGCCCTATGTCGAACCCGCCGGCGGCCACCACGTCGCGGATCCGCTGGGGGTGCGTGGATCCGCAATCAGCGTTGATGTTCTTGCCGTCCGGTTCCGAGCAGATGACGGTGACCTCGGCGCCCAGACGGCGCAGCGCCTCGGGCGAGGTCGAAGATGCCGCCCCATGGGCACAATCGAGCGCGATGCGCATGCCGCGCAGGTCACACGGGACGCATGACACCGCGTGGCGGATGTAGCGGTCGGCGGCGTCATCTATCTGGCGCGAGGTTCCGGCCTCGGAGCGCCCCGGGATCACCGCGTCTTCATCGAGCAGGCCCGCCACCTCGTCTTCGACGGCGTCGGCGAGCTTGTAGCCGGCAGAGTCGAAGAACTTGATGCCGTTGTACTCGGCGGGGTTATGCGACGCGGAAATCACGACCCCGCCGCTCGCGCCGAGGTCCCGGACGAGATACGCGATGGCCGGGCTGGGCAGAACGCCTACCTGGAGCACGTCGCAGCCGGCCCGCCGGATGCCCTCCGCCAGAGCCGCCTCGAGAGCCGGTCCGGACGCACGGGTGTCGCGGCCGAGCACCAGGGCCGGACGGTCGGCGCCACGCCCCAAGACAGAGGCGCCCGCCTGGCCCAGCTTGCGCGCCAGCTCCTCGGTGAGGTCTTGGCCCACCAACCCGCGCACTCCGTCGGTGCCGAACAGTCTACTCACAGTGTCTCTCTCTTCCTAGGCCGCACGAACGATAGAAGAAGAAAACGGCAGGATGATCCTGCCGTTCGCTGTTCGTGTCGTCTTTAGAAAACCCCTCGGCTGCAACTAACGCTTGGAGAACTGAGGCGCCTTGCGGGCCTTCTTGAGGCCGTACTTCTTGCGCTCCTTCATGCGCTGGTCGCGCGTCAGGAGTCCGGCCCTCTTGAGCTCGTCCCGATAGTCCTCGCCGGCCTCCAAGAGGGCGCGCGCGATGCCATGCCTAAGCGCCCCGGCCTGTCCGGCGATACCGCCACCCTCGATCTTGGCGACGACGTCGAAGTCCTCGAGCGTGCCTGTGAGGGCCAGGGGGCGCCGGATCTGGTTGGCCAGCGTCTCGAGACCGAAGTACTCGAGCAGCCCGCGGCCGTTCACCAAGAAGTTGCCGCTTCCGGGAAGCAGGCGCACACGGGCGACGGCTTCCTTACGTCGACCGGTACCGTAGTACACGGCCTGGCTATCTTTGTCGAACTTGCGGACCGGTGCGGGAGCGGGCTCAGCGGCAGGTTCGGCGCTCTCGGCCGGGGTCTCATCGCCGGGCTCAGCCACGACATCCGTCGGCTCCGCGACCGGCTCTTCCGCCGGTGCTTCCTCGCCCGTTTCGGTCACAGCTTCGGTGGTCTCCTCGCCCGCAGCCTCGGCAGGTGTTTCGGCCGCAACCTCGGCTACCGTTTCGGCCGCGTCCTCAGCTACCGGCTCCGCCGCTTCCTGCTTCTCGTCTTTGTCGCCCATCAGTCCTTCTCACCTTCGCTTGAGCCGGGCAGGGGCTTCGGCCCCTGCGCCGCGTGCGGATGCTCGGCGCCCTCATATACCTTGAGCTTCTTGACCATCGCGCGTCCGAGGCGGTTGTGCGGCAACATGCCCCGCACGGCCTCACGAACCACGCGCTCGGGACGCTCCTTCATCAGCTTGGAGTACGGAGCCGCCTTCAGCCCGCCCGGATAGCCCGAGTGGCGATACCGGACCTTGTCCTCCGCCTTCTGCCCCGTCAAACGCACGCCGGCGGCGTTCACGACGACCACGAAGTCGCCCGTGTCGATGTGCGGCGTGAAGATCGGCTTGTGCTTGCCACGCAACACCGTGGCCACGCGGGTCGCCAAGCGCCCCAGCGTCTGCCCCGTCGCGTCCACCACGTACCACTCTTGAGTTACCTCGGCCGGCTTGGCCATGTACGTTCTCGCCATGAGTTCAGTCCTATTGCGAATCAATGCCGGCCATGAGGCCGGCGCGGCGTAACTTCTGTATGCTACGGTATGTCTGTCTGGGTGTCAAGATGATTCCCCCTGTTCAGGATATCCGACAGCCATCAGCGTGAGTCCGCAGGCCGGCGCCGTAGCGGCGGCGCTCTGCCGGTCGCCCGAGATGAGGATCAGCTCCATCTCGTCCGGATCAGCACGTCCCTGTCCGATCAATATGGCCGTCCCGGCGATGATTCGGACCATGTTGTGCAGGAACGCGTCCGCGCGAAGCTTGATGGCGACTAGATCGCCCCTTCTCACGCACTCCGCCTCGATCACCGTCCGGATCGTGCTGCGGCCGTCGAGGTGCGCCACCTTAGCGCAGAACGCCCTGAAGTCGTGACGGCCGACCAGGTGCGCCAAGGCACGGGCCATCGCCCGGTCATCGAGCGGGCGGGCCACGAAATGGGCCCGCTCGGCCAGAAGTGCCGACCTCTGCGGCCGGTTGAGGGCCAGGTACTCGTACTCCCGCCAGAGGGCGTCGCGCCGCGCATCGAAGCCCGGCGAGGCTTCCTCAGCATCTGTGATGGAGATGTCGCCCGGCAGCATGCCGTTGGCCGACCAGGCGATGCGCGCCAGGCTCTTCCGCGATGACGTGGTGAAGCTCGCCACGTTGGCCGCCGCGTGCACGCCCGCGTCAGTGCGCCCGGCAGCGGTGAGATTCACGGGCCCGCCGGTGATAGCCCCTAGGACCTCCTCCAGCGTCCCCCGAACGGAAGTGCCGGCCGGCTGCCTCTCCCAGCCGCAATAACGCGTGCCCACGTACTCCAGAGTGAGTTTGATCGTCCTCACCACCCACCTCGCCTTCGGCCCATGTCAGGCACGCCCCACAACGACCGCCAGGACCAGGCAACCGATGAGCGCGGCGAAGATGGCCCAGTCGGCCGGTCGCATGCGGAGCTGTGTCATCCTGGTGCGACCCTCGCCTCCCCGGTAGCAACGCGACTCCATCGCCAGAGCCAACTCGTCGGCCCTCCTGAATACAGCGATGAAGAGCGGGACCAAGAGCGGCAGGAACGCCCGCGCCCGCCGCACGGGATTGCCGGTCTCGAAATCGGCCCCGCGCGACGACTGCGCTTTGGCCAATCGATCGGTTTCGACCGCCAGCGTCGGCACGAAGCGAAGCGCGATCGTCATCATCATGGCCAGCTCATGGGCCGGGAACCCCACCACCCGGAGCGGCCCCATCAGGTTCTCGAGCCCGTCGGTCAGCCGGATCGGGCTGGTAGTGAGCGTGAGGAGCGACGTCCCGAGCACCATCAGGATCAACCGGACAGACACGAACACACCGTTGGCCAACCCGGCCCGGCTGAGCGTCAGCGGCCCCCAGCCGGCCAAAGCCGGCCCCCCCGTGAACAACACGTGTACGATCAGTGTGAAGACCAGGATGACCCTGAGCGGCCTGACGGACCGCGCTACCCAACCCCAAGGCAGACGCGCGACCCCAACCGTCAGCACGACTAGCCCGGCGATAAGCAGGAAGGCGCGGTAGTCGCGGACGGCGAACACGACCACCGCCAGAACCAGCGTCAGCAGTATCTTTGCCCGCGGATCCAGCCGGTGCACCGGCGACTCCTGAGGATAGTACTGGCCCATGTTCAGGACGGCCGCTCTCATCCGGGCGCCCCCCTCGTCTCCTCGGACGAACCCCCGCCCAGGACCGCCAGCACGGCGCGGGCGGCGTCGGCCGCACGGGTAACGTCTCCCGGCACGTCCAACCCGGCCTGCCGCAGATGGTCCATCAGGGCCGGAATCTGAGGCACCTCGATGCCGGCGGCACGCAGACCGTCGACGTCCGAGAAGACCTCACGGGTCGGGCCGTCCATGACCACGGAACCCGATCTCATGACGACGATGCGCTCGGCCGCGGCCGCCAGCTCGTCTACGTCGTGGCTAACCATGACGACGGTCAGTCCGGCGCGATGTAGCTCCGCCAGATGCCCCATCAACTCAGCCCGCCCACATCCGTCCAGACCGGCTGTCGGCTCGTCCAGGACCAGGCACTCCGGCTCCATCGCCAGCACCCCGGCGATCGCGACACGCCTCATCTCTCCACCCGAGAGCGAGAACGGGTTGCGAGGTCCGAACACCTCTGGATCCAGCCCCACGGATCTCAGCGCTGAGCGCGACCGGCGCTCGACTTCGTTGCTCTCGAGAGCCATGCTGCGCGGACCGAACCCGACGTCGTGGAGCACCGTCTCCTCGAACAGCTGTGCCTCAGGGAACTGGAACAGGAGCCCGACCCGCCGCCGCATCTCGCGGAGCGGGATCCCCCGGCCGGGCTCTCGGCCGTCGACGAGCACACGCCCGGAACTCGGCGCCAGCAGGCCGTTCAGGTGCTGTGCCAAGGTGGACTTACCGGACCCCGTGGGGCCGACAATGCCGACGAACTCGCCGCGGTCGATCGCTAGGTCCACATCGCGGAGCGCGGTACAGGCCAGCGGGCTGCCGGGGAGATAGGTGAAGGTGACTTCCTCGAGGCGAAGGAGCATCAGCGGCTCCCCTCGCCGGCCAGATCGGCGATGAACTCGGCGAATCTGTCCGCCGTCAGGCACTCCGGCGGCACGTCGACTCCGCGGCCGGCCAGCGCGGCCCGCACCTCGACCAGCGGAGGCACGGCCAGACCCCAGAGCCGTAAGTCCTCGGGTGAGAGAAGCACCTCGGCCGGCGGACCTTCCGCCGCGACGCGCCCCTCATCCAGCACGATCACCCGACCGGCGCGCCACGCCTCCTCCAGACGGTGCGTCACTAGCACAATGGTCACGCGGGCAGACGCGTTCAGCCGGGCCACAGTAGCCATGACTTCTTCCCGGCCGGCCGGGTCCAGCATGGATGTCGGCTCGTCGAGAACCAGGCACCGCGACTCCATGGCCAGAGTCCCGGCCACCGCCACTCTCTGCTTCTGGCCGCCGGAGAGTAGATGCGGCTCGAAGTCCGCGAACTCGCTCATGTGCACCGCCGCCAGGGCCCGCCCGACGCGATCGCGGATCTCGTCGGGCGGGACGCCCAGATTCTCCGGTCCGAAGGCGACGTCTTCCTCTACCCGCGTGGCCACGATCTGGTTGTCGGGGTTCTGGAAGACCATGCCGACACGACGGCGGACCTCCCAGACGTGCGCCGGATCGGATGTGTCCAGGCCGTCTACCAGCACGCGCCCGGACGATGGCGTGAGGAGTCCGTTCATCAGCATGGCCAGCGTGGACTTGCCGGAGCCGTTGCGCCCGACCAGCGCGACGAACTCACCCTCATCGATCGCCAGAGTGACGTCGTTCAAGGCGGAGGTCGAACGACCCTGTGAGCTCGAGTAGGTGAAGGATGCGTTCTGAACGTCGATCATAGGCAGTTCCCGCGTAGGAGGGAAGCAGCCAAGAGGATATCACAGCGCGCGTGAGCCCAGCGCAAAGTGGGAGTGACTTCAGAGGATCAGGCGGGCGGGCTAGACCAGCTCGATAATCACTACCGGGGCGGCATCGCCTTTACGCGGTCCCAGCTTCATGATGCGGGTGTACCCACCCGGGCGGTCCTTGAAGCGCTCCGGCATCTCCTCGAAGATGTCGTGGACGAGCTTCTTGTCGCCCAGCAGGGCCATCGCCTGGCGCCGCGAGTGGAGATCGCCCCTCTTGGCCAGGCCGATGATCTTGTCGATCACCCGACGGGCCGCCTTGGCGCGGACCTCGGTCGTCTTGATCTTGCCATGCTTCAGCAACTCGGCCGCGAGGCCATGTAGGATGGCATTGCGATGGCTGGCATCGGTGGCGAACTTGACTGTCCTCTTAGCGTGTCTCACTGAAATCGATACCTTCCGCCGCTATCCGGACTTGAGTGACAACTCGAGCCCCGCCAGCTTCGCCTTTACCTCGTCTATGGACTTGGCGCCGAAGTTGCGGATGTTCATCAGGCCCGACTCGGTCTCGTTGACCAGGTCGGCCAGCGTGTTTATGCCCTGACGCTTCAGGCAGTTGTAGGAACGGACCGAGAGCTCCAGATCCTCGATGGGGGCATCCAGCGCCTCGTTCTTCTCGGCCTCGTCCGGCACGAAGATGGTCCCTTCCGCCTGTTCCGGAGACTGCTCCATAAAGAGCTCCATGTGGTCGTTCACGATCTTGGAGCCCTGGCTCACGGCGTCGGCCGGAGAGGTCGCGCCGTTGGTCATAACGTCGAGAACCACCCTGTCGTAGTCGGTCCGCTGCCCAACGCGCGTGTGCTCGACCTCGTAGGTCACCTTGGCGACCGGCGTGAAGAGCGAGTCGACGGGAATCGTGCCGATGGGGTCACCCGCCTTCTTGTTGCGCTCAGCCGAGACGTAGCCGCGGCCGGCTTCCACCGTCAGCTCCATCTCCAGCTTGGCGTCCTTGTTCAGCGTGGCGATATGGAGGTCCGGATTCATTATCTCGATTTCAGACGGATACTCGATGTCGGAGGCCTTGACCGTCTTGGGCCCCTTTGCGGCAATGCGCATGGTGACCGGGCCCAGCCCGTCCATCCTGAGAACCAGTTCCTTGATGTTCAATACGACGTCGGTCACATCCTCGCGCACACCCTTGATGGTCCCGAACTCGTGGGCCACTCCGTCTATCCGGAGGGTGGTCACCGCCGCGCCCGGCAACGACGAGAGTAGCACCCGCCGCATGGTGTTCCCCAGCGTATGCCCGAACCCGCGCTCCAGCGGCTCCATGATGAAGCGCGCTCGCTCATCGGATACGGCATCCACCTTCATGCGAGGCTTCCTGATCTCGATCATTAAGCGCATCTCTCCTTCTGTTGGTTCACCCAACTCATACTGCTCGAGGCGCTTTCGCCCCTGCAAACGCCCCTCGCGGGCGCGCAGAACTCTACTTTGAATACAGCTCGACGATGAGCTGCTCTCTCACGGACGCATCGATCTGCTCGCGCGCGGGGCTCTCCAGCACCGTCGCGGACAACTTCTTGGCGTCCAGGGACATCCAGCCCGGCACCTCCACACGGCCCGCCGAGGCAAGGTACTTGATGCGCTCTACCTTGGCCCCGCGGTCCGACACCGTGATGCCATCGCCCGGACGTACCCTGAGCGAGGGGATGGTCACCCGCCGCCCGTTCACGGCGAACTGCCCGTGCCGGACCAGCTGGCGAGCCTCCGCCCTCGAGGTCGCGAGCCCCAGACGGTAGACGACATTGTCCATCCGCGTCTCCAGGATGCGGAGCAGGTTCTCGCCGGTGATGCCCTTCTGGCGCACGGCCAGCTCATAGTAGTTGCGGAACTGCCGCTCGAGGATGCCGTAAATCCGCTTGGTCTTCTGCTTCTCGCGCAACTGAACCTGGTACTCGGAGGGCTTACGCTGCCGCCGGCCGTGCTGGCCCGGAGGGAAGGGGCGCCGCTCGAACGCGCACTTCTCGCTGAGGCAGCGGTCGCCCTTCAAGAACAGCTTGGTCGCTTCCCGCCGGCACAGCTTGCAGACAGAATCCCGATATCTCGCCATGTCTCCCTAAACCCTTCTGCGCTTGCGGGGCCGACACCCGTTGTGCGGGATCGGCGTGTGATCGTTGATTCCGACGACCTCCAGGCCCGCGGCCTGCAGCGTGCGGATGGCCGTCTCTCGCCCCGCACCGGGGCCTTTGACGTACACGTCCACCTTGCGCATCCCGTGCTCCTGAGCCTTGCGCGCCACGGACTCGGCCGCCATCTGGGCGGCGAACGGCGTGCTCTTGCGCGACCCCTTGAAGCCGACGGTACCGGCGCTCTC
>CAYWVN010000069.1:1646-8785 GCA_964461725.1 uncultured Coriobacteriia bacterium | reverse complement strand
TTCTGTCGGAGCTAGAGGCGGCCCGTCCTGGGCGCGCTTGTGGGGAGCCCGCCGGGTCGCTCCGCCGGATGTGTGAGACGATCGGCGACATCGATCTTCTGGTGGCCAGCGACCGGCCCGCCGAAGTGTTGGATGCGTTCACATCGCTGGGCGAGGTCTCCGAGGTGATCGCCAAGGGGGAGACGAAGTCCAGCGTCGTGACGCACGCGGGGCTGCAGGTGGACCTGCGGGTGGTGTCGCCGGCCGACTACGGGGCCGCGCTCCAGTACTTCACGGGAAGCCAGGCCCACAACATCAAGCTGCGGGAACTCGCGCGCAAGAAGGGTCTCAAGATCAACGAGTACGGTGTCTTCGACGCCAAGACCGAGAAGCGCATCGGCGGAGAAGACGAGGAGGACATCTACCGGGCCGTCGGGATGCCGATAATGCCGGCCGTCCTCAGGGAAGACAAGGGCGAGATCGAAGCGGCGCTGGAGGACCGGTTGCCCACGCTGGTGCGGGCCTCGGACATCCAGGGTGACCTGCACGTCCATTCTTCGTTCAGCGACGGCATCAACAAGATACCGGAGCTCGTCGAAGCGGCGCGGGCGCTCGGATACCGCTACCTCGGCCTCTGCGACCATGCCTACAAGCTGAAGGTCGCCCGTGGCCTGAGCGAGGAACGCCTGGCTGAGCGCCTCGAGGTCATCGAGCAGGTGAACTCGTCGCAGAGCGACGTCACCGTCCTTTCGGGCATCGAGCTGAACATCGGTAACAAGGGAGAGCTGGACTACTCTGATGAGGTGCTGGCCGGCTTCGATGTGGTCATCGCCTCGGTGCACTGGGCGTTCGATCAGCCGTCAGAGCAGCTCACCGAGCGGATCGTGGCGGCGGCCAAGAACCCGCACGTCCACATCATCGGCCATCCGACGGGGCGGATCATCGGGCGACGGGACCCGTATCCGCTGGACATAGAGCGCGTCTTCGAGGCGTGCGCGGAAACGGGCACCCATCTGGAACTCAACTCCTATCCGGACCGGCTGGACTTGCGCGATGAGCACCTGCGCCTGGCCAAGGAGCGGTACGGCCTGAAGTTCGCCATCAACACCGACGCGCACGTGGCCGGGCACCTGGAGTACGTCGAGTACGGTGTGGCCACGGCACAGCGAGGCTGGGTGGGTCCGGACGACGTGATCAACACCTATCCTCTGGAGGAGCTCCGCCGGGCGCTCAAACCGCGCGTGCTATAATCCGGACCCATGAGAGCTCTTCCCAGGTCGTTCTACGACCGGGATACCGTGGAGGTGGCCCGGGATCTCTTAGGCAAGGTGATCGTCCGGCGGATGCCGGAGGGGGTCACCGAGGGGCGGATCGTTGAGACGGAGGCCTATCTTGGTACGGGGGACCCCGCCAGCCACGCTCACCGCGGGCCGACCCCACGAAGTTCCACCATGTTCGGTCCGCCGGGACGCGCCTATGTGTACCTGAACTACGGCATGTATCACCTACTGAACATGGTGACGCAGTCGGAGGGTCAGGCGGGCGCGGTGCTCATCAGGGCGATTGAACCGGTTGAGGGCGCCAGGCTCATGGCGGGGCGCCGAGGGGGGACGGCCGGCTCGCCCGAAGTGTCGAACGGACCGGGCAAGCTCACTATCGCGCTCTCGGTGACGACGGCCGATAACGGTGCGGATCTGACGCGCGGAGATCTAGTGGTGAAGGACGCGCCTCCGGTGCGGGGGGAGGTCGCGTGCGGACCCCGGGTAGGGGTCGAGCATCGCTCGACCGACCACCTGCGCTTCTACATGGCAGGAAACGCGTACGTGTCGAGGAAGTAGCCAAAGAAGGGGAGAGGCATGAAGCTCAAGGAGATCTACGATCTGGCCGTCCGGATAGGCATCGATGCGGACCCGCGGGGCAAGCAGGCCGTGAACAAGATGCTGAAACGCGTGTCTGAGCGCTACGAGAAGATGGACGCCGACGAGAAGGACTTCTTCGACACGGAGAAGCTGACCAACCCGTTTGCCGACACGCGCATCCTGGCCGGTGATCTCGACATGACCGTGACCGGCATCATGTGCGGAATCGACCTCGAGGCCCCGGAGATCCTGTTGGCGGATCGCCTGAACCAGGATGGTGCGAAGATTAATCTGATCCTGACCCACCACCCGGAGGGCCGGGGGCTCGTCGGCCTGTCCGAGGTCATGCCGGTCCACGCCGACATATGGGAGCGCTTCGGGGTGCCCATCAACGTCGGCGATGCCCTGATGGACGCGCGGATGCGGGAGGTCTATCGGGGCATCATGCCGCTGAACCACAACCGGCCGGTGGACGCGGCCCGTCTCTTGGGCTTCGCGTACATGTGCTGCCACACGCCGGCCGACAACATGGTTGCGCAGTTGGTACAGAAGCACCTCGACAAGAAGAAGCCCACGTACCTGCGCGAGGTAGTCAAGGCGCTTAGGGAGATCCCGGAGTATGCCGCCGCGGCCAAGGACGGAGCCGGCCCGACGATCGTGGTGGGCGACGGTGAGAAGCGTTGCGGGAAGGTCATGGTGGACATGACCGGCGGCACCGAGCCGCCTGAGGCTGCCATCGAGAAGCTGAGCCGCGCCGGCGTCGGCACCATGGTCTGCATGCACGTCAGCGACAAGATCCGCAAGAAGGCGGAAGAGAACCAGGTGAACATCGTCATCGCCGGGCACATCGCGAGCGACGCGGTCGGATTGAACCAGATTCTGGACAAGATCGAGGGACCGCGCCTCAAGGTCATCGCGTGTTCGGGGCTCGTGCGCGTCAAGCGCGGCAAGGGCCTGAAGCGGGGCTAGACGAGACGCGCGCGCGGGTGCGGCAACGCGTCAGGGCACGGTCACCGAAGCCGAGCTGCTGGCGGTCTTGCCTTTGTTGTCCTTGACAGTCAGGGTGACCGTGTAGGTGCCGTTCGCGTATGTGTGCGAGGTCGACGCGCCGCTGCCGCTGGCTCCGTCGCCGAAGCTCCAGGAATAGGACGCAATACTCCCGTCAGGGTCGCTGGACGCCCCTCCGTTGAAGCTCACTGTGTTGCCGGACTTGCTCAGGCTTATGCTGGCCGTTGGTGCCTTGTTCGCCGGCGCGCCGGAGCTGACCTCGATCGATACGGTGGTGCCGCGCGCCGCCATGCTGCCGCCGCCGGGCGACTGGTCGTACACCTTCCCGGCCGGGACGCTGGCGTTCTGCGACGTGTGTTTGGCCACACTGAAGCCGGCCGAGTTCAGGGCGTTGATCGCGGCGCCCTCCGACATTCCCACTACATCTGGCACGCGGACCTTCCCGGGTCCCTTGTGGATGTTGCATATCTCCTTGGGGGCTTTGCCTTTGGGGAACTCGGTCTCCACGACCTTGTCGGGCGGGCAGAACTCGTTGGCGAGCAGTCCGGACACCGTGCATATCTTCACGAGGTGCCGGCTACTCTTGAACTTGCTTTTCGGGAAATCCTTTGGCGGCACGCCGCGGAGCGCGACCGACATGTACTTCTGCCATATCTCCGCCGGGAACGTTCCGCCCATCACCGTGATGCCGTGGACATTGGTCATCGGGGTGAGCCTTTTCGGGTAGCCCACCCACACGGCTGTCGCCAGGTGCGGTGTGAAGCCGTCGAACCAGGCGTCCTGGTAGTTCTGGGCCGTCCCGGTCTTGCCCGCCGCCGGCCGGCCGATGTCGGCGGCCCGGCCCGTGCCGGACTCGATGACGCCCTTCATGATGTCGACAGCCGTGTAGGCGACGCCCGCCGAAAGGGCCCGTTTGCCGTGAGGACGGGCCTTGAAGAGCACCTCACCGTAGGCGTCGGTGACCTTGCTGATAGCGATGGGTTCGTTGTGGAAGCCGCCGTTGGCCAACGTGCCGAAAGCGGACGCCATCTCGAGCGGTGTCACGCCGACGCGCAGGCCGCCCAGCGCGATGGCCGGCCACGGGTCCAAGTGCGACTTGATGCCCATCTTGTGGGCGACGCGCACGACGTTCTTGGCTCCCACGTCCATCATCAGGCGGGCATACACACCGTTCACCGAGTGAACGGTGCCGTCCCGGATGGTCATCGGAGCACCCCCTCCGCCTTCCGTGTTGCCGACGCGCCAGTCTTCGCCGGGTAGGCTGATGGTGACACCGCCGGACTCGTAGGTGCGATTGGGCGAGTAGCCCTTGGCCAGCGCGGTTGCCAGCACGAATACCTTGAACGCGGAGCCGGGCTGGCGCCGGCCCTGCGTCGCTAGATTGAACTTGGACAGGGAGTACTTCCGCCCGCCGACCATGGCTCTGATGTATCCGGTCTTAGGTTCAAGGGAAACCAGCGAGACAGCTGGGTCATCCGGCTGGTTGAGGGTGCTCCAGGCCGCGTCCTCGGCCGCCTTCTGTTTGCGGAGGTCGAGCGTTGTGTAGATTCGTAGGCCTCCCTTGTAGAGCGAGTTGGCCCGGGCGGACGGCGTGGGGCCGTACCGGGGGTCCTCCAGGATGAGGTGCTTGACGTAGTCGATGAAGTACGGCGCCCGGCTGGGGCTCAGGCCGATCGGTTTCAGCTTGATCGGCTTCTTCTTGGCTGCCGCGGCCTGCTTCTTGGTGATGTAGTCGAGCTCCGCCATCTTGTCGAGAACGAGATTACGTCGCTTCTTGGCGAGCTTCGGGTCGATATAGGGAGAGTAGTTGTTGGGCGACCGGATGACGCCGGCCAGGAGCGCCGATTGCTCCAGTTTGAGGTTCTTGGCCTTCACTCCGAAGAAACCGAGGGACGCGGTCTGCACGCCGTAGAGGCTCTGCCCGAAGTAGACGGTGTTGAGATACCGAGCAAGAATCTGCGGCTTGTCGTACTTCTGCTCCAACTGGTAGGCGAGCGAGGCTTCCTTGATCTTGCGCTTGAAGGTGCGCTCGGAGGTGATGAAGGTGTTCTTCACGTACTGCTGCGTGATCGTGCTCGCCCCCTCCACCACGCTACCGCGGCGTAGGTTGATCCACATGGCACGCGCGATGGCCTCGAGGTCGACGCCCTTGTGCAGATAGAAGCGCTCGTCCTCGATGGCGATGGCCGCCTGCTGCATGTGCTTGGGAATGTCCTTCAGAGGTATGACGTCGCGGTTCTGCTCGACAAAGAGCCGCGTGATGAGCTTGCCGTTCGAGGAGTAGATCTTGGTGGTGCGCGCCTCACGCGCCTTGCTCTCGTTCAGCTTGGGCATCTCCGAGAGGAGTCCGAAGACGACTCCGGTGCACCCGGCTGTCGTGAGCAGGCCGGCGAAGAGCGCCAGAATGGCGAAGACGCGGACGCGGTTGAGTCGCTTGCGGTGCGCGGCGGCTTTGACGCGGCGTTCTCTCGACAACTGAGTTGATTCCTCCGGCGACGACCTCAGGCTATGCCAGGGGCGCGCACGTGTGTTCTCGGGTTTCCGGGCAGATTATAGCATAGGGGGGTGACGCTTCTGCGGCCTACCGATAGTGAAGAGGACCATGCCGCGATGCCTGGTTTCGAGGTGCTCTACGCGGAGGTGGGCGGCCGACAGCATCCGGGTCATGTCGGCCGGTGAGAACCGATGGTTGAGCCGCGATGCGGCGACCCAACCGATCAAGAAGAGGGTCGCTCGGAGTGGGGCGCGGCCGCATATCTCGCCCCGAAGGACTCCGCCGAGGGCGCGGGGGAGCGTCAGGCGCGGCGACGGGTCGAAGGACGCCACGCGCCCGTCGGGACGGCAGACGCGGCCCATCTCGGCGAGGGTCCGCGTGGAGTCCGCCGTTAGGTATACCACGCTGGTCGCGGTGACCATGTCGAAGCTGTCGTCGGCGAACGGCAGGGAAGTCGCGTCGGCGGTGCGATACTCCGCGTTGGTGACGTCCGCCGCGGCCGCGTGCGCGCGTGACCGGGAGACCATGTGCTCGGAGATGTCCACCCCGACGACGCGGCGGAAGCGCTCGGCCAGGATACGCGTCCCCAGACCCTCGCCGCACCCGACGTCCAGGGCGGAACTCGCATCCGCGATGGCCGGCCCGGTCGCCAGGGCCACGTCAATCAGCTCTCGGTACATGTCCCGCCACCAGCCGGTTGCCTGGGCGCCCTCGAAGGCGAAGGCGGCCAGCCGGCTCTTCCAGAAGCGCTGGAACAGGGTCTCGAAAGGACTCTCGAACAGGCTCATTAGGTGTCCAGGCGGGCTCTATCGGCTCGGGCCGTCCTATAGTATATTCTGGGCCATGTCCAAGGCCAGCAATCTGAGCGCCGCAGACCAACTGGAGATCATCTCTTCCGGAGCCGCCGAGCTCGTGCCTGCGGACGAGCTCGAGGCCAAGCTGGGGCGCTCCATCGAGACCGGCCGGCCGCTCATCATCAAGTACGGCGTCGACCCGACGGCTCCGGACCTGCACCTCGGGCATGCCGTACCGCTTCGCAAGCTCCGCCAGTTCCAGGACCTCGGCCACACGGTCGTCCTTCTCATAGGCGATTTCACCGCCATGATCGGCGACCCTTCGGGCCGCTCGACCACGCGTCCGCCGCTCACGCGTGAGGAGGTCAAGGTTAACGCCAAGACCTACGTCGACCAGGCCTACAAGATCCTGGACCGCGAAGCCACGGTGCTGCGCTACAACAGCGAGTGGCTGAGCGCGCTTGCCCTCGAGGACATCATCCGGCTGACCGGCAAGTTCACGGTGGCGCGCCTCCTGGAGCGCGATGACTTCTCCGTGCGCTACAAGAGCGAGCAGTCGATCAGCCTGCACGAGTTCCTCTACCCGGTGATGGTCGCCTACGACTCCGTCGTGCTCGAAGCCGACGTCGAGATGGGCGGCACCGACCAGATGTTCAACTTCCTGGCCGGACGGGAGTTGCAGCGCTCGCTCGGGGAGGAGCAGCAGGTGTGCCTAACCATGCCCATCCTGGAGGGCACCGATGGCGTGCGGAAGATGAGCAAGTCCTACGGCAACTACGTGGGGCTGACCGACGGGCCGTCCGCCGGGGACGAGGCGTCGCGGCTGCGGAGCCCCGAGGAGGCGTGAACCGGCATCCGTGGACCTGGCTGACCGCGCCCTGGCCGACGCCACCGAAAAATTGCGCAAGACCAGCGATACGGCCCGGCTCGATGCCGAGCTGCTGCTGGCCCATGCCCTCGATATCGAGCGCGACGTCCTGCTGCTTGCACCGCCCAACGGACCGG
>CAYWVN010000069.1:0-1636 GCA_964461725.1 uncultured Coriobacteriia bacterium | reverse complement strand
CTCCTCCGGCACATACGTGGGACGTCCCGACGGGCAGTCCGATCTGTTCGGCAAGGGGAGCTCGATACCGGACGAGCTACCGGCCGAGGCGCAAGAGCGCGGCAGCATGATCGTGAAGTACCTGCGCCTATGCACCGACATCGAGCCGGCCGAGATCGACGAGATGGAGCGGGAGCTCCAGGCCGGCGCGCTCGACCCGTACGAGACCAAGCGCCGCCTGGCGCGGGAGATCGTGACGCTCTATCACGGCGCGACCGGCGCGACCGCCGCGGAGAAGGAGTTCGACCAGGTCTTCAAGGAGGGGGAGCTTCCGGACGATATCCCTGTGGTCGAGGTCGCGCGAAAGGGCGATTTCGCCTACCTGCCGGTGGTGCTGAAGGAGGCGGGTCTCGTGGCCAGCTCGAGCGAGGGCCAACGGTCCCTGAAGCAGGGCGGGGTGCGCCTCGATCAGCAGAAGGTTGCCGAGGCCGATGCCGAGATACCCTGGGGCAAGCTGGACGGCGCGGTCATCCAAGTCGGCAAGCGCCGCTTCGCCCGCCTGACCCTCAAGTAGAGTCGCCCTTCGGGCCGGCTTCGCCTGACCCAGACCTATCCGTGCCGGATGAGGTCTTCGCACCGGGCTTGGCGGCGGCGGCGTCTCCGGTCTTGTCGGAAGTGGCCGGCTTCTCGGTTCCCTCCTTGGGCGCGCTCGGTCCTTGTTCCTTCCCCGGTGCCGCCTTCTCTCCAGCTTCCTTCTCGGCGCTCCTGGCGGCCGCGTTGGCCTCCTGGTCCTTCTTGGCGTAGTCGGTGGCGTAGAAGCCGGAGCCCTTGTAGATGATGCCGACCGGGTGGAAGACCTTGCGCAGGGCGGTTTTCCCACAATCGGGGCACTTCTTGGGCGCGGGGTCGTTCATGCCCTGCATGATCTCGAAGCGGTGACCGCATTTGTCGCACTCGAACTCGTAGGTCGGCATGCTCACATCTCTCCTCTGAATCCCCGGCTGCACCTTGACGTATCGTCTGATGCCGGGCGCAACGCGTCGTGGCAATAGAGGAAACTACAGCTCACGGTACTTGTCAACCGCCCCTCGGTGCGTTTCCCGGCCGCCCTTAGTGGTCGGACGCCGCAAAACAAAAACCCAGCTCAAGAAGGGCAAATCGAACGGATATTTGCCCCGGAAAACGGTTTACACTATCACCGCGCGGTGCTATGATGTTTAGGCAAGTCAGCCCTGCTAAGACTAGCTACGGGAGCATCAAGGCTTGACAACTGACTGCATCGAGGGGGCGGCCGTTATAGGATAGAGCGCCGGTTTGGTACCGAGGAAACCAGACTGGGTGGTCTCCGTGCCGCCTCCGGGAAACCGCAGGCGGCTATGTTTTGCCTGTTGACACAGGGAAAACCCCGTGCTAGCTTTGGCAGTCGGCGCCCTCACTGAGGGGCGCCAGACCATTGTGGTCTCATGACCGGTCCTTGAAAACTGAACAGCGCCGGTAAGGTATCGAGCCAGTTAGGTACGACGCCGTCGGTTTCACGACCGACAATCGCTTCGCATAACAGGGCAGGTCCCAAGCTTCGGCTTGGCGCATGCCTTGAAGTTATCACGGAGAGTTTGATCCTGGCTCAGGACGAACGCTGGCGGCGCGCTTAACACAT
>CAYWVN010000068.1:0-8873 GCA_964461725.1 uncultured Coriobacteriia bacterium | reverse complement strand
CCGGCGAAGCGCCGGGGCGGTAGGGCGCGACCCGGTGACCGAGACGATTCGAATCAGACCGCCGGAGCCGGGCTCCGAACCCGAGCCGATTGCCGGCGCGACAGACACCTTGGCCGGCGCGATCGCCAGGGCGGGCGAGGTGTTGCGCGCGGGCGGCGTGGTAATCCTTCCCACGGACACCGTGTACGGTTTGGCGGCAGTCGCTTTCGACGAAGCTGCGGTGTCCCGGCTCTCGCAGGTGAAAGGCCGGGACCCGGACAAGCCTTTGGCCGTTCTGGTCGCCGACCCGGGCGACGTACCTCTAGTCGCCGGGGACCTCTCGGAGGCCGCCCGCCGGCTCATCGGTGAGTTCTTCCCCGGACCGTTGACGATGGTCGTGCCGCGTTCCTCCGGGCTGCCCCGGGTCGTGACCGGAGGCCGCGACACGGTCGGCGTCCGCTGTCCGGACCACGAGGTGGCGCGGGCCATCATCCGCGCGGCCGCCGTCCCCATTGCCGCAACGAGCGCGAACCTCGCCGGCGGCGAGAGCCCGCGTGAGCTGACCGAGGTCCCGGTGGGGCTCGTCGCGTCGGTCGACCTCGTCGTCGACGGGGGGCGTTGTCCGGGCGGCGTGGAGTCGACCGTCGTCGATGCCACCACGACGCCGCTCCGCGTCTTGCGGCCGGGTGCCATCGGCGGGCGGATCGGCCGATGGGCGGCCGATCGGGAGTAGCGCGCCGTTGGCAGCTTGAGCTCTCGGCGGCAGCCCGCGCCGATCTCCGGCAGGATTCCGAGGCGCGTCCGGCGAAGTCCCCATAGGGTGACTTCAAATGGCTGTCAGGATCCTCTTCGCGGGCGGACAAGAGCCGGCACTTACCACGATGGCGGCGGCGATGCTCACCCGCATGCTCTTCGAGACCCTCGGCTCGGACGCCGGGGGCGTCGAAGTCCGCACAGCCGGTATCGGTGTCCGCCCCGGCGCGGCGCCCGACATGAACGCGGTCGAGGTGATGCGTGAGGAGGGCCTCGATCTTCTGCCCTATGACACCCGGCCCCTGACGCCCGACCTGGTCGAAAGATCAGATCTTGTGCTGGCGATGTCGACGTGCCACATGGACGGGGCCATCAGGATGGTGCCCACCGCCATCGACAAGGTCTTCACCTTGCGCGAGTTCGCCGGAGGCCGCCACATGATCGAGCGGGTGTTGAAATCCGCCGGGAAACGCCTGAACCGGCTCAGCGAGCAGCTGGCGATCTTCGACCTTCCCGAACCCCGGGACGGCTCGAAGGAGGAATACCGCCGGAGCCGCGAGGAGCTCAGGTGGGAGCTCAAGAAACTGGTTGTCATGCTTATCCACGACGACTAGAATCTTGAGGGCGGCCGGCCCGCCGCCTCTTGCAAGGAATCTTCGTATGAGGATAGCCATCGGCGCAGACCACGCCGGTTATGAGCTCAAGGAATCGCTCAGCTCCTTCCTTAGCGGTGGGGGCGACTCCGTGACCGACCTGGGGGCAGACGGCGCGGAGCCGTCGGACTACCCGGATGCGGCCGCACCGGTCGCCCGGGCGGTCGCCGCCCGACAAGCGGACCGCGGGCTGCTCGTTTGCGGCAGCGGGATCGGGATGTGCATCGCGGCCAACAAGGTGCCCGGCGTACGCGCGGCGCTTGCCTGGAACGAGGACATCGCCCGGCTATCGCGCGAGCACAACGACGCCAATATCCTTTGCCTGCCGTCCCGGTTCGTCTCCGAAGCGGCGGCGCGCGGGATAGTCAAGGTGTGGCTCGCGACGCCGTTCTCCGGCGAAGAGCGCCACGCCCGCCGCATCGCCAAGGTGGCCGCAATCGAGAAGCAGCCGGCAGGACCGTCCTAGGGAAAGGGAACAGCGAGCGCATGATCGATGAGATACGCAAGGTCGACCCCGATGTGGCCCAGGCCATCCTCGACGAGCTCGAGCGCCAGCGCAACACGCTGGAGCTGATCGCCTCCGAGAACTTCACCAGCCTCGCGGTGCTGGCCGCCCAGGGGTCGGTGCTCACCAACAAGTACGCGGAGGGCTATCCCGGGAAACGCTACTACGGCGGTTGCGAGTTCGTGGACATAGTCGAGGAGTTGGCCCGGGAGAGGGCCAAGCAGCTCTTCGGCGCCGAGCACGCCAACGTCCAGCCGCACTCGGGTGCCCAGGCCAACATGGCTGCCTATCTGGGGCTGCTCCAACCTAGAGACACGGTGCTCGGGCTGTCGCTGTCGCATGGCGGGCACCTTACCCACGGCGCGTCGGCTAACTTCTCCGGCAAGCTCTACAACTTCGTGCCCTATGGTGTCAGCCGGGAGACCGAAGAGATCGACTACGACGAGGTGTTGGCGCTGGCCCGGGAGCACAAACCGAAGATGGTTCTGACCGGCGCCTCGGCGTACGCGCGCATCATCGACTTCGAGGCCTTCCGGCAGATCGCCGACGAGGTCGGCGCGCTCTTCATGGTCGACATGGCCCACATCGCCGGACTGGTGGCGGCGGGGGTGCACCCCAGCCCCGTGCCGGTCGCCGATGTCGTGACCGGCACCACCCATAAGACGCTGCGCGGCCCGCGGGCCGGCTTTGTCTTGTGCCGTGAGAAATACGCGTCTGCCATCGACAAAGCGGTCTTCCCCGGGATGCAGGGCGGGCCGCTCATGCATGTGATCGCCGGCAAGGCCATCGCCTTCAAGGAGGCCATGACGCCCGAGTTCAAGTCCTACCAGGAGCGGGTTGTGGCCAACAACCGCGAGCTGGCTCAGACGATCGCCGGCGAGGGCTACCGGCTGGTTTCCGGCGGGACCGACACCAACCTCTTCAACGTGGACCTCACGCCGAAGGACCTGAGCGGCCTGGAGGCCCAGGAATCGCTGGAGGACGTCGGCATCACGGTGAACAAGAATACGATTCCTTTTGAGACCAAGGGGCCCGTCGTCACCAGCGGGATCCGCGTGGGGGCGGCGGCGGTGACCACCCGGGGGATGGGTTTGGAGGAGATGCGGGCCATCGGGGGGCTGATGGCCGAGGTGCTGGACCACCGCGAGGACGAGACGGTGGCCGCCCGGGTCCGCGATTCCGTCCAGCAGCTGTGCCGGGATTTCCCGCTGTATCCCGACCTCGCCGGGTATGGCCGCGACTAGAGAGGGCGCCCGTGGAGGAGTCTCCGGAAGTCGCTCGCAGGCCCGCCTGGACTGAGTACTTCATGAAGATCGCCGGCCAGGTGAGCGAGCGCTCCACCTGCCTGCGCCGTCGCTGCGGCGCGGTCCTCGTCCGCGACAAACGCATCCTTGCCACCGGTTACAACGGCGCTCCGAGCGGGCTGGCCCATTGCGGCGAGGTCGGCTGCCTACGGGAGAAGTACGGGGTCCAGGCGGGCGAGCGCCACGAGCTCTGCCGCGGCCTGCACGCGGAGCAGAACGCGATCATCCAGGCGGCTCTGCACGGCGTGGCCATCAGGGATGCGACAATCTACACCACCCACCAACCCTGCTCGCTGTGCGCCAAGATGCTGATCAACGCCGGGGTGACCGACATCGTCTACCAGGAAGGCTACCCGGACGAGCTGGCGCTCCAGATGCTGGAGGAAGCCGGCGTGGCGCTCGTCTGTTTCGAGTGATGGAGCGCGTGGTCGCATACTACGTTCAGCTACTTAGGCCCTACCTTGTGGTCTTTGCGGCCGCCATGTTCCTCGCTTATGTCATCACGCCGATCGTCCGGCGATTCTCGTTTAGGATTCGCGCGGTCGATCTGCCCGACGAGCGGAAGGTCCACGAGCGCACCGTCGCCCGCCTCGGGGGCATCGCGATCTACTTGAGCTTCGTCTTGGGCTTAGGGGGAGACCTGGCCTGGCGCTATCTCTCCCGACCGGGGCACTTTTACTTCGAGGTTTCCATCTGGCCGATACTGGCCGGCGGGACCATCGTGCTCATCACGGGCATCGCTGACGATATCTGGGGCCTTTCGCCGGGGGTGAAGTTCGGGGGCCAGCTCTTGGCGGCGGGCACCCTGGTGGCCGGCCCGCTCCTCCTCAGTCCCGACGGCGGCACGCGGCTCTTCCTGGTCGAGTTCGTCGGCAACCCGTTCACTGGGGACATCATCAATCTGGCCATGTGGGTCGCTATCCCCGCGACCGTGTTCTGGGTCGTGCTGCTCATCAACACGGTGAACTTCATCGACGGGCTGGACGGTCTGGCCGCTGGAGTGGTCGGCATCGCGCTCATCAGCCTGTCGTATGCGGCCTACATGACCGGCCGGACCGACGTGGCGCTGGTCACGATGGCCCTCGCGGGGAGCAGCTTGGGGTTCCTCAAGCACAACTTCTATCCGGCTCGCATTTTCATGGGTGACTCTGGGAGTATGTTCCTGGGCTTCGTGCTTGGCGCAATCACGGTCGAGGGCGTGATGAAGAGTGTGGCGGCCATCGCGTTGTTGATCCCCATCGTCCTGTTGGGCATTCCGATCCTGGACACGGTCTTCGCCGTCTGGCGGCGCATGAAGGGCGGCCAGCCGGTCAGCCAAGCCGACCGGGAGCACATCCATCACCGGCTGCTCACCCGCGGTCTCACGCACCGGCAGACCGTGGTCATCATCTATCTGTGGTCGTTCCTGCTGTCCTTCAGCGCGCTGGCGCTCAAGTTCGGCAGCTCCTCCGAGCGTGTCTTCATCCTGGTACCGCTGGCGATTCTCTCGTTCTTCCTGGCGGAGTACTCGGGAGTGTTCGAGTGGCTGCGGGCCCGCACGCGGCGCTAGCTATGTAACATTTGCAACGTGTGTTGCACGGGTCACATCTATGTGGTTATAATACTTTGGCTTTGTGAGCTGCAGGCTTAAGAATCGGCCGAATAATCGCACGCACCGTGCCTCGCAATCACTTCTGATGGCGGACTCATCTGGCCCGAACAAGTATCTTTACCAGGGGCTTTTCTCCAAGGACCGGCACACGCGATGCCGGAAGGGACGTTTGCGGTTGTGACGGAAGGCACAAGTCCGCCCGAGAAGGAAGCGGAGGAGCGAGAGCGGCGACGCCTCCAGCGCCTCGATGAGATGAACTACGGGTCGCTGGGTATCGAGCTCGTGGTCGCCACACTTGTCGGGCTCGGGGTCGGCTACTGGCTCGACTGGAGCCTCGGTACGTTTCCCTGGATCACCTTGGTGGGCCTGGGTGTCGGAGCCGCAGCCGGGTTCTTGAAAATCTACGAACTGCTGCAGAAGGCCGAGCGAGCTGAGGCCGAGGAGCGGCAGGCCGGAAGGAAGAGATGGCGCAGGCTGGACGACTGAAGGCAAAGCATTCCCGGGGCATGACCAGCGGCATCCGCACAGCCGCCTCCATCATCGTATCCTCCTTCGCTCTCGCCTTAGCCGGCATCGTGCTGCTCGCGGCAGGCGGCCGGCCGGGCTGGGCGGCCGCCATTTGGGCGGCTTTCGCTGTGAACGTCGTCCTCGGCGTCCTCACGGTGGGAGCGCTCTCCGCCTCCATAGGGCGAAGCGACAAGGTCTTCATGTCCGTGGCCGGAGGGGGCCCCATTCTCCGGCTGGGTCTGCTCGGGCTCTCGTTCTACCTCTGGTCGCGCGTGTGGCCGGGCACACTTCCGGTGCTCGTGATCGCCTCGGTGGTGTTCTGCTTGGTCTGTCTGATAGCGGAGGTAGCCTACGCCGCCCAAGGTCTGGGCGACCGCGACGCGACTTGGACGGACGGTGACCAAAGCGCGGCGCGGCGGGGATCGTCGCCGCGTCGGCTACACGGAGAGAGGGGGCCGGCCGAGCTTGCACTTTAACCCGGTCGAAGAGTTCGCCATCAAGCCGATTATCCACCTCCCCGAGCTCTTCGGGATCGACATGTCCATCCCGAAGGCCGTCATCGTCGAGTGGATAGCGGCGGCGCTGATCTTCACCTTCTTCTTCTTGGCGGCGCGCCGGGCCAAGCTGGTGCCCAAGGGGATCCAGAACTTCGCCGAGATCGCCGTCGAGTTCGTGCGCGACGGCATCGTGCTGGAGATGATGGGCCCGCACGGCTTGCCCTGGTTCCCGCTCATCGCGACGCTCTTCTTCTTCATCGTCACCAGCAATCTACTCGGACTCATTCCCGGGAGCTTTACGGCCACCAGCAACATCAACGTCACGGCGACCTTCGCCATCATGGTTTTCCTTATCTACCACATCGCGGGTGTCCGGGCGCAGGGCCCGATCAAGTACGTCAAGAACCTGGTGCCCTCCGGCGTGCCCGTGTTCATCGCGCCGTTCATGTTCGTGATCGAGATCGTGAGCCACCTGGCCCGGCCGTTCTCGCTGGCAGTCCGTCTCTTCGCCAACATGACGGCCGGACACATGGTCATCCTCACGTTCCTGTTCCTCATCATCAACTTCCAGAGCTTCGTGATCGCGCCGTTCCCGCTGGGGCTGGCGCTCATCATGAACACGTTGGAGCTCTTGTTCTCGTTCATCCAGGCTTTCATTTTTGCGAGCCTGTCTGCCATGTACATCTCGGGCGCCGTCGAGGCGCACCACTAGTCGATGAAGGGAGGAGACGTCGTATGATAGGTCTGGCAGGAGGTATGTCCATGGCCATCGCCGCGGTCGGCACGGCCTTGGGTATCGCGTGGCTCGCCGCGAAGGCGATGGAAGGCACGGCCCGGCAGCCGGAAGCGGCCGGCATGATCCGCACCAGCATGATCATCGCCACCGCGTTCATCGAGGCCATCGCGCTGTACACGTTCGTCATCGCAATCCTGCTCGTGCTCAAAGCGAAGTAGGACGCCGTAAGAGGCAGGCACTGAAGGAGTAGATACTCTTGGAGCTTTTCAAGCTCGAACCAGGCTTGATGATCTGGAGTCTCATGACCTTCGTGATTCTCCTGGCGCTGCTCTCCAAGTTCGCCTTCCCGCCTATTCTGGAGCAGCTGAAGAAGCGCGAGGAGACGATCCGGGGGTCGTTGGAGGAGGCCGATAAGACGCGCGTTGAGGCCGGTCGGCTGCTGGACGAGTACAAGCAGCAGATGGCGGAGGCGTCCAAGGAGGCTCAGAAGATCATCGGCCAGGCCCGCACCGTGGGCGAGAACATGAAGGCCGAGTTGCAGGCCAAGGCCCACGAAGAGGCGGAGCAGATGATAGAGCAGGCCCGCAAGCAGATCGCCTATGACACGGACAAGGCGCTGGCTGAGGTCCGGCAGGAAGTGGCGACGATGTCGGTCGATATCGCCTCCAAGGTGATCGGCCGGGCCCTCAAGCCGGAGGACCACCAGGCGCTGATCGAGAAGGAGATCGCCGAGGTGGACCGGCTGCAATGAGGGACGAGGCGGTAGCCAGGACATACGCGGAAGCCCTGTTCCAGGCGTCGCGGGACGCCGACCGGGTGGATGAGGTCTTGGGCGACATCCAGAGCTTGGTGGCGCTGCTGGACGGCTCGCCGGATTTCGCGCGCTTGCTGGAGACGCCGGCCGTGCCGGCCTCCGACAAGAAGCGGATCCTGGAGAAGCTCCTGGCCAAGGACCTCGCCACGCAGTCGATGAACTTCGTGAAAGTCCTCGTCGACAAAGGGCGGGCGGGCGTCTTGCGGACGGTTGGCCGGGAGATGGTCCGGTTGGTCGACGAGCATCACAACCGGGTGGTCGCCTACGTGGTGACGGCCGTAGAACCCTCACCGAAGGTGGCGGAGGCTCTGAAGGATCGATTGGCCAAGCGGCTCGGCAAGGAAGTCAGTTTGGACGTCAAGGTGGACCCCTCGGTGTACGGGGGGCTCATGGTGCGGGTGGGCGACACAGTTCTGGATGGGACCATCAAGAACCGGTTGGCCCGGCTGAAAGAAAGAATGGTTCTGGCGGTCCCGGGAGGTAGGGCTTGATGAGAATACGACCGGAAGAGATCACGTCGGTCTTGAAGCGTGAGATCGAGCAGTACGAGGCCGAGCTCGAGGTCGAGGAGGTCGGCACGATCCTCGAGGTGGGCGACGGCATCGCCCGCGTCTATGGCCTTGAGAACGCCATGTACGGCGAGATGCTGGAGTTCCCCAACGGAATTATGGGCATGGCCCTGAACCTGGAGGAAAACAACGTCGGCGCGGTCCTCCTGGGCGACTTCACAGAGATCAAAGAGGGCGATACCGTGAAGCGCACGGGGCGTGTCGTCCAGGTCCCGGTCGGCGAGGCGCTCTGCGGGCGCGTGGTGAACGCGCTCGGCCAGCCCATCGACGACAAGGGCCCGATCGCCACTGAGCACGTCCTGCCGACCGAGCGGCTGGCGCCCGGCGTGGTCGACCGTCAGCCGGTGCGGGAGCCGCTGCAAACGGGCTTGATCGCCATCGACTCGATGATTCCGATCGGCCGCGGGCAGCGCGAGCTCATCATCGGCGACCGCCGCATCGGCAAGACCGCCATCGCTATCGACGCCATCATCAACCAGCGCGAGACCGACGTCTACTGCATCTACGTCGCCGGCGGCCAGAAGGACTCGACGGTAGCCGCGCTGGTGGAGAGGCTTGAGCAGGCCGGGGCCATGGAGTACACGACGGTCGTGAACGCCGGGTCGAGCGAGCCGGCGCCCCTGCAGTATCTGGCGCCGTATGCCGGCTGCGCGATAGGCGAGTACTTCCGCGATAACGGCAAGCACGCCCTGGTCGTCTATGACGACCTCTCCAAGCACGCCCAGTCCTATCGTCAGCTGTCGCTGGTGCTGCGCCGGCCGCCGGGCCGCGAGGCGTACCCCGGTGACGTCTTCTACCTGCACTCGCGCCTCTTGGAGCGGGCGGCCAAGGTGAGCGACGAGCTGGGCGGCGGGTCGCTGACGGCGCTGCCGATCATCGAGACCCAGGCCGGCGACGTTTCCGCCTACATCCCGACCAACGTCATCTCCATTACCGACGGCCAGATTTATCTGGAGTCCGACCTG
>CAYWVN010000067.1:0-8898 GCA_964461725.1 uncultured Coriobacteriia bacterium | reverse complement strand
GCTACCTCAAGGACGAGGGCCTGGCCACCTACGTTTCCGTCACTGACGAGGAGGCGTTGGCCGCCTTCCGGCTGCTCGCCGAGCTGGAGGGCATCATCCCGGCCCTTGAGAGCTCGCACGCCATCGCCTATCTCGAGAAGATGGGCGGCGAGCTTGGGTCGGAGACCGTGGTCATCGTGAACCTCTCGGGCCGCGGGGACAAGGACGTGGAGGAGGCGGCCTCGGCGTTGGGAATGGAGCCATGAGCCGCGTAGAGGACGCTTTCCGGTGGGCCAACGATGCCGGCCGGGCCGCGGTCGTCCCATACTTCATGGCGGGGTTTCCGAACATGGAGGAGTCGGCGGCGCTCATCGGTGAGGCCTGCGAGGCCGGCGCCGATGTCGTTGAGATCGGCATTCCGTACTCGGACCCGCTGGCCGACGGCGTCTCTATCCAGCATGCCTCCCAGGTCGCTCTGGAGGGCGGCGCGACGACTGACGGCGTGATGCGGATGGCGGCCGACCTCACCGGCCGCTACGAGACCCCGCTCGTCTTCATGACCTACTACAACCTGCTCTTCCGCTTTCGGCTGGAGCGGTTCGCGGCTGCGGCGGCGGATTCGAACGTAGCGGGTGTCATCGTCCCGGATCTGCCTCCGGAGGAGGCCGGCGCCTGGCGGGCGCTCGCCGCCCCGCTCGGTATCGACACAGTCCTGCTCCTTGCGCCGACCAGCACCGATGAGCGCGTCCGCGCGGTCGCCCGCGCGGCGGCCGGCTTCGTCTACTGCGTGTCGGTGACAGGCGTGACCGGCGCGCGCAGCGAGCTCCCCAAGGAGCTCCCCGAGTTCCTGGCGCGCGTCCGGGCGCAGACGTCACTGCCGTTGGGGGTCGGCTTCGGGGTATCGACGCCGGAGCAGGTCGCCCAGGTTGCGCAAGTCGCGGATGGTGTCATAATAGGCAGTGCTTTAGTCAATCTTATCGAGCAATCCGGTAGTGCACGGTCGCAGGCGGCGGTGCGCTCATTTATGCAGGACGCGTTGGCGGCGGCCCGCCACGGCCAGTAAGGGACCAAACGAGCATGAGTGACGACACCCCAGTCGAGTTCGGCTTCGGCGCCGGCGAAGGGCCGGCCAAGCTGGAGGTCGTCCCGGACAGCCCGGCCGCCCGGCCGGACGAGCAGCCTGACGAAGCACCGGTCGTCCCCAAGAAGGGCGTCCCGGACGGCGTCTGGACCAAGTGCGAGCGCTGCGGTGAGATCGTCTTCACCAAGGAGCTGGAGCGCAACCTCAAGGTATGCCCGCGCTGCGACTTCCACTATCCGATGAGCGCGTGGGAGCGCTTGGCGCTCCTCATCGACGAGCACACCTTCGCCGAGCATGACGCCGATCTCTCCGCCAGGGACCCCCTGGGTTTCTGCGCCGTCCGCCCGTATACGGAAACGCTGGAGCGCGCCCGCGACAAGACGGGTCTCACGGAGGCCGTCATTACCGGTGAGGCGCGCATCGACGGGCGGGACGTGGCCGTCGGGGTGATGGACTTCGGTTTCGTCGGGGGGAGCATGGGGTCGGCCGTCGGCGAGAAGGTGACGCGATTGGCCGAGAGGGCTCTCGAGCGGCGCATACCGCTTGTTACAGCCTGCGCTTCGGGCGGCGCGCGAATGCAGGAGGGGATGTACTCGCTGATGCAGATGGCTAAGACGAGCGCGGCCATCGGGCGCCTTCGCCGGGCGAACGTTCCCTATGTCTCTGTCCTTACGCATCCGACGACCGGCGGCGTGACGGCGAGCTTCCCCACGCTCGCCGATATCATCATCGCCGAGCCCGGCGCGACGGTCGGCTTCACCGGCCAGCGGGTCATTGAGCAGACTATACGGGAGCGCTTGCCGAAGGATTTCCAGACCGCCGAGTTCATGCTCGAGCACGGCATGATTGACATGGTCGTGCACCGGGTCGACTTGAGGGGCGCCGTGTCGAAGATCATCGGCTACCTGTGCGCCGCTGAAGACGCCATCAAGGCGGCGGCCCGATGAGGCGCTATATGCTGGAATTCGAGCGGCCGCTGAAGGAGCTGGAGCAGAGGCTGGACGGCCTGAAGGCTCTGCCGTTGGCGCATGAAGCTGAGATCGCCGAGGAGATCGCCTACCTCGAGGGCCAGCTGGAGAAGCTGCGCCGACGCACCTACGCGAAGCTCTCGGCGTGGCACAAGGTGCAGGTGGCGCGTCATCCGGACCGGCCGCGGAGCATGGATTACTTCCGTCTGTGTCTCACCGGTTTTGTTCCGTTGCACGGCGACCGTCTGTATCGCGACGACCCGGCCATCGTGGGCGGATTCGCGGAGCTCGAGGGCAGGAAGCTCATGGCGATCGGCGAGCAGAAGGGCAAGACCACCAAGGAGAACGTCGCCCGCAACTTCGGCATGCCGCATCCCGAGGGGTATCGCAAGGCCCTTCGTCTGATGGAGCTGGCCGGGCGGTTCGGTCTGCCCGTGTTGTGCCTGATCGACACGCCGGGCGCCTACCCCGGGGTCGGGGCCGAGGAGCGGGGCCAGGCGCTGGCCATCGCCGGGAATCTGATGGATATGAGTCTCTTGCCGGTGCCGATCGTCTCGGTGAACATCGGCGAGGGTGGAAGCGGCGGCGCGCTGGCACTGGGGGTCGCCGACCGCGTGCTCATGATGGAGCACGCGTACTACTCGGTCATCACGCCGGAAGGATGCGCGAGCATCCTGTGGAAGGATGAGACAAAGGCCGCCGAGGCCGCCGAGGCCCTCGGTCTCACCGCGGGCGAGCTCAAGAAGCGTCGGCTGATCGACGGAGTGCTGAAGGAGCCGCTGGGCGGCGCGCACCGCGAGCCGGAGGCGGCCGCCGACCGGCTCAGGCACGCTGTGGACTCGGCGTTCAGGGAGCTCGATCGCCTGACGGTCTCAGAGCTGGTAGACAAGCGTTACCGGCGGCTGCGTTCGATCGGCGAGTACGAAGAGGGAGTCCGGGTGGTGGTCTCCGACCAGGCGGCCGCCGCGCAGGGCAACAAGCCGGCCTAGAGAAGAGGGGGCATATCGCGTGGAAACCGCTGGAGTAGGGCGTCGTTCGCACGCACCGGTCCGTAGGTCTCGCGCAACCGCGTGCGTCCTCGCGTGCGTCCTCGCGTGCGTCATCTTGTCGCTGTCGATGGCCGCGGGTTCGGCTGTGGCCGCCTACCAGTTGCCCGTTTGGGACAGTCCCGTGCAGGTGACGTCGAACTCCGTGGCGGACAGCGATCCGGACGTCGCGGTCGACGACTCGGGCAACACCCACATGGTCTGGCAGGCCTCGGACGGGACCGACCAGGAGATCTTCTACGGGACCGACAAGAACGGCACGTGGGAAACCATCCAGGTGACGTCGAACAGCGTCGCCGACGAGAGCCCCCGGGTGGCCGTCGACGCCGCCGGCAAGGTCCATATCGCCTTCAACCACTGGGCCGGGAGCGACTGGGACATCGGCTATGCCAACAACGCCAGCGGCCTGTGGTGGAGCGACTCGTTCGTGCAGGCGGACAACCAGATCGACCCGGATATCGCCCGCGGCGATTCCACCCGGATCGATATCGCCTTCCGCAGCGACGCGGATGGGGACTACGAAATCATACATAACACCTTCGACGGTCTGAGCTGGGTGACGACGCAGGTGACCGACAATGCGGTCGATGATGCTCAGCCGTCGCTGGCGGTGGACGCCGGCGGGAACGCGCACATCGTGTTCAGCGAAGGCGGCGCGGTGACGGCCGACGTGTACTACTCCCGGGTGACGACCGGCACAGCGTCCACCCCGGAGGTCGTGGCGTCCGACGCCGCGTGGGAGGGCGCGCCATCGGTGGCGGTGGACGGCGCGAGCCGGCCACGGGTGGCCTTCGTGCGCGGACTGGGCTCGTCCGCTGAGTTGGGCTATGCAGCCAAGGCGTACGGCTTCTGGGTGAACGGCGTGATAACGTCGAACTCGGTGGCCGACTTCGAGCCGGCGGTCACCGTGGACACATCCGCCGACGTCGTCTACATCAGCTACACGGAGACGAGCGTCGCGGGGGGCGCCATCTGGTACGCGACCAACGGATCCGGCTCCTGGCAGACGGCCGAGCTTACCACGACGTCCACGGACAACCGGCACCCGTCGCTGGCGGCGGAGCCATCCGGGGAGTTGCACCTGGGGTACGCTGGGAATGATGGCGCCGACCAAGAAGTCTACTTCCGCGGGGGTGGCCGGGACCGTGTCAATCCGACGGCGACCCTTGAGCAGCCATCGCCATACTGGCGCTCCGGCAGCAGCGTCACGATGAATTGGACGGCGAGCGACAACCAGAACCTGGCCAAGGTGGAGTTCTACTACGCGCACCTCTCCAGCGGCTCGACGTGGCCGGCCACCAGCGCATGGACCGCGGCCGGCACCGCGACCGCGAGCGGCCTCTCGGCCAGCGGGACGAAGTCCTTCAGCCTGAGCGACGGCGAGGGCTACTACCGATACTTCGCGCGGGCGACCGACGCGAGTGGCAACCAACAGGCCTTGCCGTCCACATATCAGGCGCGGGTCGCCGTGGACCAGACTAACCCTAGCGTCCGCGGAATCACCTGGAGCCCGGCCGAGTTCAATCCGAAGAGGCGCTCCAGCAAGTGCCGCTATGTCCTGAAGGACTCCTTCTCGGACCGTCTGGACATTGTAGTCAAGATATACAACTCATCAGGCAGCTGGGTGCGTACCATTACCACGCACAAGGACATCGATCCGGGCGTGGAGTTCTCCACGTACACCACGTGGAACGGCTACGGCCGCTATGGAAAAATCGTCAGCAAGGGACGATATCGTGCCCGCATCAGGGCAACCGACGAGTCAGGCAACTACGCCTACGGCGGCAACTACTGGGTGAGGGTCGTCTACTAGATCTTCGGTGCCTTTTCTCAGCCCGTTCTCGTGCCGGCCACTTCTCGTGTGTGGAGGGGATGCATCGATGGACAAGTATGAATGCACCGTCTGTGGCTACGTGTATGACCCGGCGGTGGGGGACCCGGATGGTGGCATCGAGCCAGGGGTCGCCTTCGAGGATCTCGCTGACGACTGGGCGTGCCCCGTGTGCGGTGCCGACAAGTCCGACTTTGAGGAGGTGGAATAGCCGTGGCCGGCGCGGAGACAGGGCCGGTCAGGGAACTCAGGCCCGGGGTTTCCTACGTTGGCGCGGTGGACTGGGACCGCCGCCTCTTCGATGAGCTCATCCCGTTGCCTGAGGGCACCAGCTACAACTCCTATCTGATCCGAGGTAGCGAGAAGACCGCGCTGATCGACACCGTCGACCCCACCAAGACGCACGTCTTGCTTGCCAACCTGGCGCGGTGCGGCATCGAGTCGATCGACTACGTCATCGCTCACCATGCCGAGCAAGACCACTCGGGCAGCCTCCCGATGGTGCTCGAGGCGTACCCCGGGGCGAAGATCGTCACCAACGCCAAGTGCCAAGGGTTCTTGATCGACCTCATGCCGCTCCAGGAGGACGACTTCCTAGCGCAAGTGGTCGACGAGGGCGAGACGCTTTCCTTAGGCGACCGGACGCTGGAGTTCATTCTGGCGCCCTGGGTGCACTGGCCCGAGACCATGTTCACTCTCCTCAAGGAGGAGAAGCTCCTGTTTACGTGTGACTTCCTGGGCTCGCATCTGGCGACGAGCGAACTCTTCGCGGTCGACGAGCGGGAGGTCTATCGGACGGCCAAGCGCTACTACGCTGAGATCATGATGCCGTTCCGCACCAGCGTACGGAAGCACCTCGAGCGCGTGCGGGGCCTGGATGTGACGATGGCCGCGCCCAGCCACGGGCCGGTCCACGACCAGCCGGAGGGCATCCTGTCCGCGTACGAGGACTGGTCTGCCGACGAGGTCAAGAACGAGGTCGTGCTGCCGTATGTGTCGATGCACGGCAGCACGCAGGCGATGGTCGATCACTTCACGGACGGGTTGATCGCCCGCGGCATCGCGGTCAAGCCGTTTCACCTGACGCGGACCGACCTCGGAGAGCTGGCGTCGGCGCTGGTGGACGCGGCGACGGTCGTCATCGGGTCACCGACTATCCTGGCCGGCGTCCACCCTGTGGCCGCCCACGCGGCAATCGTCGCCAACGCGCTGAAACCCAAGACGAGGTTCGTCTCCGTGATCGGCAGCTACGGCTGGGGCGGCAAGACCGTGGAGCAGCTGACCGGCATGCTCGGCCATCTCAAGGTGGAGGTGTTGGAGCCGGTTCTCTCGAAGGGCTATCCGCAGGCGGAGGACTTCGCGGCTCTGGACCGTCTTGCCGACGACATCCTCGCCAGACACCGGGAGGCTGGAGCGGCCTAGCCTCCGGCGGCCGGAATCAGCGGCCTAGCCTCCGGCGGCCGGAATCAGCGGCCCGCCGTGTCTTGGTGCTGTGTTCATGTGCCGGAGGGGGGACTCGAACCCCCAAGGGCGATGCCCACACGATTTTGAGTCGCGCGCGTCTGCCAATTCCGCCACTCCGGCATGCCACTGCGCCCGCGCGTATGGCCGCGTGGCGCCGGCCACGAGTATACCGGAATCCCAGGAAGGTTATCGAGCATCCCGCGCAGAATAACTTGTTGAGAGACTGTCCGGGGGACCGCCCCGCGCGTATGGAAAGGCAGGCGAGGACTCGTGCGGACCGCGAAGAAGTGGCAGCTGTATCTAGGAATCGCGCTGGTCGTCGTCGGCATCATCGGGCTCGCCTGTTTCGAGGTCGTCGCCGGCTACTACGCGCGCGCGACCTTGAAAGATGACCTGGACCTGCTCGGCCGGTCCATCTACCTCTATGGCGTGGACGCCTCGGGGCCTATCCCCATCAGGGCGGGGGCGCCCTCGGTGAGGATGATGGGCGGTGGCTGCGCCCTTTGTCATGGCGTGGACGGAAGCGGCGGCCCGGTCATGATGACGGGCGTGAACGCTCCGCCGATCAGCTACAGCACGCTGACATCGGGGCTCCACGAGCCGGATGGAAAGCCCTACGATCCAGTCGCCATCCAGCGCGCCGTCACCCTGGGCATCGACGCCGAGGGCGAGCTCATGAACGCGGCCATGCCGCGCTGGCAGCTCCGGAGCGACGACTGGCCGGCGTTGTTGCGCTATCTGAAGTACTTGGACAGGTTCGGCCCACCATAGGAGGTGTAGAAGACATGATGGGTGGATACGGCGGATATGGCTCGGGCTACGGCGGAATGATGGGCGGCTACGGATTCGGCTGGATCGGCATGATCGTCGAGCTGGTGTTCTTCCTGGCGATCCTGGCCGGCGTAGTCCTGGTCGTGCTGTGGGCGATCAGGAGCTTCGGTGGCGGTGCCGGGGCAGCTCGGCCTCCGGCTGACGACCGCGCCATGCAGATCGCCAAGGAGCGGTTCGCGAAAGGCGAGATCGCCAAGGAGGAGTACCAGGAGATCATCAAGCACCTGGGCTCGAGCTGAAGGACTCACTCCGGCTGAATGTCACGGCCGGCTGCTGGGGTGGCCGGCCGGACCACGTTTCGAAGGAGGCGGTCGCGGATGATGTGGGGCTTCGGCGGATTCGGGATGATCCTGATGATGTTCGTGGTTCTGGCTGTGCCGATCGGGATAGTCATGTTGGCGGCGATGGCGGCTCGCGGCCCCGGGTGGCGCGGTGGAATGCACCCGGGCTGCATGGGGCCGATGGGCGGCATGGGTGCGATGGAAGACGACAACGCGATGACGATAGCCCGCGAGCGTTTCGCCCGCGGTGAGATATCCACGGAGGAGTACGACGAGATCGTGCGGTACTTGTCTACAGGCGCGGGGCCGGCGTAGGTGCTACGCCTTGTCACCGCGGACCCGCTGCTGCTGGGTCGCCCGCTGCACGTGTATCTGGGTCTTGTCCTGCTGGTGCTGGTGACTTTCCAGCTCGTTACCGGCCTGCTCGTTCACAAGCGCAAGGCGGGCTGGCTGCCGCATCATAGGCGCAATTCCATCGTGGTCGCCGGCGTCGGTTTCATCCACGTCTATTTCGGGGTCGGCGTCTGGTTTCTCGGGTTCACCAATGCGAGGTAGTCCCCGGAGGACATCTATCAAGTCTGGCCCTTCGGCCTTTGTGGTCCGCATCAGTGGAGGGAGTACGATGAAGAGGAGTGCATGGGTTGGTGTTGTGGTTGTGCTGCTGGCAGGGCTGGTACTGCTCGCTGGGTGTCAGTCGTCTGGTTCGACCACTGATGGAGCGCCCGGCGGAGCGACGAAGAGCGACCAAGCGCCGGCCGGCGGTGGCGCGAACAACGATGGCGCTGCGGCCAAGTCCGCCAAGATCGCGATGGCCAATTTCGCGTTCAGCCCGGCGAGCGTGACCGTCACAGCGGGCGGGAAGGTGACCTGGACCAACACGGACAGTGTGCAGCACACCGTCACGGCGGACGATGGCTCATTTGACTCCGGACTGCTGAGTCAAGGCAGGAGCTTCACGCGGGCCTTCAGCAGGGCGGGGACGGTCAAGTTCCACTGTTCGCCCCATCCGGACATGACCGGTACGATTACCGTCAAGTAGAGCGCCCTCTGGAGGCCGCGATCACAGAGCCGACTCGCGACAAGTCCGATAGGAAGAGCCCCACCCAGGTGCACCGCGAGAGCCTGACCTTCGGCCAGCGCGCCGCCGACGCGGCCGCCGCCGTGGTCGGCAGCTGGACCTTCATCATCACGCTCTCGGTAGCCCTGGTGATTTGGATCATTCTCAATGTCGTCGCCTGGATCAGGCACTGGGATCCCTATCCGTTCATCCTGCTCAACCTGATGCTCTCGTTTCTCGCGGCCTACCAGGCACCGATGATCCTCATGAGCCAGAACCGAATGTCGCAGCACGATCGCATCAAGGCAGACGCCGACTTCGATGTAAACGTCCAGGCTGAACGAGAAATCGGGAACATAC
>CAYWVN010000066.1:0-9089 GCA_964461725.1 uncultured Coriobacteriia bacterium | reverse complement strand
GTGGTTGTTCATCACGTACGTGCAGTGCCGCCGCGAGGAGAAGGAGCTGGCCGAGAGGTTCGGCGTCCAGTATCTGGAGTACAAGCGAAGGACGCCCCGGTATCTCCCGGATCTCAGGTCCCTGGCGAAGCTGTTGCGGCCCCGCACGAGGTAGAGTTCCCTCTTCGAGAGCGCCCTTTTTGGCCGGCCGGTGCCTAGGGTGGGCTGGCCACTCTCCGTGCACCTGCGCTACGCGGTTTGCATACTGAGCTCAAAACGCATAGAATATCGCCGAATTCGGGCAGGGTGCTCATTAGCACCGCGAGGCACGCCCGTGAACGGGCCTGTCAATCTCCCGCTGGAACATCCAGAGGACCGGGGGCAAGAGGAGGAGTGAGGCTAGTGGAAGCTTATTGTGTGAAGTGCAAGGCCAAGAAGGAAATGAGCAACCCGCAGGCGATCACCATGAAGAACGGCAAGCCCGCGACCCAGGGCACCTGCCCCAGCTGCGGTACCAAGATGTTCAGGATCGGCAAGAGCAGCTAGCTTTGCACGAGAGGAACCTGCGAGTCACGAGAGGGCGCTTCCGACTGGAGCGCCCTCTCTGTATGATGGCTGTTGCGGAGCTGTAGCGTGGGCTGAGCCCCACGTTCATGTCCGGTTCGGCGGCTGGAGGGTGCCGGAGAGGGGGAGTCGGTCTTGCTGGTCACGCTGCTTAGCGATTTTGGCTTGGAGGACGAGTGGGTGTCGGTTTGCAGAGCCGTCATCCTGGAAACGGCGCCCGACGTCACTCTTCTGGACATCTCCCACTGCATCGCTCCGTTCGACATCCGCCGCGGAGCGTTCGTGTTGGCCGCGGCGGTCTCGCAGATGTCTCAGGCGGTACACATGGCTGTGGTCGATCCCGGAGTCGGGAGCGAGCGGATGCCCTTGGCGATCTTGACCGGACGCGGTGACATCCTGGTGGGGCCGGACAATGGGCTGCTGATTCCCGCGGCCGACCGCCTCGGAGGCATCGTGGCGGTACACGAGATCTCCAGCGAGAGATTCACGCGCGCTCCGGTCTGCCCGACCTTCCACGCTCGCGACATCTTCGCGCCGGCTGCCGCGTTGCTGGCCGCGGGCGCCCCGATCTCCGACGCCGGCCGTGCGTTGGACGCCGGCGGCCTGAGGCCCGGGCCGTGGAAGCCGGGGTGCCGGGCGAACGGCCGGCTGGTCTGCCAGGTGATCGATGTCGACCACTTCGGCACGGTGCGCCTGAGCCTAGTCGGGGGCGACCTCGAGGAGTTTGGATTCCAGGCCGGCGAGGAGTTCGAGCTAGGCTGGGCGGGCCGCCGCGTCTCTATCCCCCTGCGGGAGGTATTCTCCGATGTCCCCGAGGGCAGCACGGTGGGGCTGGTGGACTCTTCGGGCTACCTCTGCGTAGCGGTGAATCAGCGAAGCGCCACACGGCAGTTGGGGCTCCGGGTGGGTGACGAGGTGGAATTGAAGCCTGTGGCTAGTGAAGCAGCTGGTAGTAGTATAGAGCCCGGCTGATCTCATCGATGGTGTTGAAGGCTTCTGGTTTGAGCATTTCCCCCGGGACCAAGTAGGCGACGACGCGGCCCTGTGCCCAGTAGTACTGATTGAAGCCGCCCGGCTTGGTGACGTAGAGCTTCAGGCCCTTGCGCCTCTGGATCGTCACCTTCTGGAAGTCCTTACCGTACTTGGGCATCTTGTTGGCCATCTTGACGACCGACTCGCGGGCCCGGGCGGCGTTCGCGTAGCTCATCAGCCAGACGGATGTTCCCGGACCGTAGGCGCCGATCACGGCTTCCTTCGGGCGCCCGAGCTTCCCCTTGTGGAGCCCAACGGTGCTCTTCATAGCGTCCTCGCCGCTCATCACGTTGGTGACTGGGAATCCTCCGGCCTGCGCTGGGAGACAACCCGCCAGCGCCTGCGGTATGTTCCGGTAGAAGTACGCTCCCGCTGCGCCGAAGAGCACTGCCAGCACGACGAGCGTGGCGACCAGCATCCGGCGGATCCGCCCGCGCCTGATGATGGCGTCGGCCCTATCATCGGTCTGGCCGACCGCCTTGCGGGCGCGATGTGCCCGGTGTGATTCCACCAGCTCGTCTAGGTCCGAGTCGTATTCCTGCACTCAGCATACCCTTCTCGCGTGCCGTCCCGACAGCGGCGGCCACATGGCGCCAGGAGGATGGCGGATTACTTGACGACCAGGTATGGCCCCAGGAACAAGGCATCCATGCCGGTCGTGAAGAACATCTTGAGCGCTTCCTCAGGCCGTTGCACGATCGGCTCGCCGCGCACGTTGAAAGACGTGTTCAGCACAACCGGCACCCCAGTGAGCGCTTTGAACTCACCTATCAGATGATAATACAGCGGATTCTGTTCCCGCGTAACCGTCTGGATGCGACCGGTGCCGTCCGTATGCGTGACCGCCGGGATGACGCTCTGCTTTTCCTTCTTGATCGGCAGCACCTTCAGCATGAACGGCTCCGGCGAGTAGTCTTCGAAGTAGTCGGGTCCGTCTTCCTCCAGCACGGAGGGAGCGTACGGGCGGAATCCCTCCCGGTGTTTGACCTCAGCGTTCACGATATCCTTCATCTCCGCGCGCCGGGGATCGGCCAGGATGGAGCGGTTGCCCAGGGCGCGCGGGCCGGCCTCGACCCGCCCCTGGAACCAGCCGACGATCTTGCCCTCCGAGAGGAGTTGGGCCGCCTTGCGGGGCGGATCCGCCTCTTTGGTGAAGCTGAGCTTCGCCTCGCGGAGCAACTTCTCGGTCGCGTCGTCGTGATACTCGGGCCCCCAATAGGCGTGCTCCATCACAAATGTGCGGGGCCGGTCGAGGATGACGTTCCAGGTGTAGTAGGCGGCGCCCAGCGCGGTGCCCGCGTCGCCGGCAGCCGGCTGCACGTAGATATCCTTGAAACCGGTGCGGTTCAAGATCGCCGCGTTCATCACGCTGTTCAGCGCCACGCCCCCAGTGATGCAGAGGTGCTTGGCGTGGGTCTGCTCATAGAGGTGTTCGGCCAGATGGACTCCGGCGAGCTCGGTCATCTTCTGGACGCTGGCGGCCAGGTCCCGGTCGCGTTCACCGAGCCCACTCTCGGGTTCGCGCGGCAGACCGAAGATGCGGATGAACTTCTCGCTCACCCAGCTGCCTCTCGTGTGGCCGCCCAGATGATAGGTGAAGTAGTCGAGGTTCACGCGGAATCGACCGCCCGGGAGGAGGTGGATGATATCGTGGAGCTCGTCCATGTATATGGACTGGCCGTAGGGCGCCAGCCCCATGACCTTGCCTTCGTCGCAGTTGGGCAGGAAGCCCAGGAAGGCCGTGACGGCGCTGTAGACCTCGCCGACCGAGTGCGGATTGCGTGTCGTCTGCAGGATCTCGAGGCGGTTGTCGCGCCCGGCGGCCAGCATCGTCGAGAGATAGTCGCCGCCCCGGTCGATCGACAGGATGGCCGCCTCGTCGAAAGGGGAGACGAGGTAGGAGCTGGCGATGTGGGACTCGTGATGGCCCACGAGGTGCACCTCGCCCCGGTAGGCGTAGCGGCGCACGAAGTCCCACACTCGATAACGCAGTCGGGCGTCGATGGCGAACTGCGTGGCGTACTCGCGGGACGTCAGCGGGAAGCTCTGAGCCGCCGAGATAGTCGCACGGCCAAGGTCCATCCAGGGGCGGAACGAGAAGGCGACGTGCTGCACCTCTTCGATGCCCACCCCGGCCGTTTCCAGACAATACGCGATCGCTTTGTCCGGAAAGGCCTTGGTGTGCTTGTCGCGATTGAAACGCTCTTCCTCGGCGAAGGCCAGCAGCTCGCCGTCACGTAGGATGGCGGCGGCGGTGTCGTGCGAGAAGCAGTTGATTCCCAGAACGTGCATGCGGTCCGCTCCACAGAAGGGGCCGGTCAGGGGACCGCAGCCCTTTCCAGGCCCGGTCTTTGCGAATTGTTACCCAGACGCCCGCCATTGGCAAGAAGCAGGCACCGCCCCGCGTTGCTCATCTGCTATATTCTAAGCACAGCCTGGATGCCCCGGAATCACACTCGCAGGCCACGGACACCCGCTCTCGACAGTTGACGGTTCCCTGAGGAGTTGAGGAGTTGGCAAGAGGCTTCGGGAAGGAAATCAAGAAGTGCCTGAACCTCTCTGTGCTGACCTCAGAAGGTGACATCTTGGGGCGCATTGCGGACTTCGAGACCGGCCCGGACGGTGCGGTCATCCACCTGAGCGTGCGCTCCAGCCGCGACGGGGCGACCATCACGGTTCCGATTGACCAGGTGGTGGGCATTGGAGCGGACGTCGTGATTCTTTGTTCGACAGACGAGGTCTCCGCGTGCAGAGATGTCATCGGCCGGGACGAGCGCCGGGACGAGCCTGCTCTGGGGAGAGTGCGCAGGCCGCTCGAAGACATGCGACTGCCGAGACTGAAGCCGGTCAAGGGTCACTCCAAGAAGGTGATCTGGGGAGCCGGTCAGGACGAGCGCGAGCCGGGCCTGATCGACGCCGGTGGCCGGGCCTTGGACCAGGCGCTCCGCGGTCTGGTGGAGTCGGTCGGGGAGCTGGCCAGAGGGCGCGCGGAGCCGCCCGTGCTGGAGTTGGCTCTCCACGACGCTGTCCAACAGCCACCGCTCGAGCTGTTCGCGGAGCCGGAGCCCGAGCTCGCCGCGGCCGCGGCGCCTGCGCCGGAACTGCCGCTGGCCTTCGAGCCCGCCGAGACCTTCGAGCCAACCGAGCCAACCGAGCCAACCGAGCCAACCGAGCCACTCTCCGGGCTGACCTCCGCGCCGGTGGAGGACGAGGCTCCAGCCGACGATTCCACCAAACTCAAGTTCGAGATTCCCGAAGAGCATCCCGGCAAGACCGGTCTCCTGCAGTGGTTCGCCCGAGCGAGCAGCGCTCAGGATCGCGCCATGGGTCAGACTGCCGACCGGCTGAACCGGGGCGCTCGGCGCCTAAAGGGGGCTTCCGGACGGGCTTCGGCGGCGGTGGGCAAGACCGTGCTCCCGCATGCGCCGTCCAGACTGGCAGATCATGGCGAGCGCAACGAAGTGGATCCGGCCGAGATCCTCTACCTCACGGTGGCTCTGTCGGTACTGGCGGCTCTGGCGCTCGCGGTCGCCTATCTCCTCGTCAGGAGCGCTGTGTCACCATTCTAGAACGTTCGGCCGGGGCGCCTACTCCAGGTGGGCCCGAGAGATGCCGGCCTCGTCTTCCGTCACCATCACCGCGTACTGCATGCGGTCTTTGACTTCCTCGACGTGGGTGATGACGATGACCTGGCGAAAGCGGTTGGACAGGCGGGCGAGTGCGCGCATGACGGCGTCCCTGCGCTCCGGGTCTTGGCTGCCGAAGATCTCGTCCAGGACGATGAAGCCGAGTTCGTCCCCAGCGGTCTCCGCTATCTGCTCCGATATGGCGAGCCGCAGGCTCAAGTTGGCCAGGTCCTTCTCGCCTCCGGAGAAGCGGTCGATGCCGAACTTCTCTCCGTCGTCATAGATGTAGATCTGATAGTCGTCGTCGAGCTCGAGCTGGCTGTAGCGGCCGTCGGTCAGGTCGCGGAGGAGGTCTCCCGCCTTGGCCGCGAGCGCCGGCCGGATGCGTCCGATGAGGTGGGTCCGGAAGCGGGTGAAGATTTCCTCCAGGCGGAGCAGGCGCTCGTGCTCCGCGGTGTCCTTGTCCAGACGTTCTTGCTGTCTGGCGAGTTCGGCGAGGTTCTGTCGCATGGCCCCGGCTGCGCCCTCGGCAAGTCCGACATGGTGCTCGGCTTCCTTGGTGGCGATGTCCGCCTGGTGCGCGGCGGCCTGCGCCGCGTCGTTCCCCGTGCGCCGGTTCTCGAACTCATCGTGGCTGAAGGCCAGCGTCTTTCCCTCGGCCTCGACTCCGGCGAGGGTCTTGGTCAGGTCCGCCACCCGGCTCGTCGTTTCCGCGAGCTGCTTCTCCAAGGCGGGTAACCGTTCCAGTTTGCCGCTGAGCGCAACGAACTCGTCGCGTGACGCCGCCAGTTCGCCGATCCGGGCGAGCAGCCGGTCGTGTGCGACCCGGTCATAGGCCGTCTTGCCCGTCTCGGAAAGCCGCTTGTTCAAACTCTGATGAGTCTCCCGAAGGCCGTCCTCTTCGGCGCGCAGAGACTCCGCTTCCCGGGCGGCGTCCTGGACCTCAGCGAGCGCGGATTGGAGGTCGGCCAGCTCGTCCTGAACCTGCTCCAGGCCGCGCTTCAGTTCCTCGCGCGTCTCCTCGGCAGCCAGCCTCGCTGTTGTCGCCTGTTCGAGCCGCTGGCGAAGCCCTGTCTCCTCCGCCTGGAAGTGGCCGACGATCGACTCGAAATCTTCGCCCAGTGGCCGCAGGCAGGTGGGGCAGGTGCTCTCGGGACCCAGCTCCGCCCAGCGCTCGCTCTGCGCCAGGTGCTCGTCCAGTCTCTCCTCCGCATGCTGCACCGCCGCGGTGGCCCGTGTCTCCGAGGCCAGCGCCTCGTCCATCGCCTGCCTTGTTTCGGCCAGGCGGCCGCGTGCCGACTCCTGCTCTCGCTCGAGCTGCTCCCGCCGCTTGCGCTTGCCCTCCAGCTCTGAGAGCCTGACTGCTATCTCCTCCAGGCGTGCTTGGATGCGCTCACGCTGGGCGTCTAGCTCCGCGGCGACCAGCGCGTCCGCCCGCAGGCGCTCCATCTCCTCGCGCTCAGCGCCGGCCCGGTCGAATTCCTTGGCCGCCAGCTTGAGCTCCGGGAGCCGCGACTTCTCCTGCGTCAGAGCGGCGATCTCCTCGCGCAGCCGCTGCTCCCCCTCGCGCGCAGCGGTCAGTTGTGCCGAGGTCTCTGTATAGCGGGTGGCGAGTTCCTCGTACTGCCGGCGCTTGTCCATGACCATCTCGAGCGCCTGCTGGGCCGCTCCCGCCGCCGCCCGCGCCTGCATGAGCGCGGCTCGCCGCTCGTCGAGCCGGGCGGTGAGCTCGGCGATCTCCTTCTCCAAGGACGCCAACTCCTCCCGGCGCTCGGTGACCATCTCTGGGCGGACCGAATCGCGCAGCGCCTCGATGCGGCCTTGGAGCCCGCGCGTGTCGGCGCGCATCATCTCGATGGCCCGGTCGATCGCGTCGATTCCGAGCATGCGGATGATGAGCTTGCGGCGCTCGGCCGGCCGGAGGTCTGACAGCGCGTCGAGCTCCTTCTGCCGGGCGAAGAAGCTGGTGAAGAACGACTCGCGGTCCATGCCCAGCAGCCGGCTGATGTACTTCTCCGTCTCACGCGAGGTCTTCGCCAGCGGCTTCTGCCCGGCCGTCACAGAGGCGTCGGCCGAGAGCGATCGGCCCTTCATCTCGCGGACGACGCGGTACTCGCTCCCGCCGTGCTCCAGCTCCAGGATGACCCGGCACGGATCCAGCGGGCCGGCCCCCTGGCGCTTGATCTCGGCGCGGTCGGTCCGCGCGGCGGCGTTGCCGTAGAGGGCCCAGGCCACCGCCTCGACCAATGTGGACTTGCCGGACCCGTTGGACCCGAAGACGCCCAGCAGACCGTCCGGGAACTCGATTGGCCCAAGCTCCGCGTACTTGCGGTAGTTGGCGAGCTCGATCGACTTCAGCCTCACCCGGACTCCTCCTCGGACGCGGTCGCCCGGGACAGATAGCCGGTGCCCAACTCGCGGAGCGCGCGGAGCTCCTTGGCGGGCAGCTTCTCTTGGGCGGCCAGGAAGCGCTCGAATTCTTGCCCGAGGTTGCCTGTTCCTAACGTCTCCGGGTGTTCCGGCGCCGCCTCGTCGTTCGGCGCGCGCGCCGACTGCTTGTTCAGCTCGAAGTGGACGGTGTCGGCGGTGAGCGCCCGCAATCGGGCGAAGTCTAGCGAGGCGTACACGGCGGGTTCCACGTCCTTGAGCGAGAGGCGCACGATAGCGCCCTCCGGCGCGGAGTCGCGGACCACCTTCTCGAGGCGTTCCATGAGCGACGACGCGTCGGCCCCCGCGGCGTCGACGGGCGGCAGGTCGACCATCGCCCGGGTCGCTACCTCGCGGAAGACGACCTCGGCCGTCCCGTGGGCGTTCCCGGTTCCGGCCGGGAGCGTGACCTCGAGGAAGCCCCTCGGCCGGCCGGCTTCCGCGAAGGTCAGGTGTTCCAGCGAGCCGCTGTAGTAGGCGTTGGGGGCGAGCTGGGCGTGGTTGTGGTAGTGGCCCAACGCGACGTAGTCGAAACCGGCGAAGACGCCCTCGGCGGAGATGAGCTGCTCGTTGAACTCGGCCATCGAGAACTCGCGGATTCCTGCGTAGGCCGCGTGCGCCGTGAGTATGTGCGGGCGCCGGTTGCCCTTGCCGGCCGATTCCTGCTCGAGAGATTCCCGGGCGGCGGCGAGCGCGGCCTGGAATTCCTCGGGAGAGCGACACTGCGGGACCGCGTGGACGATCGTCCGCGCCAAGTCGACCCGCTCGTAGCCATCGGCGTAGACCGGTCGCAGCCCCTCGAACAGGTCGAATATCTCGAAGACGCTGCCGGTGCCGGCCAGTTTCGGGGTCGAGTGGTTCCCGCTGATCAGGACGACGGGGATGCCGGCCGCGGTCAGGCGCAGGAACTGCCGCAGGGCGAACGACATCGCGCGGTTGCTGGGCCGCGCCGAGTCGAAGACGTCCCCGGCGTGGATGACGAGGTCAGGCCGGAGCTCCATGATGGCATCGATGGCCCGCTCGAAGGCGCGGTAGTTGTCGGCTTCGCGTTGGTTGATGGCGAACTCGGCATCCAGCGCCCGGTAGGCGCCGAAGCCCAGATGGGTGTCGGCCAGGTGGACGAGTCGGATTCGATCTCGGCGTTCGGTCGGGGCGGCCATGGCCCAATGATATACTGGCGCACAGACATTGTGGGCACTTCCCCCCCCGCCCCCCCCACCCCCCCCGTCACCGGGACGGCAGCTTGATCCGGCGATTGAGGAAAGCCGGGCAGGCGTCCCCGGCGGCCCGCTGCACACCAGGACCGCCGGCCAGAACCCCGGCTGAACCCAGAGGTCGGTCATCGGGGCTCACCCGTTCACGGGCGGGTGTCGTCCGGGTCGATGCGCCATACCCGCTGCGCACCTGTTGCGGTAGTCACATAGCCCCAGTCGCGCACGTGCACGGTGTCGGGCATCCGGT
>CAYWVN010000065.1:0-9089 GCA_964461725.1 uncultured Coriobacteriia bacterium | reverse complement strand
CTCGCCGGCCTCGCCAGCCTCGCCGGCCTCGCCGGCCAGCGCCTCGAACGCACGCAGGCGCCGCGCGACCGTCTCGACGCTGGGCGACAGGGGCTCGAACGGCAACACGTCCCAGGACGGCAGGTCGAGCACGCAGGTGTCCGGAAGCAGCGTCGCCAGGTCGCGGACGAGTTCGGCCGCCCGCTGGGCGTTGGCCGCCAGAACCAGCCTGACGTCGAGCCCGGCGCGGATAAGTCCAGCGATGACCAGCGGCCGAAGGCGTGCCGACACGAAAGCCGCGCATGCGCCCGGGCGGGCGCCCGCGGCGGCCAGCGTCCGCACAGCCCGATTCTCGGCGACCAGCGCCGCCAGTTCCCCTACCTGCACCTTACTCCCGGCGCTGGTTGAAACTGGTCATGGCGTCATGGACGCCATCGTCTACCACAGCCAGCACCGCCTCCGCCGCCGCATCCACCGCCTGCATCGCGGCCCCCTCCTCGGGGGCATCGAAACGTGACAGCACGAAGTCCGCCGCATCCACGCCATCGGGCGGGCGACCCAACCCCAACCGCACCCTGGCGAAACGGTCCGTGTGGACCTGGTTGATGATCGATTGCACCCCGCGGTGGCCGCCGCTCCCCCCGAAAGCCTTGATTCGGAGCTGCCCGAGCTCGAGGTCAAGATCGTCGTGCACTACCAGCAGGGAAGCCGGCTTGGCGCGGAAGTAGCCGAGGAGCGCGGCGGCCGCCTGGCCGCTTTCGTTGACATAGGTCTGGGGCTGGGCCAGCAGCACCTCGCGGTCCGACGGCAGCCGGGTACTGCCCCAGATGCTGCGGCAGCCGCGCGAGGAAAGCCGGATACCCAGACGACGGGCCAGCTCTTCGACCACCATGAACCCCATGTTGTGCCGGGTGCCCTCGTACTTCCTGCCGGGATTGCCCAGACCGAGCACGATCACTTCAAACACCTTTCTCGCAAGAAAAAGCGCCCTCGCATGAAGACAGTCGAGGGCGCCGTTATGCCGACAGGGAAACCGCCTACTCCGACGTCTCTTCTCCGGTCCCGGCCTCGGCAGGAGCCGCCCCCTCGCCTTCGGCCGCCACTTCGCCTTCGGCCAGCTCTTCTCCCTCGACCTCTTCGGCGACCTCTTCCTTCACCACGGTCGGTGGCACGACGGAAACCACGATCTCATCGGGTGGACTCAGCACCTCGACGTCGTCGGCCACCGCGAGGTCCGAGACGCGCACCGCGTCGCCGATGTCCAGTTCGGTCACGTCAATGGCGATGTTCTCGGGCAGGTTGCGGGGCAGCGCGCGCACCTCGACCTCCCAGATGCCGTGCTGGAGAACGCCGCCCGCCTTGACCCCCTGGGGCTCGCCCACGACGAGCACCGGGACGCTGGTCGTGATCTCGCGGTCCATAGAAATCGTCATGAAGTCCACGTGGAAGAATCCGTCGCGAAGGGGATTGCGCTGGATCTCCTTTATCATGGCGGTGTTGCTGTCCTTCTCACCCTCGATGGAGAGGTTCAGGAGCACGTTGGTCCCGGCATCGCTGTGGATGACCTGCATGAGTTCGCGGGCGTCCACCGTGAGCTCCACGCTCTCTATGTCGCGCCCGTAGAGCACCGCCGGTATCTGCCCGGCCGCGCGCAGCTTCCTGGCGACTCCCTTGCCTTTTCCTTCACGCTTCACGGTCTTCAGTTCCGCAAACTCCATCTATCAGTCACCTTCTCACGAGGCCGATCGGACTGGGGATGCCTGCGCCGTTTCCGGAGCAAATCGTAATTATACACCCCGACGTCTCCTGAGCAACCCGCCCTTGTCCCGCCCTTGTCCCAATGTCACCCAATCCTCGCCTAATGGGCAGGTGAGCGACTGCCGACAGGAGAAGTACAGGACGACAACGAGAAACCGATACCGGGAAGACGACGCCGAGGAGGCGACACCGGGAAAGAGGGGTCCTAGATGAGCAGTCCTTCAGTCGAGCAACGACACGGGTCCGCCATCTGGCTGCGGCGTGGGTTGGCTCTTGCGTTGAGGTCGATAGCGTCTGTGGCGTTGGTCACCTCGCTCGCACCGGGCCGGCCTGGGCAAATGGGCTGCCGAACCCGTTGCCACCGGCGAGCCCCGTCAAGCTCATCTTCATCCACCACTCGACCGGCGAGAACTGGCTGAACGACACAGATGGCGGCCTCGGCGTGGCGCTCCGCGACAACCGCTACTTCGTCAGCGACACCAACTACGGATGGGGAAGCAGCATGGCCGCGAGCCGCGGGTTACCGATTGGCAGCACGACCGACATCGGCGACTGGTACACCTGGTTCCGCGGCACAAACGCCGCCAGCTACGCGGCCGCCCTGTTCGCCGAATCCGGCCAGAACTCAGGCTACTCGCGCCTCGCCACCGACCCCGGCGGCGAGAATGAGATCATCGTGTTCAAGTCATGCTTTCCCAACTCAGGCCTGGGCGGCACGGCCTCGGAGACCCCGCCGGCCATCGACGTCAACCCGCTCAAAGGCCAGGACAGCGGCAGCGCGACCCACACCGTCGCCAACGCCAAGGGAATCTACATCGACCTCTTGGGCTACTTCGGGGCGCACCCGGAGAAGCTCTTCGTCGCCGTCGCCGCACCGCGCCTATGTACATCGAGGTCGCGTCGCCACCTTCTACTACCGGGTGAGCGACTCACAGAGCCCCAGTGCTGTCGTCAACATCGGGATAAGGACGCTGGGCGGGGCCACTGTGAAGAGGTACTCGCTGGGGCTGCGCTCGACCGGCCCGGGGCGCGGTTTTCGGTTCCGCTGCAATCTGTCCCGACGGACCTATCGCGTCTACGTCTGGGCCAGGGACGAAGCCGGCAACAAGCAGCGCCGGACTGGGTCGAACTACCTGGTGGTGCGATAGGACTCGGTCCCTGCCGGCGGAGCAATCGAGCGGGCGGCCCGGCTAGCCGCGGTGATTCGTCTCGAAGAGCTGGCTAACCGAGGTATCCTCGTAGACGTTCTTGATGGTGTGAGCGAAGAGCTCGGCGATCGAGAGCTGCACGATCTTCGGACTCTGCTTCTCCTCCGGGATGATGATGGTGTCGGTCACCACGACTTCCTTGATGGGCGCGGACTCCAGCCGCCCGATGGCCGGCCCAGAGAGGATGGGGTGGGTGGCGCACGCATACACCTCGCGCGCGCCGTTGGCCATCAGCGCCTCCGCGCCCTTCGTGAGCGTCCCCGCCGTGTCGATCATGTCATCGATCAGAAGCGCGGTCTTGCCTTCGACGCTGCCGACCAGGTGCGTGATCTCAGCCACATTGTGGGCCGGGCGGCTCTTGTGCAGCACGGCGAGGTCCGCGTCCAACTGGTCGGCATAGTCCTTGGCGAGCTTCATTCGGCCGACGTCGGGTGATACGCACACGAGATCCGGAAGCTTCTTCTCAGCGAAGTAGCCGGCCAGGATAGGAAGCGCGGTCATGTGGTCCACCGGCACATTGAAGAAACCTTGGATCTGGCCGGCGTGCAGGTCCATAGTGATGACCCGGTCGATGTGCACCGCCTCGAGGATGTCCGCGATCATCTTGGAGGTGATCGGCTCCCGAGCGCTCATCTTCTTGTCCTGGCGGGCATAGGCGAAGTACGGGATGACGGCGTTCACGATGGCCGCTGAGGCCCGCTTGGCCGCATCCGCCATGACCAACAGCTCCATGAAGTTGGTGTTCACGGGCTTGGCCAGCGTCTGAACGAGGAACAGATCGGTGCCGCGGATGCTCTCGTCGAACTTGGCGAAGATCTCGCCGTCGGCGAACTGGGAGAGCTGGATCTTGCCCAGCCCTTGGCCGAGATGCCCGGCAATCGCCTCGCTAAGGGGACGGTTGGAGCTCCCCGAGAAGATCATCATCCTCCGCTTCGCCGAATGTGCCATCCGCGCTACTACCTCCTCTTGGTCTGCCGCTTCTTGGTGGATCGCTCCTCATTCTTCTTTCGGCTGGGCCATCCCTTGACGTGCGCCTGCTCGGCCCGTTCGATGGCCAGCGTGTCCGGCGGGACGTCCTTGGTGATCACCGACCCCGCCGCCACCACCGAACCCCGGCCGACACGCACCGGCGCGACCAGCATGGTGTCGCTCCCGATGAAGACATCGTCTTCGATGATCGTGCGGTGCTTGTGCCGCCCGTCGTAGTTGCACGTGATGGAGCCGGCGCCGACGTTCACGCCACTGCCGATCTCGGTATCACCCACGTACGAGAGATGCGGGACCTTGCTCCCCTCACCCACGCGCGTGTTCTTGATCTCGACGAACGAGCCCGCCTTCGCGCCTGCCGCGAGCACCGTGCGGGGACGCAGATGCGCGAACGGCCCGACCCTTGTACCCGCCTCGAGCCGCGCCTCCCGGACCGTCGACTGTTCGACGATGGAGCCGTCGCCGACCCGCGCGTCAATGAGGCGCGTCATCGGGCCGATGGTGCATCCCCGGCCGACGCTCGTCCCGCCCTCGACAGAGCTGAACGGCGCGATCACGGTGTCGCGGCCGATACCAGAGTCGGCCGAGACGAAGCAGGAGCGGGGATCGGTGAACGTCACCCCTTTGTCCATCCAGGCCGCGATGATACGCCAGCGCATGATCATCTCGGCGGCGGCCAGCTCGCGCCGCGAGTTCACACCGAGTATCTCGCTGGGATCCCGGGCGACAGAGGCGACCACTCCGGCGAGGCGCGCCACCACGTCGGTCAGATAGTACTCCCCCTGGCGGTTGTCCCGTGACAGTGTCTTTACCGCGGCGAAGAGAGCCTTCTTGTCGAAGCAGTAGGTTCCAGAGTTGACCTCGTTCACCGCCCGCTCGTCGCAGGTCGCGTCCTTCTCCTCGACGATTCGCTCGATCGCATTGCCGGGGCCGCGCAGGATGCGTCCGTAGCCAAGGGGGTTGTCTGCGTAGGCGGTCAGCACCGCGGCCGCGCAGGCGCCGCGGCGGCGCACGAGGGCCCGCATGGTGGCGGTGGTGATAAGCGGCGTGTCGCCGCAGACCACCAGCACGGAGCCGGTGAACCCGGCCAGCGACCGAGCGGCTTGGGCCACGGCGTGGCCGGTGCCGAGCGGCTCGCGCTGCACGACTACCTTCGCGCCGTAGGGTGCAGCCATCTCCCGGATGTCGGGCAGCCCCTCGCGCCCTACGACGACCGTCCGGGACGGCTTCAAGGGGGTCACCGCGTCGAGGACGTGCTGGAGCATCGGACGGCCGCACACCTCGTGCAGCACCTTGGGGACAGCGGACCTCATCCGCTTGCCCTCACCCGCCGCCAAGACTACTACCGCCACATCCAAGAGAGCGCTCCCGTGCGAGCCACCGGGTCGAAACAGGCCAAAGCGCGACCGGTCGAGCAGAGGTCCGAACTGGCTGGGGCGGGAGGATTCGAACCTCCAAATGACGGATCCAAAGTCCGCTGTGTTACCGTTTCACCACGCCCCACTGGTGCCCGGGCGCCACGGTACCCGGCACGCCCCACGCCGAGCCCCACGAGGCGCCCGCAGCCACAGACAGCATAGTATAAGGACAGGGGAAAACAAGGGTCAAGGAAACGAAGATACGTCAGATACCCCTACGCGGTAGTGCTATTCGGCGTCTCTGTCGCGGCTCCGCCCGTTCTCAGGTTCGGGGCTGCCGCGAAAGGGAAATCGGCCTCGCCTTCCGGTGTCAACGGAGCGCCCTCGGCCGGCTTGGGAGCCGGCGCCACGTCTCTGGGAGCAGGCCGGGAAGCCTTCTTGGCTTCGCCGCCCCCGCCCGCCGTCGCCTTCCCTCGGTCGGCGACCACCTGCTCCGCCGGAAGACTCATCGCGCTGGCGAACTCAGCGAGCACCGCATCTTGGATGGCGTAGCGGGTGGTCGTGTTGATGGGATGTGCCACATCACGAAACTCGCCGTTCGGGAGCTTCCGGCTCGGCATAGCCACGAAGTAACCCTTGTCTCCCTCGACGACGCGGAGATCGTGCACCACGAACTCATTGTCGATGGTGATGCTGGCGATCGCCTTGACTTTCATCATGTCCACCGGCCGGATGTTCACCTTCGTCACGTTCATCGCTCGCGTGCCTCCTCGCCCCTATAGTGCCCCAATCCGGGTGTACTCCTGCCCCCTCTGCGGGCCGTCTCCTCGGCAAGACGGCCGGCTTGCCTGTACTACTGTTTCACCCCCTTCTCTCGCAACATGCGCCCTGCCAGTTCCAGATCCGAATCCTTGTCGACATCGAATCCTATCTCAGCGAACGGCGTCCAGACGGCCCTGGCCGGCCCCCCGATCATCTCAGAAACCCGGCGCTCGAGCTCACCGATCGACAGACGCCGCAGATATAGCCTCAATACGAATGTGGGCCCCAGGACCCAGGCCATCTTGACCGGGCTCTTTCGCAACTCATAGGCCTGCCGCACGAGCTCGATATTCCGCTCGAACGCATCCGGCCGGACCAACATCAGATTCCCGCCCGTGAAGACGCCCTCGACCACCCGGCCGTAGGTCCTCTTCACCCCGGGAAAGACCCGTTCGCAGTCTTCCCGCGTGATGATCGAGTACAGGAAATCCGCCGGTTCGGCGGCACAGCGGACGAGGAAATCCTCGACGGCCTGCCCGGAAAGAAGCGGCAGGTCGGCCGCTGTGATGAGCAACGGACGCTCTCGTCCCAGGAATCCGATACCTGCTGATATATTCTCTATGAGTGTGCCGTCTCCTGCCACAAGTTTCGAAACTTTTTCCACCCACGGCCCCGGCGTGGCATCCGACGGCCAGGCGACGACGATGCGGCCTACCGCAGGAGCGGCGCGCAGCGCATCGACGACCCACTCTATCATCGGCTTTCCGGCCACTTCGACAAGCGACTTGTGGGGCGCTTCGAAGGATAGCCCGGCGGCCGATCCGCCGGCCAGGACGAGGGCGTCGGCCTCGGGCATCAGTTCTCCAGCCAACCTGCGGGCAGTCCCTCCATCAGCGTCTCAGCCGTCACGGGCTTCCAGGGCTCTTCCTCGCCGAACGACACTTCGAGGCCCGCGTCCACAGGCTCGAAGACACCCACACGCTCGCAGGTGCCCTCCATCGCCTCGACCACCTTGGCGGCCGTCTCCTCGTCTTGCGTCACTGCCAGGACCGACGGGCCCGTTCCGCTCATGAGCGCCTTGTCGGCACCAGCGCCGAGCGCCGCTTCTATGAGCTTGGCTATGTCGCCGTGATCCGCGGCCACAAGCTCCTGGAAGACGTTGCCGGCAAGCTTCAAGCCGTCGGCGGTACGACCCTCTGAGAACGCGTCCTTGACCTGGTCCCAGGCACCCAGCGCCGGCACCCGCTTCTCGTCCAAGAGCGCATAGGTGGCCGCCGTCTCGATCTTGATGTCAGGTGAGGCCAGGACGACCATCCAGTCACCCTCGAGCTTGGCCGATGTAAGTCGCTCGCCCCGGCCCTCGGCGAGCATGGTGCCGCCTTTGAGGCAGAAGGGAACATCGGAGCCGATCTCCAGGCCGATCCCAGCGAGTTCGTCCTCGGACAGGCCGAGCTCCCAGAGGATGTTCAGACCCGCCAAGGCGGCCGCGGCATCGGCGCTGCCGCCCGCCAGACCGGCCCCGATCGGGATCGACTTCATGAGCGTCATCCAGGCGCCGCACGGCGGCCGTTTGACCTCCGCCAGACGGTTGGCCGCCTTCCAGACCAGGTTGTCCAGAGTGATCAGCGGCCCCTCGTTGCTGGTCAGCTGGAGCCTCTCTTCGCGCATCATATGGACCTCGTCCGAGAGGCTGATGCTTTGCATCACGCTCACGATGTCGTGGAAGCCGTCGTCGCGCTTCCCCAGCACATCGAGATGAAGATTGACTTTGGCGTTGGCGCGGACGCGCAGTGTCTTGAACCCTTTCAAGCCCGAAACCTCCTGTAGTCGGGGACGATCCGTGACCCGGCCGGTCAGCCCTCTCGCCCGGCCGGGGTGGACACCATACCGTGTAGGAAAAGAACATACCACAGCCCCGCTGTGGTATGTCGTGCGCCTATGGAGTTCTCAGTAGCTCAAAGCCTGCGCTGCCCCGCGCGACCGGCGGGCGCCCTACTGGAGCCAAGGGAAGAGGCTCTCCCCGCTCTTGATGTGCGTCAGCTCAACCGTCCTGGTCAGGATGTCGGCATAGCTGTACGACACGCGGCGCGTCCGCTCGCGCTTCTCGTCCACCTTGACGATGAACAGATTGGGGTGGGTCTCCTCCAGCACGCCTTCGCGCTCGATGATCTTGCAGCGGCCCATATTGGCCTTGAGTTTCATCTTGCTTCCTACGTGGGTCTGGAGGTCCGTGCGAATACGGCCAACGACGTTGGCCTGCTGGGTTGGGGTGAGGGCCATCTAGTGCTGAACTCCTTCCGGCAGATTGTATCAGCATTATACATTGTAACAGCCGCAAAAGCAACGGCCCGCGGACCCCAATGTAACAGGCTGACACAGCTGGGTGGCGTCGTTGCCCCAGCTAGATGATATCGTCTGGCGTATTATCCCCTCTCTCGGTCTCGGGCCGCACCCCCGGCGGGGCTCACGGCGCATATGTGCCGGCTGACGGCCGCAAACTCCTCCAGAGACAGCGTTTCGCCGCGCCTTTTGGGGTCCACCCCGCCCCGGGAGAGCGCCGCTTCGACCTCCCCCGGCGCGACTCCCAAGCCCTCAGAGAGCGCGTTTCGCAGGTTCTTGCGCCGATGGCCGAACGCGGCGCGCACTACCCGGAAGAAAGCGGCCTCGTCGTCCACGCGCACGGCCGGCCGGGCGCGCCGCTCCAGCAGGATCACGAACGAGTCCACGTGCGGGCGCGGCAGGAAGACCGTGCGGGGAACCGGGCACACGCGACTCACGCGGCAGTGGTAGGCCGCCCGCACCGAGAGAGACCCGTAGGTCTTGGAGCCCGGACCCGCGAGGATCCGGTCGGCGACCTCCTTCTGGAGCATCACGACGTATCGCTCAAGGAAAGGGTATTCGGTCAGGTAGCGGGCCAGAAGCGGCCCAGCGATGTTGTACGGCAGGTTGGAGACGAGCTTGTTGGGTTGTCCGGGTGGCGGGCCGGGTGGCGGGCCGGGTGGCGGGCCGGGTGGCGGGCCGGGTGGCGGGCCGGGTG
>CAYWVN010000064.1:0-9248 GCA_964461725.1 uncultured Coriobacteriia bacterium | reverse complement strand
TGCTCCGGCACACGGTGGTCGAGGTCCAGGCGACCGGCCCGTCCGGCGGCCGCCTGACCGACGTGGCGATCGCGGAGGTGGACGATTCTGGGCGCCCGCTGCCGGGGACCCGCCGCGACATCCAGTGCGACACGCTCCTCGTCTCGGTCGGACTCATCCCGGAGAACGAGCTCACCCGTATGGCCGGTGCGGAGATGGACCCGGCCACCGGCGGCGCGATGGTCGACCAGCGGCTGGGCGCGTCGATCCCAGGCGTCTTCGCCTGCGGGAATGCGTTGCACGTGCACGACCTGGCCGATTGGGCAAGCCTCGAGGCTGCCCGCGCCGGCGCCCAGGCCGCGGCCTACGCCGACCACCCTTGGACCTGGGTCACGGCCACCCCTCCCCCCGTCCCGGTCGTTGCTCCCCACGAGCTCCGCTACGTCACACCACAGCGACTTCTGCCCAACGAGCCCGCGACGCTCCACTTCCGGTCGCGTGAACCGCGCAACCGGGTCACGGTGTCCGCGATGCGCGATGGCGCCGAGCTGGCGTCGTGCGCCTTCAACTACCTTGCGCCTTCGGAGATGGCCCGGCTAGAGCTGCCGGCGCTGGCCACCGAAGGCGGCCCCGTCGAGATCCACGTGGCGAAACAGTCCCGCGGGGGGAAGCGATGACCGACCATCCACGCGAGCTTGTGTGCATCCTCTGCCCCACCGGCTGCCGCCTGCGGGTACGCGCTGCCGCTCTCGATGCGGTCCGCGGGGCCGCCTGCGAGCGCGGCCGCGAGTATGCCTTGAGCGAGCTCTCTGAGCCGGTCCGCACCTTCACCGGGACCGTTCGCGTGTCCGGCGGAACCCGGCCGGTCGTGCCCGTGAGGTCAGATCGGCCGATTCTTCGCGCGGAGCTTCTGGCGGCGGCCAGAGTCGCGGCGCAAACGACCGCCCGCGCGCCCGTATCCATAGGGGACATCATCGCCGACGCCGCCCTGCCCGGAGGAGCCCGCCTTGTCGCCACCACACGGGTACCGTCGGCAGACTAATCTACCGGCCATCTAACGCCGACGACGCCCATCAGAGCAGGCGCACCCGGCAGGCCTCGACGTTCTGGAACGCCTTGCGGTCGGCGCTGACCAGTTCGCAGTCGCACAGCTTGGCGAGTGCCACGAAGGATGCGTCGTACACGGTCAGGCCCTCCTGCAATGCGATTCGCCCGGACTCGACCAGCAGCTCCCCGTCGGGAACGACGAGCTCCACCTCGAGCTCGGTCAGGCTTTCGGCCGCCCGACGAAGTTGCCCCGCGTCCAGGCCCGCGCAGCGCAGAGCATTGAGTACCTCGAATGGCATGAGAGCGGGAGCGCTCAGCCTAATCTCGGCCCGACCATGCGCCGCCAGCAGCTCAAGAGCCTCGGCCACGCTCTGCTCCCCCTCGGTCGAGAACCACTTGAAGACCACTGAGCTGTCCACGACGTACCGAGGCGCCGGGCCTTTCACGTGCGCCTCCGCCGCTCGCGGTCCCGCCTTATCTGGGCCACGCCGTCAGATGAGCCCGCCGCTGCGCTCAATCCCCGTATCTCGGAGGTCGCGCTCTCGATGCGCCGGCGCCGGCGCTCCAAAGCCTCCTGCTCCTTGATCTGGGCCACGAGGCGACCAGCCGCTTCCTGCATGAAGGCGCTACGGGAGACCTTCCCTCGCTTAGCCAACGCATCGATGTCTCGCATAAGTCCGTCCGGCACTGAGATGTTGACCTTGGCCATTTGTCCGCTTCGCCTCCGGCTTGGTACTACTAGGTGCACTACCGCTTATACTACCAGCAGTGTAACCCGGGAGGCGGGGCACAGCAACAACTGGTCCGCAGCATGCCGTCAATGCATGTCGGCGCACCATGTACCGCCGGGCATACAGACATGGACCTTGGGGCAAACCGAAGGAATAGTGAACGTGTGCCGGCGAGCCAGGTTCTACGCGCGTCGGGCGGACGGGCCGGGTCCCACGGGGGTCAGGCGGACGGGCCGGGCTCCAGCCGCGTCACGCCCGTGAGCTTGTCGAAGTCGCGGTCGTAGGAGAGGACGGTGCCGTCGCCCGTGAGCGCGGCGAACGCGGCATTGTAGCAGTCCACAAAGTCCGCCTTCGAGGACTTGTAGTGCTCGAGCGCCTCTTCGACCAGGTCCCTGTTCTCGACTCCCAAACGCCGGGTGTTCAGGAGCAGAGTGATCTTCTCGGCCACCTCACCCCTGCCGAGCCCGTAGTAGGACTCCAGCGTCCAGACCAGCTCCAGCACCACAGCGACCGTCGCATACGCTTCAGCCTCACCGGCGATAACGCGGCCGATGAACTCGGCTGCGGCTGCACTCTGGACAGGGTCGTCACCGGTCAGGAGCCTCAGGAAGATGTTGGTGTCGGCGAAGTGCCCTCTCACCGGCCCTCCTTGGCGATGCGCTCGGCGACCGCGGCCTTGACGGTCCGCCTGATATCGCCGCGGGACGGAGGCTTCCCCGATGCTTTCACGGAACCCGCGGCGTCAAGGATGGAGCCCCTGATCGGAACGAGCTCCGCGCAGCCCGCAACGACCCTGTACGCCACCTGGTCGCCGGTCCTCAACCCCAAGGCCCTCCGGACCTCGACCGGCACGGTGATCTGCCCCTTGGAGGACAGCACCGACTTGCCGAAACCTGCCCGCCGGCGCACCCTGGGCCGCGAAGCCGCCCGCAGAGGTGGAACCCGCTTCCCCTTCTCCTGAGAAGCCGCCGATTCTGGACTCATGTAAGACACCTCATCTTCGTAACGACCATAGCGCTCTCTTTACTTGGCGTCAATGTAAAGCTACGCGTCTAGGTAAAGGCACGAGCCAACCTCACGCCGACGGACCACCCGGCCGGCGCAGCTCGCCCTCGACGAACTCCAGTAGTTCGGCCGCCCGGTCTATCGCCCGGGACGCTTCTTCCGGCGTGCAGAAGTCCATGCCGTCGTAGAGGCGGTCGTGCCGCACCTTTCGGAGGTCGTTGAACGCCTTGGCCAGACCACTTCGCCCGGGCCCGAGTAGCTCCGCAACCACCCTGACGGTCGTCACGTGATGGGAGCCGGTTTCGGGCCGGTACCCGTAGGCCATGATCAGGGCCATGCCGGCCTTGAGCATCGCTCCGTAGGCCTCGTCTCGGGCCGGAGCACAGACCTCCGCGGCCAGGATCTTGCGCGTTTCTCCCATCTGGCGCTGCGCCGCCTCGAGTAGCCTGGCGGCTTGGTCGGGGCCGGTCTGGAGGGGTCTTAGAGCCCCGCTATCCTCCCATTTCTTCCAGTTCACGCGGCCCCCCGATCACGAAGAGCTTCCGTCCGCCCATGACCTCCCGCAAGAAGGGCGTCCCGGATTGCAGCTCTCTTATCCATTCTCTTGGCTTGAACAAACGGTAGTTGAGCTCCCGCCCCAGCTTGGATTCCACCGCGGCCAGGGCGCTGTCGAGCCTGTGGGCATCGACCACCCCGATGACCACCAGGTCGATGTCGCTCTTGGCCCCGAACTTGCCGGTGGCGAAGGATCCATGGATGAAAGCCACTCCGATGTCTCCGGCCGACTTGATGGCCTCGCCGATGAGCTCGCCGGCCGCCCAGTTCTTACGGAACAGCTCGGTCAGCTCGGGGACAAGGGGGCTCTCCGGATTCACGCGATACTGCACTGTGCGCCCGATGCGCGTCGGCGCCAGAAGCCCCAGCCGCTCCAGGTTCTTGAGCTCCAGCCAGACGGAACGATACGACCCCGGGCCGATGGCCCGCTCCAGCTCCCGTGCGTGAAAGCCACGCTCTGGATGCAGCAGCATCCTGCCCAGTATCTCCACTCTGGTTTTCGACGAGAACAGCCGCTCGAGCATGAAACGCTCCTATGTATCTGATGCATCATATGATACAGTAGGTGCATCATATCCACAACCCCCGCCCGAGGACTATCGAACGACCATCACCTGGGCGATGTGGTCGAAGTGCCGGTCGGTGGTCACCAGCTTCAGCCCGTACTGCATGGCGCCGGCGGCGATCCAGACGTCGTTTGTGGGGACGGGTGTGCCCTTGCGCCGCAGGTCGCTCAGGATGAGCGCATAGCGCTCCGCCGTCTCCCCATCCACAGGCAGTGTCCTGACCCGCTCGGAGCCGAGGAGGCGCGCCAGCAGCTCTCGATTGGCGGCCTCCCGGCTCCCCTGCATGAAGCCGCTCAGGAGCTCGCCCAGGACGACGGAGCTCACGCAAACCTCGTCCGCCGATTGTACCCAGTGCTTCACGCGCGGGTCGCCCCGCAGGAAGGCGGCATAGGCTGAGGTGTCCAGGAGTATGCGGTTCAACGCTCTGCCCCGGCGTTCACCGCCACAGCTCCTCGTCTATCTGGCGCTGCCGGGCAAGAGACTCAGCGAACTCCTCTGCCTCCTTGGGCGACCACACCCCGGACAGCTCGTCCAGATCATGGTAGAGGGTACCACCAGGTTTCTCTTCGCCGGCCCCGGCGGCCCGGCGCAGCATCTCCGCAACAGTCTTGTTGATGCTCATCTTGCGTCGCCGGCTTTCCTCTCGGATCGCCTTCTCCACCTGCGGCGGCAGGTTGCGGACCGTGATCTGCTTCATGACCTCCTCCGGAATAGTGACTCTTGCGACGACTCACATTGCGTCATGCTACGATTCATACTACGAGCCGCTGGAGGAGTTGTCAACGGGCCCGCCTGTCGACGGGCCCGCCTGTCGACGACCATGGACGAACCTACCACGGGGGTTCTTGGCCGGTCATTGCCCTTTGGGGCAGGCGCACGGAACTTTCGGGCAGGAATATGGGAGTCACGCTGAGGGCTGAGTGGAGCGGCGGCGGACTGACCGGAGGGGCGGCCGCCTAAGCGGGGTGGATGGTGGAAGGCTTCGAGGATCGCGGCGGGCTCGGTGCCCGCCAAGACGTTCGTGTACGCAAGGGTGATCGGGCGCTCGGTGTTCTCGCGCAGGGCGACGCAGGGCACGCCGAGGTAGGTCGTCTCTTCCTGTAGGCCGCCCGAGGCGGTGAACACCACTGCCGCCTGGGAGGTGAGCCGCAGGAAGTCCAGGTATCCGAGGGGCTCGGTCAGCAAGAGCCCGTTCGCGCGCGCCACGCGCACCCGCTCGCCCGGCTGCGGCTGTTCCCGCAGGCCGAGCTGGTCCGGCAGGCCGAGCTCATCCTGTAGGCCGAACTCATCCTGTAGGCCGAACTCATCCTGTAGGCCGAACTCGGCGATGCGGGCCTTGGCCCTCGGGTGTTCGTCTGACATCACTGTGATATACTTCGTATATGAGAATCGAGCTCTTCGAATGGGACATGGACACAATCGAACATATCGCCCGCCATGATGTCTCTCCCGAAGAGGTCGCGGAAGTCGCCTTTGACGATGCGCCCTATGTTCGCCGCGGCAGGCAGGGCAGGCGCTACATGTTCGGGCAGACCGTCAGGGGACGCCCGCTCTTCGTCGTATACGTGATCACCGGCGAAGACCGGGCCAGGACGATAACGGCTAGAGATATGGACGAGAAGGAGCGCAAGCTCTACGCGACGCGAGGGAAGTAATATGGCGAAGATACCTGAGTTCAAGACGAAAGAAGAAGAGAGGAAGTTCTGGGAGACGCATTCGTCGGCGGACTACTGGGACGATATGCAGGATGCGGACGACGAGTTCCAGCCTCCGCGTCTGAAGTCCGTGTCCCTGAAGCTCGATCCGGAGGTCATGGAGAAGATCAGGGCGGTCGCCCGCAAGAGGGGCCTGTCTTCCAGCGCCCTGATCAGATTCCTGCTCTCCAAGGGCATCGAGAACGAGATAAAGAGCGCCTGACCAATCCCGGCATGCCCCCTCCGACCACTACCTCTTTTCACGAATCCTGAAAACCATGCATAGAGCCGGGGCTGAAAAGTATGCCTTTTCCGGCCCCCAAGACGCACGCGGATTTCAAGAATCCCAAATCGACACCCCTGCCCGCCGGCGCGAAGCCGTCCAGGGTGAATGGGAGGGGGCTAGCCGGGCGGTGCGGGGGTGCGCCACAGCGCGTCGAAGGGGACCGCCCAGAGGTCGGGGGCGAATGGGACAGCGGTATCGCCCGTATGGAGCACCACGCCCCGCACGAACCGGTCGCCGACCGCCTCGCGCAGCGCCACCAGTCCGGCCAGATCCCGCGATCCCACCGTCCGGGCCGCCTTCACCTCGATGCCGGCCACTCTTCCGTCCGGAGCCTCGACCACGATGTCGACTTCGCGACCCGCCGCGGTCCTGGCATGCATCAGCCGGGGGCGAACGCCGCTCCAACCGGCCTGCCGCTCCACCTCGTTGAAGGCGAAGTTCTCGGCCAGTCGGCCCATCTGCACTGGGTCGGCCGCCAGCCGATCCGCGTCAAGTCCGAGGACTCCCGCCGCAAGACCGGTGTCCACCATAGCCGGCTTGGGGCTCTTCACCACCCGGCGCGCCAGGTCGCCGGCGAAGGCCGGCACGAGCCGCACCAGCATGGAGGCCTCCAGCAGCGCGAAGTACCGCCTGACCGTCGCGGCCGGCAGACCGATCGAGCGCGAGACCTCCGCCAGGTTGAGAAGCGTCATCGCCCGCGCCGCCAGCATAGCGACCAGCCTGGGCATCGCCGACAGATGCTCGACATCGGCCCGCTCGCGTATGTCCCGCATGATGACTGTCGTCACGTACGACTCGTACCAGGCGGCGCGGTCAGGTCCTTCCGGCCGCTGCACCGGCTCCGGGAAACCGCCTTGGCAGATGGCGCTCGCAAGGGTGTCGCGGTCGAAGCGCCCGCCGTTGGCGCCACGCCCCGCCCGCCCGCCGTCAGGCCAGGAAGCCTCCTCGGCGAGCAGCATGTCGAGGAAACCGTCCGGAGCGCCATTCATCTCGCCCTGGCTGAGCGGCCCGAGAGTCCGCACCTCCATGCGCCCGACCAGGGCATCGGCGGCCTGGGGCAAGACCATGAGGTCGGCCGATCCCGTGAGCAGGAATCGGCCCGGCCGCCGGTCGCGGTCCACGGCGGCCTTGACCGCTCGGAAGAGCCTCGGCTCGAGCTGCGCCTCGTCGACCACCGTCGGCTCAGCCGACGCTGCCACGAAGCCCTCGGGATCTCGTCGCGCGGCGTCCAGCGTGGCCAGGTTGTCCAGGCTGTAGTAGCGGGACATGATTCCGGCGTCCACCAGCGCGCGGGCCAGCGTGCTCTTGCCAACCTGACGCGCGCCGTTCAGAAGCACGACCGGGCTTCGGCGAAGGGCCTCGATGACGACGGGCTGTATGTGTCTTGGAAACATAGGTGGATATTACACCACACCATGGTGGTATTGCAACCACTTCCTAGTGGCTTTCTTGGGAGAAGGGCTAGTAGGCGCCTTTGGGGAAGAGAACCACGGGGATGGTGCGGAAGAGGATGGAGAAGCCGAGCCGGGGGCTCCAGTTCTCGATGTGTCAGATTCCGAGGCGGTCGGCATCGGTGGAGCGCCACGGGCCTCCCGGAGGCCAGACCATCTCAAACGGCCTGTTCTCAGCGGCGGCCCCTGCCACCGGCATCAGGAGGTCCCTAAGCACCTTGGTGACCTGGGCAAGCTCTGCGCCGGGTCGTCTCAGACCCACGCGCGGCGCTTTCTCGACTGGGCTCGCGACATGTTGCCGCGGGGTGCGTAGCAGTGCGGTCTTGATTCCGCCGATGCATTATGCTCCAACGCATAATGCGCCGCTTCGGGAAGACCTCGCTGGTCTTCGAGACGGTCCGCCGCCCGGGACATCCAACACTCAACCCCGCCAGGTCCAGCCGATCGAGTCCCAGGTCCCGCCCATGCCCGGGGAGGGTCCGGCAACACGTGGGGTAATGGGTGCGTGGCGGCTGCCTCGAACGTGGCGCTGAGCGCCTCAGCCAGCGCCCGACCGTCTCAGGAACCCCCGCGAAGTCGAGCAGGTTCGACACGGACAAGAGGTCCGGCTGCTCGACGAGTGGATTCCCCTGTCCAACATCGACATGAAAGGCCTCGAACGTACGCCCGTCCAGGAGAGCATGTACCGGGAACCGCAGTCCGCCCGCTTGAAGATCCGGTGGCTCGTCGGCAGGCTGCGTCACTTCGAACTCAAACCAATCGCCCAAGTCGAGCGCAGCGGCGCGCGCCAGGGTCCGCCGCGCGTCCTCGCGTCCAACCGTGTGCAGCAGGTCAACGTCTTTGGTCGTCCGGGCACGGTCCCCCAGCCGCAGCTGCAAGGCCAGGCCACCCTTGAGGACCCACCCGTCCGGCTGGTCTTTGAACAAGCGCGCCAGCAGGCGCTCGAAGGCAACCATCTTGCGCAACCTGACCAGCGGCGTGCCCGAGTCGATGCTTCGCGTCCTGAGGCGGTCCTCCAGCGCACGACGGAAGGCGGCGCCACTCTGATACTCCATGTCTACCGAGCCTCCCGTAGGCGCCGGCGGATGAGACGGGCGACCGAGCCCCCGCGGCGATCGGCCTGCGTCATGAGCGCCTCCTCGGTGGTGAGGCCCCGCCGGAGTGCCTGTTCAATAGCCTGCACCGCCTGTTCCTCAGCAATGCCCGCTGCGATGACGTCGGCTACGGTGCGCGCCACCGTCGTCACCGGCAGTCCCTCGCGCCGGGTGACTTCGTCCGGCCGGAGGCTGTGGGTGTGCTGGCGCATGCCCCGGCGCCGGCGCGACGCGTTGCGCGGCACAATCACGTGGATCTCGCCGGGTAGCACGTCGCTCAGACCATACAGTGAGAGGGCGCTCTCGTGAGATATCACCGAGTCGGGCCCCGTGCGGAGCCACGCGACGAAGAGGTCCTCGTTAGGGGAGCCCGGGAACCGGGCCAGTCGGTAGACGCCGCGTGCTGCGCGCCGAAAACGCCCACTGCGGGTGTGGTACGTGATCAGAGGGTACCCGAATCCGACCCACCGAGCCTGCGCAGCGGTGAAGTAGCCCGCCTGCTGTTGGCCATTGTGGCGAAGTATACGCGTGGGCACATTGATGGTGCTGTTGGAGTAGCCGTCACGAGGAGAGGGCATGACGTGGAGCCGGTTGGGAGGCTACGCGGGATGGGTGGCGGCGAGGACGGCGCAGATGCGTTCGGCGGCATGGCCCTGGGGTGGACGGGGTAGACGACCGGCATCTCGCCGGCTCTTGCGCCGGTTGGCCCGAGAGTCGCAGCCTTTGAGCGCCCGCCAGCTGGGCGAACTGACGGAGATCAGCCGGTTCCCAGGTCGCACGCCTCAGCCGTGGTGCACCTACTCCTCGTCTCCCATCAGGAGCGCGATCTGCTCAGGCGCC
>CAYWVN010000063.1:0-9261 GCA_964461725.1 uncultured Coriobacteriia bacterium | reverse complement strand
GAGAGGGGTCCGCAGCTCGTGGCCGGCGTCCTGGGTGAACTGATCGAGCCGCTGCAGGGTTTCCCGCACCGGCGTCAGACTCTTTCGCGAGAACCACATTCCAAGGGCATAGGTGATAGCCGACACGGCCAGAACCACCAAGAGCAAGGTGATGGCCTTGCCCTCCAATTCTCCCGGCTCCACACGCTGTCTCTCCGCCACCTGGAGGAATCCGACCGTTCTGCCGCCACGCCGGATAGGCGCGGTGAGGATCCTGTATGGCTCGTCCTTAAGGACGGCGCTCTGAGTACGGCGGCGTGATACGGGAACGCGTGCGCCGCCAAAAAGGTCTCCCGCAAACACGACCCTTCCCTCGGGCGTGAACACCCTGTCGTGGGTGCGCTCCCGTCCGACGAGGAAACCCTTGGGGCTCGTCATCGTCTCAGCGAACGAACGGGGGTGACCGCCGTCCTCCTGTAGGCGACGAAGGGTCCGGGCGGCTTCGCGGGCCAGGAAGCGGTCAAGCTGGTAGCCCGCGTTGATATAGTCGGCGAGAATGTAGATGGCGCCGGCAAAGAAGATCAGCAGCGTAACCAGCAGCATGAACAGAAGAGCGATGCGCCTTTGAACCGCCTTGAGCATGGTCGCCTCAGTCCTCGATCATGTACCCTCGGCCGGGCACTGTCTTGATCAAGCCCCGGCCCAGTTTCTTCCTAAGGTAGGCCACGTGAACGTCGACAGTCTGGGAGAACATGAGGTCCTCGTACTCGCCCCACGCCAGTTCGATGATCTCTCCCCGGTCCTTGACGGCGCCTTTGTTGAGCAGCAGGAACTCCAGCAGCGCGTATTCGCGCCAGCAACTCATCCAGGTCGAAGGGTTTCGTCAGGTAGTCGTCGGCCCCGGTGTCGAGACCCTCGACCACATTGGCCTGCTCGGCGCGGGCGGTGAGCATCAGGATGGGCACGTCTATGCCCTTGCGGCGAAGAGCACGGCATACCGAGATGCCGTCCAGCATGGGCAGATTGAGATCCAGAATGATGACTTCATGACCTGGGGTCAGGGCCTTCGCGAGCCCATCCTGCCCATCGAAGGGCAACTCCGCCTCGTAGTCTTCGCACTCCAGATATGCCTTGAGGTTCAGCGCGAAGTCTCGCTGGTCCTCGATGATAAGGATGGACACTGGCGGTCCCCTCTGCAGTAGTCGGGGTCGACATCCATAGTACGCCAGGAACGGACATTAAGAACAGATTAAGGACTTGAGGCTGTGGTAACCTGAAGCGCGGGCCGGCAAATCCGTCGGAGGCACTTGAGATGCAGGACGCCCACTACACAACATCCGGGAGAACGCGGCGGTGGCCGATGCTCGTTGTCCTCTGCGTGGCCAGCATCACCCTGCTGGCCTTGGCGGCGGCCGGCTGCGGCCCGCCGGGAGAGGTCAAGGTGGGGATGAAAGACAAAGGCAAACTCATCCAGCTGGTCAAGGGCCAGGACTTGATGGTTGAGCTGGGGGGCAACCCCTCGACCGGCTTCGCGTGGGACGTGACTTCCGTCAACGAAGAGGTGCTCCTCCAGATGGGGCAGGCGGGGTTCGAGCCGAGATCGGGCCTGCTCGGCGCTCCTGGCGTCGAGACCTTCCGATTCCGGGCGGTCAAAGCCGGCAAGGTCCCTCTCAGGATGGCCCACCATCGGCTCTGGGAGGATTCGAAGCCGGACAAGACCTTCGATCTGAAGCTCGAAGTGCGCTGATATGCCCGAACACAGCGATTACGACGACGCGATGGAGGAGAACGCGCCCGACGAACCCTCGTCACGAGACATCGTGATCTGGCTGGTCGCTGCGTTCCTCGTGATGGCGGGGCTGGTCGGGGCTCTTCTTCTGCTGTTCCAGGAGGAGCTGCGGCCGTGGACGTCCGAGCTCCTGTATCCGACCGGCCGCATGATCAGGATACTGACTCAGAGCCGTGACGCTTCGGAGAGGCGGGAGGCGACACAGCACCTCATCGAGCAAGAGGACCCGGAGACGGTCCAGTTGTTGGTGGCTGCGGCCAAGCGCAGCCGGTATGCGCGCGAAGGGCTGGAGACCATGAGGTCGGAGTACCTCGCTGAGCTGCGGTCTGGCAATGGGAACGCCCGCGTCGTCATATGCCTCGGTGAGATATCCGACGAGGAGGTCAGGGCGGCGCTGGAGCAGGCGCTCCGTCGCGATCGCTACCCACCTGTGCGCGAGGCGGCGGCGATGACTCTTGGGGAAGCCCCCCGGTCAAAGCACGTGTTGGACGCTCTCTTGTACGCCGTTACCCGCGACCTGGAGCCCACCGTCAAGTCCGCGGCTCTGGTCTCCCTCGACCAGCTGGAGGCGACGATGCCGGTGCGGTCGACTCTGGAAGTTGCCAGGGTCGCTGTGGTCGTCAACAACGCCGGTTGGACCGATGGGGCCATCGCGGGGAAGCACATCGTCATGCGCAACGTGGCTCCTCTGGCCAAGATCAACGACTTCAAGATGGTGGCGAGGGTCTACTCTGAGCTAGTCGAACTCGGCATCCCCCAGACGGAGTCCATCCTGATCGACGCGTTGTGGGGCGGTGTCGGCACACCGCGGATGGCGCAGGATTTCATAAACAGCGGCAACGAGAGGCTGCGGGTGGCGGGCGAGGAATGGGCGCAAGCAGAGGGCTACAAGGTCAACATGGGGACCCTGCCCGGCGGGTCGCGCTGGGGAGGGTTCTGAGCGACTCCCTGACTGGAGGACCGGGATGTCGATTGTGTCGACGGTAGCGTGGGGTCTACTGGGCCTTGTCGGCGTGGCCGTGGCCCTGCTCGGAGGCATCGTGCTTCTCATCCTCACGGTCCCGATCTCGGTCAGCGCTTCGTTCGCCGGAGGAGACGCGCTGGGGGAGGTGGCCGCCGGATGGCTGTTCGGGCTGATTCGAGTGGAGCTGTCATTCGGCCGGTGCGAGCGGCGGTGGCGCCTCCGCGTCGCCGGACGCGTCGTACTCGACAGGCCGCTTCGGCGGAGGGGGGAGAGGGAGCCGAGTCCAGAGATCGGCGGCGCTCGGCGGCCGTGGTTGTTCGGCCGCCGGCGAGCCAAACGCCCGCCGGAGGAGACGCCGGGGCGCGTACGGAAGGGGCGCAGCTTGACGGACCGACTCCACGATCTGTCACCCGCCCTCTTCGCCGCCGTTTGGCGCGGTGCGCGTCGGATAGTCGCGTCCTTGCGGCTACGGATCGGGGGGTATCTCCGGTTCGGTCTGGCCGACCCCGCGGATACGGGAATGCTGGCTGGGCTGCTGTGGGCGATGAAGGGCGCGGGGCACTTTGGCACGCTGACCTTCGACGCGGACTTCCATGGCATCTCTTTCGCAGGAAACGCCTGGGCGAGCGGTGAAGTACATATCGGGGCCATCATATGGCACCTGCTGGGCGTGCTTTGGGGCCGACCGGTTCGCAGGTTCTGGATGGCGGAGCTGAGGGAGCGCCTGGCCGCGGGTAGACTGGGCCGGGTGCGCGACAGGATGCGGCCCCGGGCGCGTCAGGTTGCGATAGAATAGCCGCAATGGAGGGGGTGAACTTCAGATGGCGGAAGATACTGCCAGCAAGACGCAAGGGTTCATGAAGACCATCGTCGATGAGTTGAGGAACATGGCCCGTTCCGAGACGGTCATCGGCGAGCCGATCACGGTGGGCAACGCGACCATCGTGCCGGTCGTCAAGGTCTGCGTAGGCTTTGGCGCAGGCGGTGGCGAGGGTGGCGGGGAGGGGCCGTCCGGTGAGACGGGCAAGATCGGCAGCGGCCAAGGAGTGGGCCAGGGCGGCGGCGGCGGAGTCAAGATCGAGCCGGTGGCCTTCCTGACGGTAGTGGGCGACGACGTTCGCCTGCTCTCCGTGGGCAAGCGGCTCAGCATGGATCGCTGGGTCGAGACCGTCCCGGACGTGATCGAGGCGATCAAAGGCGCTACGGGTAAGGAGAAGGCGCCGAAGAAGTAGGTCGAAAGGATTGATCCCATTTGACCAATTGGAATCTGAAGGGTTGTATCGTTCCCATAATCACGCCCTTCCGGGACGACATGTCGGTCGACGAGGACGGCCTGAGGGCGCTAGTCGACTTCCTGATTGACGAGCAGGGCACCGACGCGATTCTGCCCTGTGGAACTACGGGCGAGTCGCCGACGCTCTCGCATGCGGAGCACATCCGGGTGGTCGAGGTCGTCATGGACGCCGTGGCGGGCCGCCGACCGGTCATCGCCGGGGCGGGCTCGAACAGCACGGCCGAGGCCATCGAGCTCACCCAGGCGGTCAAGGACCTCGGGTGTGACGCCACGCTCCAGGTCAGCCCCTACTACAACCGCCCGAGCCAGGCCGGCATCGTGAAGCACTTCGAGGCGATCGCTGGAGCGGTCGATCTTCCGATGATCCTGTACAATATCCCGGCGCGCACCGGGCGCAACATCGAGCCGGGGACGATCGTCGAGCTGGCCAAGAACCCGCTGATAGTGGGGCTGAAGGATGCGTCCGGCGATATCCGCCAAGGAGCCGCGGTCCTGCAGCACACGGACCCTGAGACGTTCTCGGTGTACTCCGGTGAGGACGCGCTGACATTTTCCCTCCTCTGCCATGGTGGGCACGGAGCGATCGCGGCGGTAGGTCACGTGATCGGCCTCGAGGTCTGCGAGATGTGCCGGCTCGTCTTCGAGCAGAAGGTGGAGAGGGCGCGGGCGCTGCACTTCCGGATCATCGACGTCATCGACGCACTCTTCTGCGAGCCCAATCCCGCTCCCGTGAAACAGGCGCTCGCCTGGATGGGGCAGCCGGCTGGGCCGCTGAGATTGCCGCTCCTGGGTATGACGGAGAAGGGCCAGGCCCAGCTGCGCGCCGCTCTGACCGGGCTGGGCAAGCTGTAGGGTCTCGCGCCCGCGAGAGATGGCGCCGCGGACGGTGTCGCTTCTGGCGTTGAGATAACCGTCCCGTCCGGGGCGGCTTCCGTTGCCGAACACGAGGGGGGACTACGTATGAGCACTGAAGAGAATCTGCAGGAGGCCTTCGCCGGAGAATCGCAGGCGAATCGGAAGTACCTGGCCTTCGCCAAGCAGGCGGACAAGGAGGGGTACCCCGAGGTCGCCAAGCTGTTCCGGGCGGCCGCCGAGGCCGAGACCGTCCACGCGCTGGAGCACCTGCGGGTGATGGGGGGGATCGGGTCGACAGCCGAGAATCTGAAGGCCGCCATCGAAGGTGAGAACCACGAGTTCCAGAGGATGTACCCGGCTTTCATCGAGGAAGCCAAGGTGGAGGGGAACAGCGCCGCCGCGCGCAGCTTCGGGAACGCCAACGAAGTAGAGGAGATTCACTCCGGACTCTACCAGAAGGCGCTGGACGAGCTCGGCGGCAACCCCGACGTGACGTATCTGGTGTGTCCTGTGTGCGGCAACACCGTAGAGAACAAAGCGCCGGACGTGTGCCCGATCTGCCACACGCCGGGCGGCAAGTTCTTGTCGATGGAATAGGTCGTTCTGAAGGACCCCGGCTTGAAGTCTTGACTTGCTGCGTGCGGGCGTGTATATAGAGACATAGCTACGTGGCTATGTCTGCGTCCTAGGAGAGAGGGCCGTTTCCGTGGCGCTGCGTTCTGTCAGAGCGATGTCGGTCGACGTGTTCTTCAATGCCGTGGCGGATGCCACACGCCGCCACATCTTGTTGCTGCTCAGGGATCGCGAGTGCTGCGTCAGCGAACTGGTGCGCCAGTTCGCTGTGTCCCAGCCGAGCATCTCTCGGCATCTGGCTGTGCTGCGAAGCGCCGGTCTTGTGGAGGACCGGCGGGTGGGGCAACACGTCTACTACCGTTTAAACGGTGACTTGATGTCTGACTGCTGCAGTGAGTACTTCGGGAGGTTTCCCTGCTGTACATCTGCTACCTCCGGAGGGGAGGACGGGGCCTTGGACAGTGGTGAAAGCCATCTGGACCGGCCGGCTTCATCCGACCCCCAAGAGTCTGAATGAGGTTAGGAAGGGAGGTGTCGATAGGGTGCTGAGGAAAAGGTATATGCTGCGCGCGATCGCGCATTGTGACGAGGGCTGCAGAAGCCCGTCCTGAGCAGGACGCGAAACTGCTCACATGTTTGCTACACTGGGCCGGCGGATCGAATGATCCGCCGGCTCCGCGTCTTCCATGGGGACGTATGCCCTAGACGAAGCCGGCCTGCGTGACGCACCGAGCCGTCGGGGGAGGGAAACCCTAGGGCGGCCGCGAAGTATCAGTCGAAGGGGGTTCTTGTGGAAATCGATCCGATAGCCGAGCGGATCCGGGCGGACTTCGACGCGTGCAATGCCGCCCGCGAACCGGCGTTGCGCCACTCGCGCAGGGCCATCCAGGCGGCGAGCCAGGCGATACGTTGTGTCCACCGAGGGGAGCACGAGCGCGGCGATGAATTCATCGAACAAGTGAAGTCGGCGGTCGAGTCAGCGCGTGAGCTACTGAAGGACCATCCCGACATCTACTGGGCCGGCTTTCTCCAGGACGCGGAGAAGGAGTACGTGGAGGCATGTCTTACGGCTGTCCTGGTCAGGGGCGGGGAGCTGCCGGGTCCCTCCGAGCTCGACGTTCCGAGCGCGCAATACGTACTGGGGCTGGCAGAGGCCGTCGGCGAGATGCGACGCAGCGCGCTTGACGCTCTGAGGGATGCGGATGTCGAGCGGGCTGAGCGTCTGCTGGCGGACATGGACGAGATCTACTATCTGCTGATCTCGTTGGATTATCCGGACGCGATCGCGGCCGGGCTCAGGCGTGCGACCGATGTGGCGCGCTCGGTGACACAGGCCACGCGGTCAGAGCTGTCGGGAGCCATAAGGCAACGACGGTTGTCCGAGTGCATGTCGAGACTTGAGCGGAGATTGCCGGGCGAGCCGGCCGGCGGCGACCGGCGGCCGTCGTAGACCGGCCGGGAGAGGGAGGAGTGCTATGGAATCGAAGGCGGTGACGATCTATACGAAGCCGGGCTGCCCGTTCTGTGCCCGGGCCAAGCAGGAGTTGGACCTCCAGGGCATCGTCTACAAGGAGATCGATGCCTCCGCGAGCCCGGAGGCCAAAGCGGAACTCGTGCGGGTGTCCGGCCAAGCCCAGGTTCCCGTGACCGTCCGAGGCGACCGGGTGGAGCTGCCGGCCGGGGGGTCGTGAGGGGTCTAGCTACGGTCGCGGTTCGCGGCCTACTGGTAGGCGCCGGTTGCCCTTTCGCCGGAAGCTGGTTGCCCGGTGCGGGGCTTTGCTCTACAGTGAAACTGCAGGTCGAAGAGGTCATCGTCCTGCGTGACAAGGGGCGCGGCGCCGGCCGGGTGTCGCACGTCAAAGCGAGGTGAATCGAGTGGTAGGCGATCTCAAGTACCTCTTCCTCTACTTGTTCGAGGCTACAGAGCGGATGGAAGAGCGGGCCAAGGAATTCGCCGACACGCGGAAGTCGCGGATGGGCGACTTCCGGGAGGAGCGGCTTCGGGCGACCAAGGAGGCCCGCGAGCGGTTCGAGGCCAAGCGGAGCGAGGCTGGCGAGAAGGTTCGCGACCAGGTGCAGGCCGTGATGAAGGAGACAGGCCTGGTGACGCGGGACGAATTCGACGAGCTCAAGGGCCTCATCAAGGATCTGGCGAAAAAGGTCGAGAAGGCCGGGTCCAAGAAGTAGACGGGCCTGCCGGTGGATTCTGATATCTCCAGAGGAAAGCGGATCCGGACCTTCTGGCGCCTGTTCGCCGGGATAGCGTTGGACTTCTGGCGGGAAGCCCGTCTGACGCGGCGGATGGGCACGCGAAAGGCCCGCGAGAGGATGTCCCAGCGTCACCGCAAGCGGGCGTCCGCTTTTCGGGAAGCGGGCGTCCAGATGGGCGGCGTTCTGATCAAGCTTGGCCAGTTCCTCTCGGCGCGGGCGGACATCATGCCGGAGGAGTACCTACAAGAGCTCTCTCAGCTCCAGGACGCGGTTCCTCCTGTCGCATTCGAGAAGGTCCGGGACTTGATCGAGGAGGATTTCGGCCGCCCGCTGGACGCCATCTTCTCCTCGTTCGCGCGGGACGCAATCGCGGCGGCCTCACTGGCCCAGGTGCACCATGCCACGCTGCCCGGCGGCGAGGAGGTCGCGGTGAAGGTCCAGCGACCTGGCGTCGCGGGGCTGATCGACACGGACATGGCCACGCTGAGCTACCTGATGGAGGGCATCCATCGCTTCACCGGATGGGGGCGGGGCATCGACCTCCCAGCGATCGTCGACGAGTTTGCCCGGACGGTCGGGGAGGAGCTGGACTTCTATCGTGAGGGGTGGCACGCGGAGCGGTTCCGCGCGAACTTCGAGGACACCGACATCATCTATGTGCCGCGGGTCTACTGGGACTACACGACCGACCGGGTTCTGACTCTGGAAGCGGTCGAGGGGTACAAGATCTCCGACTACGAGGCGCTGGAGAGAGCCGGCATCGACCGGAGAAAGGTCGCGCGGGAGGTCGCGCAGAGCATGCTCAAGCAGGTCCTGGACGATGGGTTCTTCCACGCGGATCCTCATCCCGGCAACCTCTTCGTCCTCCCCGGGCCGGAGATCACCTTCGTCGACTTCGGCATGGTCGGCGAGATCACTCCGGAAGCCAGACAGAGATTGAAGGAAGTGGTGCTGGGCGTCGGCCGCCGGGACATCGCCTCCGCTGTGGACAACCTGGCCGCGCTTGGGTTCATCCGGCCCGGGGCCTCCAAGGAACCCATCAGAAACGCCCTCGCTTGGGTGGTCGACAACTACTCCGGTGTCGACTTCTCAGAGATCGACTTCGCGGACTTGGAGCACCTGCAGGAGGACATCCGCACCATGATGTACGAGCACCCCTTCAACCTCCCGGCCGAGTTCGCTTTCCTTGGCCGGGCGTTCGGGACGTCGATCGGCCTCGTGATCGGGCTGGATCCGGAGTTCGATTTCGTGTCCGCCGCGCAGCCTTTCGTTGAGCGGATGCGCAAGGCCGCCGCAGCCGACCTTCCAGAGGTGATCATGAAGGAGGCCAAGTCGCTGGGGGCCCTTCTGCTGAACCTGCCCCGGCAGGTACAGGAGGTGCTGGCGCGGGCCGAGAGGGGCGATCTGCGCGTGCGGACGGACACTTCCGAAGTGGTTCGCGCGATCGACCGTTCGACTCAGACGCGCGTTGCTCTGGGCTACGCGATCCTGGCCGGTGCCTGCATCGCGGCTGCCGTCGCGTTGAGTCGCGGTGGGCTACCGAACGAATGGGGGCCGGCTCTCGTGGCGGCGACGGCCGTCGGGGCAGGGTTTCGC
>CAYWVN010000062.1:0-9522 GCA_964461725.1 uncultured Coriobacteriia bacterium | reverse complement strand
TCTTCTCGGCCGTGGTCAGCCGCCACTCGCCGCCGGCGCCCTGATAGATGGCCGGCTTGCGCTGCTTGGCGTGCTTCTTGGGGTCGTGCTCCGCGTACCAGTCGCGATGCCAGTCCATGAGGTACTGGTAGGCGCCGATGAGGAAGCTGCCGGAGCCGCAGGCCGGGTCCAGGATGCGCAGCTTGGCCACCTGGGCCGGCTTCTTGCCCTCGACCAGCTTGCCGACGGTGTTCTTCACGATGTAGTCGACGATGTAGGTGGGCGTGTAGTAGACGCCGCCGGCTTTCTTGACTTCCGGCTTGTCTTCCACGACCGCCCGGTGCCCGGCTGTGAGGCGGATGACCTTCCCGAGGAACTGTTCGTAGACCTGGCCCAGGATATCGGCCGGCAGCACGGAGAACTCATACGGGCTGTCCGGGTAGTAGAGGCTCTTGATGATGTCCTTTAGCGGCTTGTCGTCGATGGTCAGCTGCGGGGTCAGCTGATCGGGCGACTCGGGGCGGCCCTTCTCGCGCTCGAAGTGGAAGAGCCCGGAGTTGTAGCGCTGGTCGGCCGCCCGGAAGAGCTCCATGAGGCGCGGGTAGGCGCCGACGCCGTTTCTGAGCGCCATCAGGCGCCCGTAGTCCTCTATCCCCCGGTCCTCGCAGATGCGCAGGAAGATGATGCGGTCGATGGTCGTCTGGACGGCGTAGTTCAGCTCTTGGGTGCTGAGCCCCGCGTTGCGGAGCGCCAGGTTCTTGGCCAGCGTCTCCCGCCAGGACTCGATCTCCTTGAGGAACGCCTTGTCGACCTCGGCGGTCCCCTTCTTGCCGCGCGCGTCCGCCGCGTACTTGTCGAACGAGCCTTTGAGCACCGCGTCCTTGGAGAAGACGCTCGCGATCTCGTCCCAGCGGTCGGCGTACTCGTCGTAGGTCAGGTACATCGTGCGGGCCGCTGCCGCGCCGTCGGTCTTGACCGGCTTCACGCGGCAGTCGTAGACGGCCAGCTCCTCGAAGTCCGTGAGGATAGAGAGCGGGAGCTTCGCGGTCCAAGCGTAGCGGCGCAGCTGGAAGGCCGGTTCCGTGTCGTCCTTGAGCTTGACGCTCGGCTTCTTGGCCTCCAGGAAGAACTTGCGGGTGCCGCCGATGCGGAAGCAGTAGTCCGGCGCCTTGGTGTAGCCGCCCATCTTGATGGCGTCCTCGTGGATGACGTCCTTGTAGGCCTCGGCCAGGCCGCCCTCGTTGTCCATGTCCCAGCCGAGGGCCTTGAACATCGGATCGATGAACTCCTTGCGGACCTGGGCCTCGTTGTACCGGCCGGACACGTAGTCCTCCCGGTGCTGGTCGAACTTGGCTATGAGGTTCAAGACTTCCTTCGGTGCCGGCACGCGTTGCTCCTTGGGCACCATCATCTGCCTCTAGATTCTCCGTCTGGCGCACGGTTTCTGCTGCGGCCAGTATACCGCCCAGTTCGGACATATCTCTTCACAATCGCATCACATTCTTGTCCACATCCCACCGACCGGTTGGCCGCCGGGATCGTCAACGCTGCGCTCGGGGAGGCGGGCAAGGCGTGGCCGCACCGAGCGCAACTCATGAGCCGGAAACGATCCGCGAGCAACTTCCCGAGGCCCCTCGGCGAATGGTGGAGCGAGGGTGGCCATCGCCGGCCCGCCCTCAGAGACCCTCTACGCGGAGGCCCAACGACTTGGCCATCTTGGTCAGTTCCCTATCCGCCGCCATGAAGCCAGCGGCGGGGACCTTCATGGCCGCTACGAGTTGAAGCGAATCGAGCGTCCGAAGGTTCCTCCGTTCGGCATGATCGATAATTAGCTGGGACGCCCGGCGATAGTCGTCCTCAGACAGGGAGATGACCGCCACGCTCTCGCTCCCCAGGTCCACAAGGAAGGCGTCCCAGGCCAGCGACCTCTCGTGGCCGCCAAGGTCACCCATCCTCACCTTCTTCACCAAGGCCGAAGCGAACTCCACGAGAGACAACTCGGACACATAGACGCGGTCCGCTTCCAGTATGGCCCGCTCCACCTTCCGGCTGTCCCGCTCCGGATAGTAGTACTTGACCAACGCGCTGGTGTCGACGAACAGGCCCACCTAGACGCGTTCCTCTCTGAGATCGACGACCGTCCGCGACAGCGGTGCTCCCCGGGGCCGAAGGAGAGCCCTCAAGCTCTCATGGCTGGCCAGTTTGACCGGACTCTTCCTCGGTACGGGCACAAGCCTGGCGACGGGCTCACGCCGTCTGGTGATGACAACCTCCCCGCCGCGCTCCACCTGCTTCAGGTACTTGGTCAGGTTCTGCCTGACCTGCTTGATCCCCGCCTTCGTCACATCCCACCTCCTGATGGTTACACCAGTGTACACCTGTAGGTGCGTCATGGGAACCGGGCAGAGTAGCTACAGGGCCGGGCGCGGGTTGGTGAGGCAGAGGTCGACCAGATCATCGATAACGGCCGTGCCGGCGCAGAGCACGGAGTCCGCCCCGCCCCAGTAGATCTTCACCGTCCCATCGTCCTCGGGGACGGCGCCGCAGCAGAACACCACGTTATGGACGTAGCCGGTGACCTCCCAAGGATCCTCGGGCTGGAGGATCCAGTCGTCCGCGACGCCGATGACCTTGCCCGGGTCCTCGAGGTCGTGCAGGGCCACCCCCAGACGATAGATGGCCCCATCCATGGTGCGGAAAGTCCCGTGATAGATGTGCAGCCAGCCGCGGTCCGTGCGGATGGGCGTAGCGCCGGGGCCGACCTTCATCTCGTCCCAGTGATAGTGCTGCGGCTTCATCACCACCCGCGACTCGCCCCAATGGACGAGATCGGGCGAGTAAGACACCCAAATACTCCAGGGCGCGATGTCAGAGTGCGGCCTATCCAGGCACACGTAGCGGCCCCCGAAGCGCTCCGGGAAGATAGCCACGTTGCGGCAATCGGCCTGCGTGATGAGGGCGACCCTCTCCACGTGGGAGAAGTCGCGGGTCTTGGCCAGAGCGACGCGCACGCCGTGCCGCGAGTAGGCGCTGTAGGTCAGGACATACTCACCCTCCAGAGGGCAGATGCGGACGTCCTCGACACCACACTCCTCATACTCGGCGAAGATTCCTTCCTTGGCCGGCGTGAGGAAGGGCTCCGGGCGCACCTGGAAGTGGAAGCCGTCGTCGCCCTCCGCCAGCCCGATGATGGAGCGCCCGCTTCTCAAGTGCGAACGGAATAGCAGGATGTAGCGGCCGTCATGCTTGACGGCTCCGGCGTTGTGCACCGTCTCGACGGGGTAGGGGACGTCGGCCTTGGTGAGAATCGGGTTGTGCTCGTAGCGCCGGATCATCGCGCCACCGCCTCTACGAGTGACTCGCCGAGAACGCGGCGGTACACATCCAGATACCCGTCCACCATCTTGTCGACAGTGAAGCGTTCCTCCACGTGCCGGCGGCATTCGCGGCGGTCAAGTTCCCGCACACGTTCCACCGCCTCCACGGCTTCGTCGGCCGTATCCACCAGGAAGCCCGTCCGACCGTCGGCCACGACCTCCGGCATGCTCCCCCGTTCAGAAGCCACCACGGGTGTACCGCAGGCCATCGCCTCCACCACCGACAGACCGAAAGGTTCCTCGAAGTTGATCGGGTGAAGAAGCGCCAGCGCACCACCGAGAAGTTCGTCGCGCCGGGCCGGCTCGGCGCTGCCGACGAAGACAGCCCGCTCCCCGTCCAGATAGGGCTCCACCCACTCGCGGTAGTAGTCCTCATCCTGGATCACCCCCGCCATGATGAGCTTGACGCCGGCCTGCCGCGCGATCTGGATGGCCTCGCGGGCACCCTTGTCGTGGTGGATCCTTCCGAAGAACAGAAGATACTCGCCGTGGGCAGGGCGGAAGGTGAAGTCGCTGAGGTCGATGCCGTGATGGACGGTCGCCGTGTAGCTGAGCTCGGGCGAACGGTCCGCGTCGCTTATCGAGACATAGTGGACGCGTCCGTCGTACTTCTTGTAGACAGGCAATATCCGGGGCGATGAGAAGCCGTGGATGGTGGTCACGACCGGCGTCTCGACCAGCCCGGAGTAGGTCAGCGGCAGGAAATCGAAGTTGTTGTGGATGAGGTCGAAGTCGGCGGCGTGTTCGAATAGCTCCGAGATGTGGAGGGACTCCCACACCTTCGGGTCGAGGTTGCGGTCCTCCTCATAGGGCGCCGGACAGACCGCGTGCAGACGGGCCGTCGTCTGCGAATCCGCCGTCGCGAACAGGGTGACGTCGACTCCCCTCTTCACCAGGCCCTCGGTCAAGAGCGAGACGACCGACTCCCAGGGACCGTAGTGGCGCGGGGGCGTGCGCCAGGCGATGGGAGAGAGCATCCCGATCCGCATCGGCCTGTCCACCGCGACTACAACCCCGGGAAGAGGTCGCGGCGCCACATCTCAGTGGCCGTACTCCCCTCCCGACTGCCGTGGGAGTGGTGGTGGAGCCAGTCCAACACCTTCGACATGGGGGCCGTTGCCACGGCCAGGCTGCTGTCGCTGGCGCCGTAGTAGAGCCGCAACTCGTCGCCCTCGTGGACCCAGCCGCACGGGAAGACCACATCGGCCACATCTCCTTGCCGCTCATAGGACTCCTGCGGGCCGAAGACCCACTCGTCGCCCCGCAGCAGGACCCGCTGCGGCTCTTCTATGTCCAATAGCGCGAGACCCAAGCGGTAGATGGCCCCGGCGACCGTGTGGTGCACGCCGTGGTACATGACGAGCCATCCTTCGTCCGTCCTGAGCGGCGGAGGGGACAGCCCGATCTTGTAGGCGTCCCACCAGGCCCCGAGACGCGCCGGTATCAGTATCTGGTGATCTCCCCAGTGCTTGAGGTCCGGCGAGAAGGATACCCAGATGTGGGCGCCCACCCCGGACATACCGGGAAGTGGGCGGTGGATGAGGGCGAAACGCCCGTCAAAACGCACTGGGAACAGGGCCGCGTCCTTGTCCTCCGGCGGCATGACCGGGCCAAGCCGCTGGTACGTGACGAAGTCCCTGGTGGTGGCCAGCGCGACAAGAGGCCCGCCGCGCGAATAGGCCGTGTAGGCGACCAGGTAGAGTCCGCTCTCCTCGAGCATGGTGATGCGCGGATCCTCGACGCCCCAGATCTCCTCCGGGTGGTTCTCCGGGTCGGGCAGGAAGGTCGGCGACTTGTCGATCCTCCAGTCACTGTACCCGTCGCGGCTCCGGGCCACCGTGAAGTGCGAGAGCCCCCGCCGGTCTTCCACCCTCAGCAGCAGCAGCGTGTCCTCGCCCAACTTGGTCGCTGCGGCGTTAGAAACGGAGTTCGCCGGGTAGGATAAGTCGTCGGCTGTGAGAATCGGGTTGCTCCCGTGTCTCTTGAAGGGCTGCTCTGAGTTCGTCAACGGCTCCCCCGGCCCGCCGCGGCCTTGGGCTCTGCCGTCGTGACCGCCGTCTTAGGCTCGGCCGTCTCGCGGACGGACCCCTGGGCCGGCACCCGCGCCTCGAGCTTGTGCATCTGGGCCAGAGAGATCAGCCATGCCAGAGTGGACTCGGCGCCCTGATTCAGGTTCACGCCGTCCGGCTGCAGCCCGTCGTGACAGGCGCCGGTCCGTAGGTCGCACAGCGCGACGTTCAAGTCGTTGCGCCCAAGGAACCACTGGAACGCGCGGGCCGCCGCGTCCAGCCACTTCTCGTCCCCGGTGACCCGGTTGGCCGCGATACACGCATCGATCATGGACTGGGCCTCGATCGGCTGCTGGTCGAAACGGGCCCGGCCACCGCCCCGCGTGTACCATCCGCAGTTGCCGATGGGCGCGAAGCATCCGTTCTCGGTCTGGATGTCCACCAGCCACTCCAAAGCTCTGAGTCCCATACGGACCATGTCGTCGCGCTCGAGCTTTTCGCCGGCGATCAGTAGGGCGTGAGGCAGCTTGCCGTTGTCATAGGTGACGGCCTCTTCGAACCACGGATGGTCATCGGTGGCGTGCGCCTGGAACTCCTGGAGGAGTCGCTCGGCCAGACGCTGCCTGATCCTCTTGACCCCGCTGTCCCCTGGGAACTTCTGGAGGTAGGCGTCGATGCCGATCAGCGCCAGTGCCCAGGATCGTGGATACTTGAGCTCTTCGGCGGTCGGCGCCGCGCGATTGAAGAGGGTGGTCGCCATAGCCAGCTGTCCGGAATCCACGGTCCGCCTCATGGCGATGCCAAGCCCCCAGATGGCCCGGCCGTGACTGTCTTCTGAATGGGGCCCCTCGGCCCAGCAGCGGTCGTAGGTCATGAAGTTGCGGAAGCGGCGCGTCTCCTCATCGAAGGCATAATTGAGGAAGCTGAGGTAGCGATTCCGGAGACTGTGCACCACGCGGTCCGCGGGCAATAGCTCCCCGATGAGCGCCGTCACGATGAGCGCCCGCGCCACGTCGTCGGTGCAGTAGCCGTGCATGAGGTCGGGCACGTTGAACTTGGCGTGTTGCAGTATCCCCGTGTCGTCCGTGAGCCGCCTGAGGTGGTCCAGGTTGATCTCCGGCAGGCCGACATCCTCCGTCGCGACACCGCTCGCCATCTGGGAGAAGCTGATGCCCGTCCGGCGCGACCGGTTCTCCCTTGCCTCCGCGAAGACCTCGAGGTAGCGCCGTGCCACCTGCCCCCAGACCGCCTCACGCGTGAACAAGTAGGCGCGCTTGCGCATCGCATGGCGCTCCACCGGGTTATCCAAGAGGTCGAGCACCTGGGACGCCAGGGCTTCCGCGTCACCGACGGGCACCAGTCGCCCCCTGCCCTCGGCCAGCATCTCGGCCGCGTACCAATAGGGCGTCGAGACGATCGCCTTGCCGCTTCCCATGGCGTAGGCCAGAGTACCCGAAACGACCTGGGCCTCGTTGGCATACGGGGTGACATAGATGTCCGCCGCCCCCAGCAGCGCGTTCAGCTCCTCCTGGTCGACGAAGCGATCCAGGAAGACGACGTTCTCGGCCACGCCGAGGTCGCCCGCCAGTTCTCCCAGGCCCTGTCGATAGGTCTCCCCGTCGGTCCTCTTGACCTGTGGATGAGTAACGCCGCAGACTACGTAGACCACGTCCGGGTGTTCCTTGACCACGGCAGGGAGCGCGCGAACCATGTGCTCGATGCCCTTGTTGGGGGACAGCAGCCCAAAGGTCAGGACGACCTTCTTGCCCTCCAAGGCGAACCGGTCTTTGTGGTAGCTGGGATCGACAAAAGCCACGTCCGGGATGCCGTGGTGGATCATCACGATCTTCTCCTCCGGCACCCCATAGATCTCGCCGAGGAACTCGCCGGCGACCTTGCTCATGACCACCAGCCTGTCCGACAGGCGGCCCAGCTCTTGCGTCACGCTCAACTGGGCGGGAGTGGGCTCCTTCAGCACGGTGTGAAGCGTCGTCACGACGGGCACGCGCAGCTCACCTATCAGCTGGAGAACATGGCGGCCCGCGTCACCCCCGTAGATCCCGTACTCGTGCTGCAGGCAGGCCACGTCCACCTGGTTCATCTTCAGGAAGCTCGCCGCCAGCCGGTAGTCGCCAAGCCGGGTCTGTTCGATCTCGAAGCGCACCCGCTCCGGATATTCGTAGGCACCCGGCTCATCGTTCATGGCGACCGCCCAGTAGTCGGCCTCGGGATCCTCGCGCGTCAAGGCCTCAACTAGGTCGCTCGTGAAGGTGGCGATGCCACACAGCCTGGGAACGTGGTTGCCGACAACAGCCACTCGTCTCAGTGGGGTCGGCGGAATAGAATCAATCGACATTGCACTTCTCCCCTAGTGTCGATGTATGGCGCCGGGCCTGCTTCCCATGGAGGATCGGGTGCTGCGGTCTGGACTGGCACGGCGGATGCGGTGGGTCCAGACCACCCGGTCGGTTGCTGCGTCTGGGATGCATCCTGCGTCGAAGAGCCCGGCTTGCCTCTAACTCACCGCATTATATCAGAAGCGCCGCAGCAGAGGGCGGACTAGGCCGGGGGCCTGCGCATGAGGCGCTACGGCACGTCGAATAGCCCCACAGGACGGAAGCGCTCCACGTCGAAAAGCCCGCGGTCGGTGATCTTGAGCCTCGGAATGACCGGGAGCGCCATGAAGGAGAGCGTCAGGAACGGGTCTCGCAGTCGCGAGCCCAGCGCCAGGGTCAGGTTGTGGAGCTTGGCGTATTGCTGGGCTACCTCGAAACCATCGCGATTGGTCATGATGCCGGCCACCGGCAGCGGCATGACCTTGTCCACCTCGCCGTAGACCACCGCCAACCCTCCGCCGCTATCAACGATCAGCGCGACGGCACGGGCCATCTCCGCGTCACCTGTTCCGACAACGACGATGTTGTGGGAGTCATGAGCGACCGATGAGGCGATCGCCCCCCTTCGCAGGCTGAAGTTCCGTACGAACCCGATGGCCGGCGGCCCCGACCGGTAGCGGTTGATGGCCGCTATCTTCAGAAGGTCGCGCTCGACATCTGACACGGCCAGGCCGCCCTGGACCGTCGGCGAGTCCACCGACCAGTCGGTCAAGAGCTCCCCCTCGATCGCGTCGATGACGTTCATCCGCGGTTGGGCCGCCACCGCGAAGTCGACCGGCGCCGGTCGCTCCGCGTGGAAATTGTTGGGCGTGGTCACCTCCACGCTCTCGATCAACGACCGTCTGTTCTCGGCAACGAGACGGCCACCGACATAGGTCCGCAGCACACCGAAGTGCTCAAGGTTATCGACCTCGATGAAATCGGCCGGGTCGCCCTCGCGCAACAGACCGACATCGAGACCATAGTGGAACACCGGGTTCGCGCAGGCGCACCGGAGCACCTTCATGGTGTCGATGCCCAGCCGCACGGCACGGCGCACCAGCTCGTCGATGTGCTGATCGACCAGATTGTCCGGGTGCGCGTCGTCGCTGCAGAGCATGCAGTCCGCGGGATAGTCATCCATGAGCGGGGCCAGCGCCGCGAAGTTGCGCGCGGCCGGATCCTCCCGGATGAGGATCTTCATCCCGGCGGCCAGCTTCTCCAGCGCCTCTTCCCGGGAGATGGACTCGTGGTCGGTCGTTATCCCCGCGGCGATGTAGCGCACGAGGTCGTCTCCCCGCAGACCCGGCGCATGACCGTCGATGGGCTTGCCCCGTCGGGCGGCCGCCGCGATCTTGGCCATGACCTCCGGATCACGAGCCAGCACGCCCGGATAGTTCATCATCTCGCTCAGGTAGCGGAGGTCGTCGTCGGCTAGGAGTTCATCGACCTGCGCGGCGTCGATGGTGGCCCCCGACGTCTCGTACGATGTCGCCGGCACGCACGACGGAACGCCAAAGTAGAACTTGAACGGCACAGCGCGCCCGTTCTCCATCATGAAGCGGACACCGTCCACGCCGAGCACGTTGGCTATCTCGTGGGGATCGGACACGGTGGCGACTGTGCCATGGGTCACGGCCAAGCGGGCGAACTCCGAGGGCACCAGCATGGAGCTCTCAATGTGCACGTGGGCGTCGATGAAGCCGGGCATGATGTAGGCGCCGCGCGCCGCGGGGTCCTCCCGGAGGGCGACGATCCGCCCCTCCTCCTCCGCGATGGAGC
>CAYWVN010000061.1:0-9565 GCA_964461725.1 uncultured Coriobacteriia bacterium | reverse complement strand
GCTCCTGGTGCGGTTTCCGCCCCAGCCTCGGGCCCAGCGAGCGTCGCCCCGACCCCGGGAAGCGGACTGCCGGGCGCGCCCGGTGCGCCCGGTGCGCCCGGTGCCGTCGGGACGGGCGGCGGCGGCACGGCCCCACCCGCCGTCCCTGCCGCTCCCATCGGGATCCCCTCCGCCGGCGCCGGTGACGGCTGTTCTCCCGCCGTCCCCTCCGGAGCGCCGAGCGGCGCGCCGACCGCGGTCTCCACGGCGGCGGCGGCGTCCATGTCGCCTACCGCCACGTAGACGCGCTCGTTGACCGTGATTCCCTCGACCTTCCTGTCGTCTAGGATCTGCCGCACGCCGCCCGCCTTCCGCACTTCTTCCGGGCGACCGGTGATAGCCTCCAAGAACCCCGTCAGGGCCTCCTCGGCCACCCCCTTCTGGAAAGAGACGCTCTTTATCTCCAGCTTCTCGAGCGTCTCGGCCAGAGGCCCGACCACGCCGGTCTTCCCCTCCAGCGCGTGCAGCTCTTCCCCGTCGACGACTATCTTCCTGCCCACCATGCCGAGCATGAGCGACCCGCGCTTCTCCAGTATCTCCTTCAGGAACCCATACGTGAGCCCGACCGACTCCTCCCGGATGTTGCTGCCGACCGGATACAGGTGGATGTTCGTGGTAGCGGCGCGCATGCTGCGCAGCATCTCGCCGACCTTCTCGGCCGTCTCGTCGTCCATGGGGCCGGCCGATGGCGTCTCCACAGCCACCGTCGGCCTAGCCGCGCCGGCCGGCGCGGCGCCGGCCGGATACACTTGTCGCGCTAGAACGGCGGCCCGCGAAGCATACTGGCTCGCCCTGGCTTCGTCTTGGCCGTGCTGGAAGTGATAGACGAGCTCTCCGACAAACTGCTCCACCTGTTCGCCGAACAGTCTCTCCACCGCCTCGCCGACCTTCTGGTGGAGGCTCTGCCGCACCCCGACGCTCAACGAGTCATAGATGGCCGACCGGATCTGCTCGCCGGCGAACCGGAATGTGTCATCGGACATCGGCTGGTCCTGGGCCAGGATGCCCCGCTGTTGCGCTTTGTCGACGGCATCCAGCAGCCGGCCCTCGTCCTGGCCGGTCGCCTCCCGGAGGACCTCCAGGCTGAAGTCGTCACCGATGGCCGCGGCCTGGTTGAGGACCTCAAGTACCTCCGGGTCCAGATCGGCGACGCGCCGTCGGACCATCTCCGTCCGCGGCACGGTGTCGCCCATCTTGCCCGCGTCGACGACCTTCCACTCGCCATCCTCGACCGCCACAGCCCCCGCTTCGACGAAGAAGTGCAGCGTCTCGTCAACGTAGAACGGCAGGCCGCCGGACGCGTGGTAGAGCCGCATAGCCAGATCCGGGGTGACCTTGAGGCCCGGCAGCATCGCCGCCGTCATCTCCGCCACATGGTCCATCGATAGCGGCGCGAGCGGGATGGTCTGCACGTTCTCCGTCCCGCAAATCTCCTTGAAAACCTCCACGATAGCCTGGCCGCCCTCTCCATCGCCCGGTGGAGGTCCATCTGGTATCACGGTCGCCACTATGGCGACGGCCAACGGCTCCTCGTCGGACAGTAGCTTCTTGAAGAGCCTCAAGGTGGCCTCGTCGACCCACTCCAGCTCATCGACCGCGAGAAGCAGCGGTTTCTCCGACGCCAACTGTCTGAGCGCCGACTCCAGAAGCGGCCCCAGGCCCTCCGCTCCGGCCTCGACCAACTCCCCGGTGTGCTGCTCCAAAGCGGGTGCAAGCGCGCCGTAGGGCAGTCCGGTCCGCGCCTGCTCGCCCCTCACCCCCAGCACTTGGAAATCGTGACGCTGCAAGTCCCGGATCATCTCGTCCATCAGCCTGGTCTTGCCAATGCCGCGCTCGCCGGTGATGACGACGCCGACCGCGCTGCCGGAGGTCGCCTTCTTGGCCGCCTCGGTCGCCTGCATGAGTTCGAAGCGGCGCCCCACCAGCTGCGGGCAAGGGCAAAGCAGCTCGGTGGCCACGCCCTCGGCCACATCCGCGTATGTGGAGACCCGGTTGCGGCCCATGCGCTTCGAAGCGTAGAGGGCCTGGTCCGCGCTGTGGATAAGGGCCCTCGGGTCGTCGGCGTCCTGCGGGAAGAAGGCTACGCCGATGCTGAGACCCACACCGAGCTCGCTTTCGCCATCTGTCCCGGGGATAGGCGCGTCGCAGACCGCGTGGTAGACAGCTTGGGCGCGCTCCGGCCCATCGTCAGGGGTAGCATGAGTCAGCAGAACGACGAACTCGTCGCCGGCGTAGCGGATCACCAGGTCATCTTCGCGTGCGCCGGCGCGAAGCCGCGTGCCGACCTCGGCCAGGACCGTGTCACCGCGGAGGTGTCCGTGAGTGTCGTTGACCTCTTTGAAATGGTCGACGTCGATCATCAGGAGGGCCAGACCGAAGCCTTCTTTCCCGGCGCTCAGGAGCTCCTCGGGAAGGCACTGGTAGAAGTAGCGTCTGTTGAAGAGCCCTGTGAGGTCGTCGGTCAGGGCGAGGTCGGCGGCTTTGTCACCGCCAGTGGCCCGCTGCGCAAGAAGCGGTGCCGGCACGGCGGAGGGAAACGTCGCGCCCGTGCTCATGCCGCGTGTCAAGGGTGCTTGAGCTGCGCTCTCAGGCTCTTCGCTCACCTGAAGACCCTCCCGCGTATGCGATGGTCGACGCGCGCGCACCCGCGTGCACGATGGTTGACGCGCGTGCGTGCGTGCGTGCGTGCTCTTGGCCGGGAGCACGACGCCAGGCACAGTATACCAATGTCCCGCCCTGAGCTGCAGGGCACCGGTCGACAAGGACCTTCGGCCAGAGACAGCCGGCGCGGGGGCGTGGTACAAAGGAGCAGGCAGGATCATCGCGCCCCGAAAGAGTGCCGTCGGAGGACGAGTGATGGACGAGCCGGCCGTCGCGGCCGAGCTGGCCAAATGCCCCATATTCGAGGACCTCGACGCGGACGAACTCGCCGAGTTCGCGCGTGTAGCGCTCATGCGCACCTGCGCCAAGGGCGAGTACCTCTTCCACGAGGACGACCCCGCCGACGGCCTGTACGTCCTGGTCTCCGGTCACATCAAGATCCACAAGACCTCCCCGCAAGGTAAGGAGCAGATACTGCGCCTGGTCCGGCCGGTCGAGATGTTCGCCGAGGCCGCCGTCCTCTCCGGACGCAGATATCCAGCCGCGGCGGTCGCATTGGATGACAGCGTCGCCCTATGCGTCGGCCGCGACGATTTCATGCGCTTGGTATCGGCCAACCCCGCGGTAAGCCTTAAGATGCTGGGACATCTTTCTCAACTCCTGCGAGACGTGAGCCGGCTGGTCGAAGAGCTCTCGCTGGCCGACGTCCCCTCGCGATTGGCCCGCTACCTCATCGACCTGGCAGACCGCGCAGGCGCCGACGAATTCGAGCTGGGCCTCGCCAAGGGCGAGTTGGCCACGCGCCTCGGCATGGCCCCGGAGACACTCTCCCGCACCATCCGGCGCTTCGTCGAGCAAGGAGCCCTGGTCATGCATGGTAACCGGGTGCGCCTCGCCGACCGTGCGCTGATGGAGCGCGTATCGGACGGACGCGTCACATAGCGCAGAGGATCCGGTACAAGAACCCCGCTACTTGACTTAGGTCAAAGACAAACCCCCTTGCGTAGTGCCATCATGGACACAGCAGCCCCGCCGGAGCGCGGGTCCAGACGCGGCAAGGAAGTGAGAGTCATGGGTGTGAGGAAGATCATCCGCATCGATGAGGAGAAGTGCGACGGTTGTGGCCAGTGCGCGACAGCCTGCGCCGAGGGTGCCATCCAGATCATCGACGGCAAGGCGAAGCTGGTGAGCGAGACCTACTGCGACGGGTTGGGCGCCTGCATCGGCGAGTGCCCGCAGGACGCCATCGCCCTGGAGGACCGCGAGGCCGCCGACTTCGACGCCGCAGCCGTAGAGAAGCACCTGTCCGCGGCGACGCAGGCAGAGGCGCAGGCGGTGCCCTCGTGCCCATCTTGCCAGGTGCTCGATTTCGGCGAGGCGGAAGAGGCGGCACCGGTCGCGAGCGCCCCCTCGGCGCTCAGGCAGTGGCCCGTCCAGATCCACCTGGTCCCTCCGACCGCCCCGTATCTGCAAGACGCCGACCTCTTGATCGCGGCCGACTGCGTGCCGTTCGCATACGCCGGGTTCCACCAGGACCTCCTGGCCGGCAAAGCGCTTCTGATAGGCTGCCCGAAGCTGGACGACCTGGACGCCTACGTCGCCAAGCTGACCGACGTCTTCAGGCTGAACGACATCCGCGGCGTGACGGTGGCGCGGATGGAGGTCCCGTGCTGCGGAGGTCTGGTCCATGCGGTGCGACAGGCGCTGAAGGCCTCGGGCAAGGACATCCCGTTCGACGAGGTCGTGATCGGCGCGAGAGGCGACAAGACCGTCCAGACCCCGGCCGCGGTGAGCTAGGCCGGACACAGTAGAGAGGGTGAGCGACATGGCACTCGGAGGTTGCCCAGGACAGGACAGCAGGATGCTCACTTCCAGCGTGCACCTCTGCCCCAAGTGCGGGTACGAAGTGGAGATGTTCTCTGACGAACAGCGGGCCACCTGCCCCAAGTGCAAAGCAAAGGTGGTCCGCGAGACGGCTCCCAGCTGAATACAGTGGTGCGCCTCGGCGAGGCAATGTATAGGCGAAGAGCGGTGGCAGGCCCTGTTCGGCGAGGAAGGATCGGCCGGCCGCGAACCGGTGGAGGAGTAGCTCCCCCGCGGACAACGACTAGCTCTCGAACTGCGGGAACTGGAAGGCCGAAGGGCAGATGTCCGAGAGCGCACACCGGTCGCAGGCCGGTGACTTGGCGGTGCAGACGGCCCGGCCGTGATCGATGATCAGATAGGTGAACCGGAACCAGTCCTTCCGCGGGACCAGCCGCATGAGGTCTGGTTCCGTCTTCTCGGGAGTCTTCGCGTCGGAGAGACCCAGCCGGTGCGACAACCGGAACACGTGGGTGTCGACCGCTATCCCCTCGACCACCCCATAGGCGTTACCCAGCACCACGTTGGCCGTCTTTCGCGCGACGCCCGGGAGCGTCAGGATGTCCTCCATCGTGCGGGGGACCTCACCGCCGAAGCGCTCCAGCACCGCCTGCGCGGCCCCGATCACGCTCTTCGTCTTGTTGCGGAAGAACCCGGTCTGTTTCACGTCTTGTTCGAAGATGGCGGGGTCGGCGTAGGCATAGTCCTCCGCTGACCGGTACTTCTTGAAGAGCGTCCTGGTGACCTCGTTGACTTTCTTGTCGGTGGCCTGAGCCGAGAGAATCGTCGCAACAAGAAGCTCCCACGGGTTCGAGTACAGGAGCATGATCTTCGCGCCTGGGTACTCCTCGGTGAGGCGGGCGCTGATCTCGCCGGTCCGGACTTCGAGGTCGGAAGCGGCCATGCTCGGTCCCCCTGACGGGTAGAAAGAGAAGAAGCGCCGACGGCTTCGACGCCTCTTGAGTAGTGGGCCTACCTGGACTCGAACCAGGGACCTCACCCTTATCAGGGGTGCGCTCTAGCCACCTGAGCTATAGGCCCGCTCTTCTTGGACCGACGTCCCTCCCGGGCAAGCTCTCCTCTGGAAGGATGCGGTCCGCCCCCCAGGACGACCGGCAGCCGGCCCCGAAGGCAAGACGATTCTACTAGCCGGGTAGGGTGTTGGCAATGGACGCGTCGAGAGCACGGACGCCTACAGACCGCTTACCGAGGCGATGCGCCAGCGGCCGCCATCCCTTGCCAGCGAGGCCGAGATCGACCGGCTGACCGTCCGGCTGACCCGGACGCCCGACACGACGACACTGTAGCGCAACTGGGCCCTCATCACGACACGACCCCCGGCCGCGCTCTTGGCCACCACCCGGCTCGAGTAGCCGAGCAACGACACCCGGACGCCCGCGTACTTCGCGTAGGCGCGGCGGATGCCGCCCACATAGGCCTCGGTTTGTCCGCGCGCCGCGCCCGTGGACAGCGACCGCATGGTCGCATAGTCCTGCCGCTCGGCGGCCATCGCGTAGGAGCGACACACCGACAGCAGTTCGGAGTCCGGCGGGAGGGAGACCGCGGGCGCCGGCGCTTGCCCACTTCTGCCCGGAGTGTGCGCGCTGCGCTGGTGGTGGTGCTTGGGTCGACGCGTGCTGGGGCGCGTCGCGTTGCGGGCCGGCGCCCGCACCTCCTCCCCGCCGGAAGTCTTGCGCACTACGACGCGGGCAGGCCGCTTCGTAGTGGCGGTATCTTGCTTGAATCCTGATTCCAGCAGACCGGTCGCTGTGCCATAGGCGAAAGCGGATGACGTCATCAGATAGAGCCCCAGAAGAACGGATGTCAGCACCGTGTGGCCTCTGATCGAACGCTCCATCATCGGGTTCAGCCTCCTAGGGTCGGCGCGCGCGGACGCTACCGCCCACCGGATACGCGGTAGCCCGGTTCCAAGCGGCGTCGGTCGCGTACAGCTTGAGCCGATAGCGCCCTGAGGGAACGTACCGGCCGCGCGAGTCCTTGCCCGTCCAGACGATTGTGGCGATTCCGGCCGGCTTGGACGCCCGGATGGTGCGGACGAATCGGCCGGCCGAGTTGTAGATCTTCAGCGTGACTGAACACGCCTCGCTCAGCGTGAAGCGGATCGACGCCCGGCCGATCGAACCTGGCCGACCCGGATAGAACGGGTTGGGCCGGGCGCGCAGGCTGCCGGCCGTCGGCGCTGTGAGGTCGACGCGAACCGGCACGGACGCCTGCCCCCTGGCGCCGCCTGCCTGCAAGACGCGCACGACTACGCGATAGGTGCCTTCGGTGGCCGGCGCCCCGCCCGCGTCCTTTCCGTCCCAAAGCACGCTGTTGCTACCGGCCGGGAGGGTCGTCCCGGCGACCGGCGCGGCCACCACCGTGCCGGCGCCGTCAACCACTTCTACGTCCACCCGGGACGCCTGCTCCAGGCGGAAGCCGGCTCTTGCCGTGTCCTTCACGCCGTCGCCATTGGGAGAGATTGCGCCGGGCGCCACCACTAGAGCGCTCAAGGCCGGCGTGCGGTCGATGAAGGCGTAGAGGGTCCCGTCGTTGGAGCCGACGATCACTATGTTCCCGGCGATGGCCGGGGACGAGACGACATCGTTGCCCGCCCCGGCATCGTAGCTCCAGATCAAGTTCCCGTCGGCCGCGCCGACCGCCCGGAAGACGCCATCGTCCGAACCGAAGTAGACCGTACCGTTCGCCACCGCGGGGCTGGAGTGGACCGCGCCGCCGGTGAGGTAGGACCACTTGCGCGTCCCGGTGGACGCGTCGGCCGCATAGATCCGGCTGTCATTCGAGCCGAAGTAGACCGTATCGCCGTCTACCGCGGGCGATGATAGCACCGGGTGGTGCGTGTGAAGGCGCCAACCGACGCCTCCTGTGGCGGCATCCAGAGCGTAGAGATCGAAGTCCGCCGAGCCCACATAGACGCGGCCGCCCGAGACGGCCGGCGTGGAGCGGACATTGTCGCTGGTCTCCGCCGTCCAGACGAGCGCCCCCGTCGAAGCATCGAGCGCCCGCACCTTGTGGTCCGCAGACCCGACATAGACGCGGCCGCCCGAGACGGCCGGCGACGATATGACGTTATCGCCGGCTAGATAGGACCAGAGAGTCGCGCCCGTCTCCGCCGACAGGGCGCGCAGCCGGCTATCGTTGGAGCCGATGTAGACTACGCCGTTCGCGACGGCCGGCGACGACCACACGTTGGCGCCTATCGCCCTCGACCACTTGACGGAACCCGTACCCGCACGAAGCGCATAGATATGCCCGGATCCCAGTCCGAGCAGGCCCACCGTCTGCGAGGTGCCTACGTACACCACCCCACCGACCACGGCCGGGGAGCCCAGCACGGGCGCCCCGGCATCGCGCGACCAGACGGTCTTGCCGGTCGATAGGTTGATGGCGTAGACGTTGCCGTCCACGGAGCCTACATATACGACGCCGGCCACGACGACGGGTGAGCCGGCGATCTGCCCGCCGGTCATCGCGGTCCACCTGAGTTCCAGGGGGGCGGTCATCGAGGTGGCCGTCTCCGAGGCGAGCCGCTGCAGGTCGCCTCGGAACATCGGCCAGGAAGCGGCGTGGGCCGGACGAGCCAGGGCCGGCAGGACCAGTGCTGCGACAAGTGCTACAGCCAGTGACCATGCAAGACGGGCTCTGCTGGTACCGTTCATGGCCGGGTGCTCGGCCCGGCCCGCGCGGACTTCCATTACTGTCTCACTCCTGTGCTACACATCTCCGCGGCGGGACCTTCAGAAGAGCAAAGGCCCCTCCGACGTTCTCCGCCGGAGGGGCCGCTGCCAGGCATGGCGCCCATCATACTCGTCCCATCTGCGGTAGCCCGGCTGCCCACATGGGGCCCGTGGCTTTGCGTCCCCCGCTCGCACGAGGTTTGCCTTTGTCGTCAAATCATCACGCTATGTTGACTGCCGGGCTTGCGTCACAGACGCGCCACCCTTCGTTGACAGCCTATGTGTTCCGTATCGGCGGCAACGCCGCATTCCTAAAGCGATTCGGCCGTGCTATGCTCAAAGCCGATAGCCTAAGCAAGGCCGGTGATACGTAGTGCTGGAGATGGAAGTCCACGGCGTCAACCTCGACGTCATGACCAACCAGCCCGTGATAGTCCTCAAGGACTCCGGATCGCGTCGATTCCTCCCCATTTGGATCGGGCAATTCGAGGCGACAGCCATCTTGATGGAGATCCAGGGCGTCAAGCCCTCGCGGCCGCTGACTCACGACCTCTTGAGGTCCATCATCGAACAGCTCAAGGCGTCCATCACCCGCATCGTCATCAACGACCTCAAGGACGGCACATTCTACGCCCAGATCCACATGGTGTGCGAGAACTCGGACTTCTACATCGACTCCCGGCCGAGCGACGCAATCGCACTGGCCGTGCGCACCAAGGTCCCCATCTTCGCCGCCGAGACCGTCATGGAGCGCGCCTCGATAGTGAACGAGGACGGGCAGGACGAGGAAGTCGAGCGCTTCCGGGAGTTCCTGAATCACGTGGAGCCGGAGGACTTCGTCGGCTCCTAGCGCCCGCTGGGGGGTCGTCGCCACGTTCTGCTACTCGTACCTCAGAGCATCGATAGGGTTGAGCCGGGACGCCTTCCAGGCCGGATAGACCCCGAAGAAGATCCCCACTCCGGCCGAGAAGAAGAACGCCAGCGCCACCGACCAAGGGGTGATCGAGCTCGGCAGGCTGGTGGTCGCCCGGTTGATCGCCTCGGACACCACGAACCCCAGCAGTATGCCGGCCAAGCCGCCGGTCAGCGAGAGCACCACCGACTCGATGATGAACTGGGTCATGATGTCGACTCGCCGCGCCCCTACCGCCTTGCGGATGCCGATTTCGCGGGTGCGCTCGATCACGGAGACCAGCATGATGTTCATGATGCCGATGCCCCCCACGAGGAGCGAAATCGCGGCGATGCCACCCAGGACGGCGGTCAGAATCCAGGGGATGCTCTGAAAGGGGCCGACCATCTGCCCCCTCGTGATCCCCGACGAGTCGGCCCTGCCCACGCCCTCGCCCAACCGCCGCCCGAAG
>CAYWVN010000060.1:0-9796 GCA_964461725.1 uncultured Coriobacteriia bacterium | reverse complement strand
GTGGTTGTTCATCACGTACGTGCAGTGCCGCCGCGAGGAGAAGGAGCTGGCCGAGCGGTTCGGCGTCCAGTATCTGGAGTACAAGCGAAGGACGCCGCGGTACTTGCCCAATCCCCGGAGCCTGACAACGCTGCTACGGTCGCGTCCGAGGTAGCGCCGCCGGCCATATAGAAGAGGTAGTCGACCTCATCGCCGTCCGCTAGGCTCGTGTCCGAGTAGTCTTCCGGCCTGAGCAGGGCGCTGTTCAGTTCGACTGCCACGATCTCAGGTCTCAGCTGCCTGTCCTCCAGAAGTTGCCTGACGGTGGTCCCGGCCGGCAGCAGCGCCTGCTCTCCGTTCACGGTCACTGCGACTGTCTTGGTGTCGGTTCCATCCACTGATCTCTCCTCACTTAGCCCTCTACGACGCTCTATCTCAAACGCCTCGTCTATCTCAAAACGCCGGTCGGGCCGCCCCGTGCGCTACCACAGCGGTCCGGTCAGCCGTGTGCGAACCTCCTCCGGATTTGCGGTCCAGAGCCCGCTGCTCAAGTACTTCCAGCCGCTGTCGGCCATGACGGCGACGATGTTCCCCCGTTTCATCGATCCGGCGATGGCTTTGGCCACCGCGAGCACCGCACCAGAGGAGATACCACCGAAGACCCCCTCGGCCGCCAGCAGTTCCTGCGTACCGCGGAAGGCATCCAGATCGGCTACGATGCGGCTCTCATCCAGCAGTGAAAGGTCGACGATGGATGGCACGAAGCCGTCGGCCAGACTGCGCAGTCCCTGGATTCCGCCGCCGGGGTAAGGTTGCACGGCCACGACGCGCAGGCCGGGGTTCGTTTCGCGCAGGCGCCGGCCCACTCCCATCAGCGTGCCGCCGGTCCCCAGCCCGGCCACCAATACGTCTACGTCGAACAGGACCTGCGCTATCTCGGCCCCGGTGGTCTCGTAGTGGGCCTGCACGTTGGCTTGGTTGCTGTACTGGTCGGGCAGCCAGTACCGGCCCGCCTGGGCCTGCTGGGCCATCTCCTTGGCCTGCCTGATGGCTCCGTTGGTGCCCTGCTGCGCGTCGGAAAGCACAACTTCAGCTCCGTAGGACCTCAAGAGCTCGATTCGCTCTGGGCTGACGTCCTCCGGGATGACGGCCACCAGGTTGTACCCCTTGAGCCGGGCGAACATGGCCAGCGAGATGCCGGTGTTGCCGCTGGTCGCCTCCAGGATGGTTGCGCCGGGAGCCAGCTCACCGCGTCGCTCGGCAGTCTCGATCATGTACTTGGCGATGCGGTCCTTGAGGCTGCCCGACGGATTGAAGCCTTCCAACTTGGCGTACAGGTGGACATCCTGCGGCAGCTCTATGTGGGTGAGCTCGACTAAGGGCGTCCCGCCGATGGTTTCCAAGATGTTGGCCAGAGATCTTCCGTTGCGGCCGACCGGCGCTGATGTTGCGCGCGTGGCGGACTGCCTCATCGCGCCACCTCCGGTTCGGGCCCAGGTGAAGCTGCGCAGGTCTCGGCCCAGTCGGTGAGCGTCGTTATGGTGGGGTTCTCCCCGCAGATCGGGCACGCGGGGTCGCGCCGGACCTTGACGGTGCGGAACGTGGCACCCAGGGCGTCGTAGACCAGTAGCCGTCCGACGAGAGGTTGGCCGATGCCCAGAATGAGCTTCAAGGCCTCGGTGGCCTGGAGCGCTCCGACGGTACCGGCAACGGCTCCGAAGATGCCGGCCTGGCCGCAACTGGGCACCAGGCCCGGGGGCGGCGGCTCCCGGAAGACGCAGCGGTAGCACGGCCCGGTGTGCGGCAGAATCGTGGTCAGCTGGCCTTCGAATCTTAGTATCGCCGCGTGTACCAGCGGCTTGTCGTCCAGCACGCACGTGTCATTGACCAGAAAACGGGTCGAGAAGTTGTCCGTTCCGTCGACCACAACGTCGTAGCCGGCTATCAGCTCGCTCGCGTTGTCCGCGGCCAGTCGCAAGTTGTGTCTGTCGATGCGGAGGTCAGGGTTCAACGCGCGCAGCTTCTCCTGTGCGGACTCTACCTTCGGCCGGCCGATATCGTCGGTGGTATGAAGTATCTGGCGTTGCAGATTGGACAGCTCGACCTGGTCGCTGTCGACCAGGCCGATCGTGCCGACGCCGGCCGCGGCCAGATAGAGGGCAGCCGGTGAGCCCAGCCCGCCCGCGCCCAGCACGAGTATCTTGGCGTCGAGGAGCTTCTGCTGGCCCACACCGCCGACCTCGGGTAGCAGTATGTGGCGACTATATCGATCAATCTGCTCTTCGTTCAGGTCCGTCATGACGCTTCCTCTTCGGCCCGTGGAGAGCCTGCCTCCTTCACGGTCGCTTGGGTCACCCGGCCGTCTCGAATCCTGAAGGCGCGTACCTCTGCGCCGGCCGGATCGGCCAGTGAGACGACCAGGTAGAAGGCCTCCGGGTAGTAGGCCTGCTCGACGTCGGTCGGCGAGGGCCAAGCCCGGGTGGCCGGGTGAGAATGATAGATCGCGACCAGCTGCCGGTCCTCGCGGCGGGCATCCCGGAGGGCCTTGAACAGTTCGCGCGGCCCGGCGAGGTATGTGCGGGCGCTGTCGTCGGTGTTGGAGAGCGGCACTATCGTCTGAGCATGGCCGTCTCGGCCGGTCAGCACGCCGCAGGCCTCCTTGGGGGCGCGCGACCGGCAGTCCTCGAGGAGCCTCTCGAAAACGCTCGGAGACAGCGTCAGCGTGTCTACGCCGCGGCCAGTCCCCACTTCAGCCTCACCTTCTTCTCCAAGTTCGCAAAGACGAGCAGGTCCATCACCAGCCCGACGGCTATGATTACCGCCATGACGGCGACGACCTGGTTCATGTCGTTCAGCTCGCGTCCTATCTGCAGCAGGTGGCCCAGACCCAGGCTGACGAAGAGCAGCTCGCCGGCCATGAGCGATCGCCAGGCGAACGACCAGCCGAGCTTCATCCCGGAGATGATCTCCGGGAAGGCGGCCGGCAGGACCACGTCGGTGTAGACGCGCCAGCCCCGGGCGCCTAAGGTCTTCGACGCCCGCAGTAGAAGCGGCGGGACGTTCCGGACGCCGGAGCGCGTCGAGATGGTGATCGACAAGACGGCGCCCATAATGACCACGAACCCGATCGAGGCCTCACTCAGGCCGAACCACAGAACAGCCAGCGGTAGCCAGCAGATGCTGGGCAACGTCTGAAGGCCCAGTACGAGCGATCCCACGGTCTCGTCGAGCGGCTTGATGCGCCCCAGGGCCAGGCCCAGGGCGGTGCCCGCCACCAGCGAGATGGCGTATCCCCCCAGGATGCGACGCAGGCTCAGCGAGAGCCCGCCGGCGAACGTGCCGCCGGCGAAGCCATTGAACAGGGCGGTAAGCACGCCCACCGGCGTGGGGAAAAGGTACTCCGGCCAGAAACCGGCCCTAGATACCGCTTCCCATATCGAAACCAGGAGGACGTAGAAAGCGGCCTTTTGGAGGACGCCACTGCTCGTCCAGTTCTTCTTTGACAACCTTGTCCACCTCGATCTTGAGCTCTCCCATTATCAGGTTGCTCGTCTCCAATACCTCCACGCTGCCGATGTCACGCGGCCGCGGAAGGTTCACATCGAATACCCTCTTTACGTGACCGGGCCGGGCCGAGATGACGGCCACGCGGTCGCCCAGGCAGACCGCCTCCCAGACGTTGTGCGTCACGAAGATGATGGTCTTGCCCGTCTGCTGCCAGATGCCCTGGAGCTCCTGGTGCAGGATGTCGCGTGTCTGCGCATCCAGCGACGCGAAGGGCTCATCCATCAGCAGCAGATCGGGGTCTAGCGCCAGCGCCCTGGCCAGCGCCGCCCGCTGCTTCATTCCGCCGGACAGCTCGTGCGGGTACGAATGGCAGAACTTGGTGAGATGCACCATCCTGATGTAGCGGCAGGCGCGGGCATGCCGTTCCGGCTTGGTGAGCCCGGCCATCTTGAGGCCGAACTCCACGTTCTTCTGGACCGTGAGCCAGGGGAACAGGGCGGGTTCCTGGAACATCATCACCCGGTCCGGGCTGGGCTGAGGCACCGGCGTGCCGTCGATGGCTATCGTTCCGGAGTCAACCGGCTGGAGGCCGGCCACGGCCTGGAGGAGCGTCGACTTCCCGCAACCCGAGGGTCCGATCAGGCAGACGAACTCGCCCTCGTCTATCTCCAGATTCACGTCTGCGAGAGCCTGGACGATGCCGCTCGTCCCGGCGAAGGAGATATTGACGCCCCGGATAGACACCTTCGGACGCGCGGGCTCAGCAGAGGGTCCCTCAGCCGGGTGCGGCCCAGGAGCCTTCTCCGAGGGCACCGGCAGGACCTCCGGGACTACGCGAACGACGTCGCGAGCCTGTTCCGAGTCCGCCGGTTGGGAGGGCTGCACCGTCTTGCCGACGGAGCCCGTGTGAATCGTCGCCACTAGTTGACCTCCACCTCGATTGCGGGGCGACCGAGATCCTTCAGGACTTCGTTCAACGGGTCGACATCGACCAGGCTCTTGAGATCGGGCTTGGTGTTGCCTAGGAAGCCAAGCTCGAAAGCATGGTCGGCCGCCGTGAGAATGGTCTTGGGCAGCGGATCGTAGGTCACTTCCAGCCGGGAGAACGCATCGTCCAGTACCGGGCCGGGCAGGTCTTTGTCCGTGAGTTTCTTGATGCCCTGGTTGACGAGCTGCTTGGCCCGCTCGGGGTTGTCTGTGATCCACTGGGTGAGCTCTATGTGGGTCCTAAGCCACTTGCGGACCAGCTCGGGGTTCTCTTTCAGGAAATCAGTGCGGGCGATGACGACTGCTGTGGTGAACCGCCCGCCGGGCCACAGGTCACGCTCGTCGAGCAATACTCTGCCGTTTCCTTCGCGAACCAGCCGTGCTCCCCAAGGCTCAGGCACCCAGGCGCCATCGATGCGCCGGCTCAGGAAAGAGGTGAGTATGTCCGGGTTCTCCTGGGGGAGGACCTCGACCGAGCCGCCCTGCTCCGTGGTCTTCAATCCGGATTGCCTGATGTAGTAGCGGAGGGCCACGTCCTGCGTGTTGCCAAGTTGCGGGGTGGCCAGCTTCTTACCCGCCAGGTTCTCCGGACGGCGAATGTTGCTGTCTTTGCGGGCGACAAGGACGGCGCCGCCGCTGGTCGCCCCCGCGACGACTCGCAATGCCCGGCCGTCTGACTTGATGTAGCCGTTGATGGCGGGGTTGGGCCCGATGTAGGCGAGGTCAAGCCGGCCGGCGAAAAGGGCCTCGATGACCGAGGGTCCGCCGTTGAACACCGTGGGCTCCAGCCGCACCCGGGAACCCAGGGACTTGGCGAAATCGCCCCGGGCCACTCCGATGACCGCCTGCGAGTGGGTGATATTGGGGAAGTACCCGACGCGCATGACCTTGGGGCCCGCCTTGCTTTGGCTGCGGGCGCAACCGGCGATTATGACGCCCAGCATGAGCACGACGGCCAGCGCGGCCGACATCCACCCGGGGCGTCCCGGCAGACCCGTCGGTCTCTTGGATCTAGATAGGCCTGTCGGTCCGCCGGACGTCGCCGGCTTGCCGGGGCCAGACCTCGCCGCGTTGCCTCTGCTGGGCGTCGTCACGTACCTGCGTCCCGCCTCAGGGCTCGTCCTTGTCGCCACCCGTCGCCTCCTTTTCCACCCATCCCTCCAGTACCTTGGCCACCTCCGGCCGAGAGAACTCAGCCGGAAGTCCCCTGCCTTGCCCAAGGAGCTGGCGGACCTTGGTCCCGCTCAGCACCACGTGCTGGTCCGCGGCATGGGGACACGTCTTGTACGAGGCCATGCCGCTACAGCGGCGGCAGTAGAAGGTGTGGTCGAAGAACAGCGGCACGATGCCAAGCTCGTCGGGCGCGAACTCGTCGAAGATGTAGTGCGCGTCGAACGAGCCGTAGTAGTCGCCGACGCCCGCGTGGTCGCGGCCAACGATGAAATGGGTGCAACCGTAGTTCTTGCGGACGATGGCGTGCAGGACCGCTTCCCGTGGCCCCGCGTATCTCATGGCCGCCGGCAGGATGGCCAAGAGCACTCGATTCTTGGGGTAGTACTCGTCAAGGAGGACCTCGTAGCAGCGCATCCTGATCTTGGCGGGGATATCATCGCTCTTGGTCTCGCCGACCAACGGATGCAGCAACAGCCCGTCCACGATCTCCAGGGCAGATTTCTGGATGTACTCGTGGGCGCGGTGGACGGGGTTCCTGGTCTGGAAACCGACGACCGTCCGCCAGTCCCGCTCGGCAAAGGCGAGTCGCGTCTCTGCCGGGTCCAGCCGGTAGTGCCCGAACTCGGTTACCGGCCGGGCGAAGACGGTGACCAGGCCGGCCACTGCGGTCGGGCCGGCATCCAGCACGCGGGCAGCGCCGGGATGATGCCTGTCGGCCGTGCCGAAGACCAGCTCGGCCTCTCGCTCGGCGTCCCGAGTGTAGATCTCGCTGACGTCCAACACGGCTGAAACAGGCTCGCCGGGCGCCCCCAGGGCTACGCGCGCGCCGGGCGAGGGTCGGACCCGCCCCGTTTCTTGCAGGTTCAAGGTGATCGGGATGGTCCACGGAAGTCCCGACTCGAGGTGTTTGTCGGCGATGACCGACAGGTAGTCCGCTTCACCCATGAAGCCGGTCAGCGGACTGAAAGCGCCGATGGCGATCGTCTCCAGGTCGCAGACAGCCACCGGATCCAAGTCCAACCGCGGCAGCCCGGCCGCCTCGCGGCGCAGCGCCTCGGCCTCTTCGCCGCCAATGAGCCGGGATATCAGCCGTCCGCCGTGGGGTGCACTGAGATTGGGCCGAGCGGTGCTCTGTCGAATCGTGCTACCCGCGAGCGGCATGGAGACCGCACTCCTTCTGCTCCGGCGACTCCCACCACCAGCGACCGGCCCGTACGTCTTCGCCGGGCTGCACCGCCCGCGTGCATGGCGCGCAGCCGATGCTGGGAAAGCCCTGGTCGTGGAGGGCGCTGTAGGGTACGTCGTTGGCTCGGATGTACTCCCAGACGTCGGCCTCGCTCCAATCGGCCAACGGGTTCACCTTGACGATTCCGCCGTGCGACTCGTCTATCTCGGCTTTGCCGACGGCCGTCCGAGTCACGGATTGTTCCCTCCGCAGGCCACAGATCCAGGCGTCCAATGCGCCCAGGGCCCGGCCGAGCGGCTCGAGCTTGCGAACCCGGCAGCAGGCCTTGCGCAGTTCGACGCTCTGGTAGAAGAGGTTCGGTCCGTATTGGGTCTCCAGCTCCTCGACCGCCTCCGTCTTGGGGAAGAAAACCTCGATACGGGCGCCGTATTTATCCCTCGTGCTGTCGATGAGCTCGTAGGTCTCCTGGTGGAGCCGGCCGGTGTCCAAGGTGAAGATGCGTGCACTGGGGCTGAGCTTGAAGAGCATGTCGGTGATGACCATGTCTTCAGCGCCGAAGCTCGACGCCAATGCCACCCGATCGCCGAACTCCTCCAGGGCCCACGCTAGGACTTCTTGTGCGTCCGCCTTGTCGAGCGTCTGCAGTGACGCGGCGACGATGTCGGCACTCTTGGCTTTGTCAGTCATACGGTTCCTCCGGTCGCCTAAGCGGTCGTCCCCTGTTTTGATCCAGCGTTCTTCCGGATGACGACGAGATAGCTGCTGCCCCGGCGCTCCACCAGCTCGACCTTGTGCCCTTCGTCGCGGGCGCTTCTCGGAACGTTCTGGATCGGCTCCCCCTCGTCAAGGATGAGCTCCAGTACCTCCCCGTCGGCGAGCTGCTCGAGCTTGAGCTTGGCCCTTACATAGTTCATCGGGCAGACGACCCCGCGTAGGTCCAGTGTCTGGGCGGTGGCAGCCATCAGCCCACCTCTTTTCGAAAGGCGTCCAGGCCGACCCGGTCGATCAGCTCCCCCAGCCGCTCGCGCTTGTTGCCAAGGCGGCGATAGGCCTCGATGATCCGGCCGGTAAGGTCGACCGCCTCCTGCTCGTCCACGAAGCAGGTCAGGAGCTCGCCCAGCCGCGGATGCGCGCCGAACTTGCCTCCGACGCACACGTCCCAGCCCTGGCGGGCGGGCTGCAACGACTCCGATGGGCAGACGTGGATGCATTTGCCGTCGTTCCGGCACTTCTCGAGGTCGATCACGGGCTTGTCGTCGACCAGCGTGATCGCGCCGGAGGGGCAGATGTCCGCGCAGAGTCCGCAGCCCATGCAGTCGCGCCCCTCCGACTCGTCGAGGGTGGGCTCAACGACAGCCGTGAAGCCGATGTCGTTCTCCTGCGGTTTGGCACATGAGTTCACGCAGCCGGTGACCGCGATCTTGACCTTGTGGGGGAGGTCGGATTGTCCGTAGTAGCGTTCGTCCAGCTTGGTGGCCAGGGCCGGCGCGTCACCGACGGATTGCCGGCACAAGCGGGTCCCCTGGCACGCCGTCACGACCCTCACGCGAGGACCGCAGGCACCCAGAGTGAGCCCGACTTCCTCGAGGCCCTTCTTGACGGCAGCGATGTCTTCGAAGGGGACGTAGGGGATCTCAATCCCCTGACGAACGGTGAGGTGGACCTCGCCGCGCCCGTAGCGGTCTGCGAGCTCAGCCACGCGCCTTAGCTGCGCCGTGCTGATGTTGCCGACGACGACGCGCAGCCGCACGGCGAAGAGGTTGCCCTGTTTCTGGGCCAACAGGCCCCCGGACTTCAGCTCATCTATGTTCAGGACCTGCGGGGATGCCGCCTCGGTCATGGTTGTCTACCTTTCCGATAGGAATACTGTTACTATAGGGACCAGCGGGGCCTTTGTCAAGGTGACGCGCCTACTCTGGAGTCTCGCCGCCGGGCGCTTATCGTGCCGGGTCAACCGCCCGCGACGGCCGGGATTATCGACACGTCGGTGCCTTCAGGCACTGTCGTGTCCAGTCCCTCGTGGAAGCGGATATCCTCCTCGCCTACGTAGATGTTGACGAATCGCCGCAGCGCGCGGTTTTCGTCCAGCAGCCGTTCGGCGATGCCGGGATAGGCCCTGTCCAGAGCCAAAAGGACTTCGGCGACAGTCGCCCCGTCGACCTCCACCTGGGTCTGTCCGCTCGTCAGGGTCTGAAGCACCGTGGGAATCAGCACTCTTGCCACCATGTCATTCTCCTTTCTCGTAGTCTCTAGCGAACCGTGACAGGCTGCTCGCGCGGCTCCCGGCGCGCTATTGCCTTGAACGCGTCGAGACTGGCCGGGATGTGCGCGCTCAGGCCGCAGGTCTCTTCCACCGCTTCGACCGTCTTAAGGCCGGTGCCGGTGATCAGCGCGACCGTCGTCTCATCCCGGCGGGCACGCCCGGAAGTCGCCAGCTTGGCCAGCACGGCGACGGTCACGCCGCCGGCGGTCTCAGCGAAGATGCCCTCGGTGCGGGCGAGCAGCCGCACGCCCTCGGCGATCTCGGCGTCCGTGACGTCTTCGACAGAACCACCCGTCTCGGTGACCGATCTCAGAGCGTAGTACCCGTCGGCGGGGTTCCCGATGGCCAGCGACTTGGCGATGGTGTCCGGCTTTTCCGGCCGGACGTCAAAGGTACCTGCTTTGAAGGCCTTGGCGACGGGCGAGCACCCGTGGGCCTGCGCGCCTGAGACGCGGGTCTGCGGCGCGTCGACCAGCCCCACCTTGTGCAGCTCCTTCAGCGCTTTGTGGACCTTGGTGAGTAGTGAGCCGGAAGCCACCGGGACGACTATGTGGTCCGGGGCCTGCCAGCCCAGTTGTTCGGCCACCTCGAAGCCCAATGTCTTGGAGCCCTCCGCGTAGTAGGGCCGGAGGGTGATGTTCACGAAGGCCCATCCGAACTCGGCTGCGACCTGGCTGGAGAGGCGGTTGACATCATCGTAG
>CAYWVN010000059.1:0-10145 GCA_964461725.1 uncultured Coriobacteriia bacterium | reverse complement strand
TATCAGGTGATCGCTGCGTCCACCGCCCCGCATAACGTCAGGCGCAGGTTCGACCTGCTCTTCAGATATCGTCAGAACCTCCGTGGCCGCGTCGACCCGGACGCTCATCAGCTGCCGCTCGACCTCGACGATCATGACCAGCCCGCCGGACTCCGGTTCCGGATCAGGCAAGCCGAACTTGCGGCGCAGGTCCACTACCGGGACTATCTTGCCCCGCAGGTTGATGACCCCGTCGACCCACTCCGGTGCCCGTGGGACGGGCGTCACGTCGACCGCCTTGACGATTTCGCGGACGACGGCAATGTCGACGGCGTACTCTTCGCTCCCCAAGCGAAACACCACCACCTGCATATCGGCCACGTTGGCCGCATCTGTCTCCGAGGTCGTCTGCGCCGACATCATTCTAGCTCCCCCCGCTCTTCACACCACCACTCGGTGTTGGTCCAGGCTAGACCTTGAACTTGCGGACCATCTCGTCCAGACGCTGGGCCATCTCGGCGAGCTCGCGCGCCGAGGTGGATATCTCCTCCATCGAGGCCGTCTGCTCCTCCGTTGCCGCGGCAACCTCCTCGGTGCCGGCGGCGCTCTGCTCGGCCACCGCGGCGATATCCGTCATCGCCTTGTCGACCTGCTCTGAACTGGCTACCTGCTCCTGCATGCCGGAGGCGATCTCCTGGGCGAGACGGGCGGTCTCCTGCACGACACCGATGATCTCGCCCAGGGCCTCGCCGGCCTTGTTGACGACCTCCGTGCCCGCCGTGACCTCTTGGGTCCCGGTCTGCATGGAGGTCACGGCCTGGTCGGTCTCCGTCTGGACTTCGCGGATGAGCTCGGCGATCTGCTCGGCCGCCTTGGCCGAGCCCTCAGCCAGCTTGCGGACCTCTTCCGCGACCACCGCGAACCCACGCCCGTACTCGCCGGCTCGTGCCGCCTCGATGGCCGCGTTCAGAGCGAGCAGGTTGGTCTGGTCGGCGATACCGGTGATGACGCCCACGATGTTGCCGATTTCCTGCGAGCGCTCTCCCAGAGACCCCACGGCCAGAGCGGACTTGGAGATGACATCCTCCACCTCCGTCATCTTGCTGATGGCTTCGCGCGCCGCTTCCTCGCCCACCTGGGCAATCTCGGAGGCCTGCACCGACGTCGACGCGGCCGACTTCGCCTGGCTCGCTGCTCCCTTGAGCGAACCGGAAACCATCTTCATGGACTCGGAGGTCTCCTCCACCTTCTGAGCCTGTATCTCTGAGCCCTTGGCCAGGTCCTGGATGGTGCTGGTAATCTGCTGGGTCGAGGATTTCACCTCGTCCGACGATGCGGACAGCTGCTCCGATGAGGCAGCCACCGTCTCCGCCGAGTTGCGTACCTCTGAGACGATATCGCGGAGGTTGCCGGTCACCCGGGAGAGCTGGGCGGCCAGGCGACCGATCTCATCCGTCCGGCTCATGGCGACCTTCACAGTGAGATCCCCCTCGCCGACATGCATCATGGTGTTGCCGAGCTCCTGCAGCGGCGTCAGGATCTCCCGGTAGAAGACAATCAGCCACAACGGGCTCCCGATCAGCAGACCGGCCACGGTAAGCTTAAGCGAAGCGTAGAAGATCATGGTCGGGATGTAGGCTCCGGGCTTGAGGTAGGGTAACGCGCCCAGCAGCACCCAGACCAACGCCAGGGCCACCGCCGGTCCGATCGTGGCACACGTCAGGATGAAGAACTTGGGACCAAGGCTCTGGTAGAACTTGACTTTCCGAGTATCGCCCTCCATTACCGCTCCCCCTTCTGCGACGAATAGGCTCACGCGACGTGCGCCCGACTACCCTGCGACGAATGGCCCCCCCTTATGCCTTGCGGAAGATGCGCTCCCGCCCGTTCACGATCACGAACTTCTTTTGGACGGTTGCCGGTATCGTCTCAGTCTTACCGATGATAAGGTAGCCGCCCTCGTTCAGTGCCTCATGGAAGATCTCGAACAGACGCTCCTGTTGCTGCCTCGTAAAGTAGATCATCACGTTGCGGCAGAACACCACGTCCATGTATCGAGCACCTATATCGGCAAAGAGGTCTGCCTGCTTAAACTTAATTATCGCCCGCAGATCATCCCGGACACGGTACGTGTCCCCATCCTTGAAGTACCGCTCTACCAACACCTTTGGCACCCTCTCCAAGGCAGCCGCCTCATACTCCCCCTTCTTGGCGAAGGCCAGCACGTTCTGATCATAGTCGGTCGCCAGCACCGAAACGATATAGCTCCTCATTCGGAAGCCCAGTGCCTCGCAAAGCAGCATGCCGATGGAGTACGGCTCCTCTCCGGTGGAGCACCCTGCGCTCCACACCCTGAGCATGCTCTGCCGACGCTCCCGCTTGGAGGTCAGGAGATCCGGGATGACCTGCTTCTGCAGAATCTCGTAGACGGCGCGGTCCCGGAAGAATCGGGTGACGTTGATGGTGAGAGCATCCAAGAGCTTCCGGTACTCGTCAGGGTCGCTGTTCAGGAGTTTGCTGTAGGCCGTGTAGCCGTCGATGTGGGCGGCGCGCATGCGCGCCTGGAGGCGCCGCTTGATGTAGGCGTCCTTGTACTGCGCCAGCGACAGTCCCCGGTCGCGCGTTATCTTCTTGACTAGTAGGTAGAACTCAAGCGACTCATCCATCCATAGTCCCTCTCCCCGGACTTAGATACGCTTGGCCGCGAACACCGCGAAAGCACCGGCCGCCACGAAGTAGACTGTGAACAGCACCGCAAAGAAGGCCGGCGTCGCGAAGGCGGGCTTGTCGATCGGTAGACGCCTGAGCAACAACCCCAGATACGACCCGGCACCTACCGAGTAGTACGTCCTGAACACCAGGTCCGCCGCCACCGGCGCACCCTGGAAGTACATCCGACCATCTCGGTACCCCAGCGGGTCCTGATTGGTCCACACCGTCACGGCGTCGCCCGGCTTCGAGGAATAAGAGTCAACCTGGAAGTAGTATTCCTTGCCGACCGGCTTCGGACCGAGGACAGCCGGATCGAAGCGGAACGTGTAGTAGCGGTTGTCATCGATGAGGGAGGCATTGACGCTGGTGCGGAACAGATCGCGGCCACCGGGACCGCGGCGGATGCGGAAGGTCACGGGGTGCGTGTTGACGCGCGCGAACGTGCCGAAGTAGACATCGAGCCGATCGATCGGATGACCGACACGGAACGTCTGCCCCAGCCGTTCTTCACCCCAGACTGGACCGGCCGGACGCGTGGGTTCCTGCGCGGCCACATCGGGAACTTCAGGTGCGCCGACGGCAACGACGGCCGTCACCGCCAGCGCCGCTGCCACAACCGCTATCCAGAACCAGTCTCGCCGCGTCAAAGTACCTTCCCTTTCGTCAGAGATAGTAGGTCGGGATGATGTACCTGAAGATGCAGATGGCATCCAGGGCGACAAGGCCCAGAACCATTGAGACTACGATCGCGCGCTCGGCGCGTCTGTTTCCGCCGGCGAGGCCCGTCCACCCCAGCACCATGAAGCCGGCCACGGCGACCATCACTGGGAACAGGTATCGGCCCTGAGTGCTCGCCATTACGCCGGACCGCCGCATGCTACTCCAGGCACGGTAGGCCACGCCGCTCAGGATGGCGATGATGGAGAACGCGTACAAGGCGCCTACGTGCTCCTTGAAGCCGCGCCAGTCCACGCGTCCGGCGCGGACCCGGCGCGCGACGATGACCGCCAACCCCACAAGAGCGATGGCCGTCGCGACATAGAGTAGTCTGTAGTAACCGCGCGCGATCTGCAGATTCAGCCATCCGAAGTCCGCCCAGAACCGCGTGAACATGTATCCCAGGAAGGGCGTGTTCTTGATGAACCCCGGGAAGGTCAGCCGTTCGAACTCGTGCGTCACGAACTTGACCAGCCGCGGATGTGGCAGCCACGTGCCGTAGATGGACTTGTTGCGGATGAACCACCAGGCCGCCAACACGGCCGTCCCGCCCCCCGCCAAGCCCATCCCGGCCAGCGTGCGACGCCAATCCTCCGGCTGCCTGATGAGCGCCAATGCGTAGGCCACCATGACCAGCGGCACCGCCGGCACGAAGGTCGCCTTGGTCATCAACCCGAGGCCCAGAGTGATGCCCACCCACACACTGCGCTTGAGCGTGAAACCGGTGTGCAGGCCCCGGACCAGTTGCGTGATGAGCGCGAAGAACAGCAGGATGGTCAGCGAGTCGTTGTTCACCATCGCCATAATGAAGGTGAACATCGGATGGAAAGCGATGAACGCCGGCACGCCAACCTCCAGCGCTGTGCGCCCGGGGAAGACCTCCCGTGTGGTCACGAACGCCAGCCGAAGCGCCGCGGCGCCCATGACGACCGCGGCCAACCTCATGAAGTACATCTGCAGGATGAACCCGCCTTTGAGGAACACTAGATAGATCGGGATCATGATGAGGTAGTAGAGCGGCGGATGCTGGGCCTGCTGGTTGAGCGAATGCTGGTGCTTCCGAGCCGGTTTCTTGATGGGCTCCGGGGGCCGGCTGGTGAAACGGGACAGGTTGCGCTTCAGGAAGAAGAAGTCCGTGCGATGCAGGTTCCCGGCCAGGGCATGCGACAGACGAAACCCGGTGCCGAACACGGGCAGCCGGCGCTCTTCGACCAAGTACCTGACCACGTCGAAGTGCAGTGGTTCGTCGGGAGACTGCCAGGGTGGGATAACGCTGGCGTAGATGACGCCGCGCAAGAGGAAGACCAGCATCAGCCCGAGCACAAGTCGGGATGCGGCGCTCTGGCCGCCCCACCAGCCCCGAATTGCGGGCACTATCGTCGCGCGGCGGTTCTCCAAGTCACCGTCCTTTGTCATCAACTAGCCTCGGTCGATCAGGCCGCGGGCACGCCGCTTCACATACCCGGCCGCCCGGCGCGGCAGGCTGCGCGGCACGGGAGACGGCCCGCGGGCCGCCAACCGGTCGGCGATGTCATCGTAGCGCCCTCGGTCCCGAGCCTTGACGGGACTATCGCAGAAGCGCGATAGAGGTTCCATCACGCGCTCCCACGTATACTCGACCGCTGTCGCCCGGGCGGCCCGGCGGCAGCTCTCGCGCATCTCATCGTCGCCGGCCAGCGTGAGGATGGCCTCCACCAGGCCGGACACGTCCTCCGGAGCCACGGTGAGCCCCAGGCCGCGCTCCTCGACCAGGCCACCCACGGAGTCACCTCTGCTGCAGAGCACAGGCAGCCCGGCCCACATGTAGTCGAGGATGCGCGTGCGGAAGGAGAACTCCGTCTCGACGTGCTCTAGATGCGTGCTCACTCCGACGTCGGATTCCAAGAGGAAGTCGGCGCGCTCCGCATAGGGGACCCATCCATAGTTGAAGATCACCTGAGTACCCAAGAGACCCAGCCGTTCGGCCTCCTGCTGGGCGCGCCGCGACATCTCCATCTCAGGGACGTGGGGGCTGGGATGCTTCACCCCCATCATGAAGAGCTTGACGTCCGGACGCTCACGCGCGACCTCGCCGACCGCCCGGATGAGCGACACGGGATCGAACCAGTTGTAGATCCCGCCGCCCCAGAGAAGTACGAAATCGTCTGGTGCGATGCCGGGTACGACGCCTTTCAGAGAAGCCCGGCGCCTCGCCGGCGGTTCCGAAGGAAGACCGAACGGCGCCACATCGATGAGGCGGCGCAACGTCACGTCGGCGTCATAGGTGTCCGGATTGACGCGGTTCATCGCCGCCAGCATGCCCAGCCAGTAATCCCGCTGCTTCTCGCTGGCGCACAGAAAGAAATCGCCTGCTCGGAGCTGGTCGTTCAGTACTTGGTGATCCATCCAATGGAACTCACGGCGCTCGGCGATAGGCTTGGCCGAGTGGACCTCCAGGTTCTCCAGCGTGAACGGATCGTAGATGTCGACCACCAGCGCGGCCGGAGTCTGGGCAAGCCCAGGGAAGAAATGCAGGATGTAGCCCTGCATCACGATCACATCCGCGCCGTCGACGATTACCTCTAGGCCGGCCGCGTCACCGATTCGATAGGTCCGGACGACGAACGGCTCGTCCGTCGCACTCTGACCGCCGGGGCTCCCCCCGGTGGACAGGCCGCCCGGGCCGGCCGGCGCGGCCAGCGTCACGTCGTGCCGCCGCCCGAGGACCCGCGACATCTCGTAGCAGCGGATGCCGGGACCCGCCATCGCCGCGCCGATCGTGTCGTTGCTGATGACGACCACCCGGCGGCTACCGGCGCCCATTCCGGCTCCGCTCATCGGCCCTGATCGTCTCTCGTATCTGCAGGAAATCGACTGTGCGCTCCAAAGCCAGCTCGAACTCGGGTGTGGGCAGGTTCGGCCGAAAGGCATCGCCGAACAGACGAAATATCTCGGCGTCGCTGCGCTTCCTGCGTGACTGGATGGCCTGGCGCTTCTCGGTGAGTGCCGGCAGGCTCGCTACGACCTCGTCGATAGCGACGATGGGACTCAGCGTCACCTTGGGGACCAGCACGGTCTCCGTCAGGCTCTCGATGCGGAGCAGCCGGAACAGCCGGCCGCGGGCCAACCGAAGGACCTTCTGGAGGCTTCGTTTCACCATCACACCCTTGCCGACCTGCCCCGAAAGCACCTTCATCCGGCCGACAGAGACGCCGTGCTCACGCTGGACTCCCCCTTCGAAGACCTTCGGCATCTTGATGTAGTACTTGGACTTGTCGACACCTCCATATAGGAGACCGCGCTCCGCACATAGTGCCAGCGCACCCGGCAGGACCTTGGCCAAGACGTCATCCTCGTAGTTCTTGATGATGGTGAACAAAGCGTTCCGCTCATACAGCAGATGCTTCTTCGCGTCGGAGACGCGAGACGCGCTGGCGTGGTGCCGGTGATAGACAACCGACTTGGGTGCGTACATGACGCTGTAGCCCGACACCCACAGGCGCCATCCAAGATCCACGTCCTCGAAGAAGGCGAAGTAGTCGTCATCGAAGCCGCCGAGGTCCTCGTAGACCGCTCGCTCGATCACCATGGCCCCACCGCAGGCGAACAACAGCTCGCGCGGACTGTCGAAGTCAGTGCCGTCTGCCCCCGCGCCGAACGACTCCTGGAAGGCGTGTCCGTAGAAACTGAGCGAGCCTCCCACGAAGTCGATCTTGGTGCCGTCCCAGTTCAGGATCTTCGAGGCGACGCAGACGGTGTCCGTGCGACCCCCCGCCAGCTGGGCAACCGCCTCGCGCAGCCAGCCACGATCGACGTGCATGTCGTTGTTCAAGAACGCCAGATACTCCGCATCTGTCTCGCGGACCGCCTGGTTGACCGCCGGAGCGAACCCCTCGTTCTCAGCGTTGGTCAGCACTTTCACCCACGGGAACTTGTCGCGGACGTGGGCCACCGACCCGTCACGGGACGCGTTGTCGACCATGATCACGTCCCATCGCTCGCGCGGGTAGTCCATCCGCTCAAGCGATTGCAGGCAATCGTCAAGGTGGGCGCGGCCGTTGAAGTTAACCGTTATGACAGCAATAGTAGGCAGTCGGGGGTCAGCCAACGGCATTGCCACCTCCCGGAAGGAAGCGCCACTGACACGGGATGTGCACCGCGCCGGCCGGGTCTACCGCCGGCCCCGACGTGACCGAGAACCCGTACATCTTGTCCTGGTGATCGTATGGGTGGAGCAGTGAGTAGTCCGTGAGCGCCGCCGAAAAGAGATAGTAGCCGGGCAATAACGGCAGCGAGTCCACGCGGTACTCCATGACACCGCGGCCGGAGATGGCCGGGATGTCCATCTGATAGCCCTTGGTGTTGGGGCTCGTCAGCCGGCAACCCTCGCTGGTGTGGATACCCACGCCGAAGACGGGCTTCTCGATGGGCCGATCGGCCTCATAGGATATCCGGGCGACCAGGGGTTCACCGCTGCTGAACTGCTCGCGCTTCTGGCCCCGCGTGTCCACGAACTCGACCCCCGTTATGCGGGCCTCCAGTGTGCCCCGGCGATCGCCCGCCTGGGCGCCGGCCGGCGCCGCACCCGACGCCTCCACCTCCTGCCGGTTGACCTCCGCGATATAGGCGTCGATGACCGGTTTCGTTTGGCCAATGGCCCGCACCTTGCCGTCGTCGAGCCATATGGCCTTGTTGCAGACGTTCCGGATGGCGTTCAGATCGTGGGATACGACAACGATGGTCCGATCCATGCTCTGGAGCTCCATGATGCGGTTGGCGGACTTACGCTGGAAGGCCTCGTCGCCGACGGACAGGATCTCGTCGACCAAGAGGATGTCCGGGTCCACGGCGACCGCCACGGAGAAGCCCAGCCTCAAATACATGCCCGACGAGTAGTTGCGGACCGGTTGGTCGATGAACTCGCCCAGGCCTGAGAACTCGACGATCTGGCTGAACCGCTCGTCTATCTCAACCCGCGTCATGCCGAGTATGGATCCGTTCAAGTAGACGTTCTCGGACCCGGTCAGATCCGGATGGAACCCGGCGCCGAGCTCGATCAGCGCGGAGACGCGCCCCCGCGTCTCCACGAGGCCTGTCTGCGGCCGCAGGATGCGGGCGATTACCTTCAGCATGGTACTCTTGCCCGAACCGTTCTCCCCGATGATCCCCACCGTCTCGCCGCGCTGCACCTCGAACGAGACGCCTTGGAGGGCCCAGAGCTCGTCATAGCTCGACGTGCGGGTGGCGAGCATCATGTCCTTCAGGCTGTGGACGCGCTCATGGTAGATGCGGAAGCGTTTCCAGACGTCGGAAACGATGATGGCGGCCTCTGTCACCGGCTACACCTCTTCCGCGAAGTCGGGCTCATATCGGGTGAACAACCAGTAGCCGATGGTGAGCATCCCGAACCCCGAGACCACGACATAAGCCATCAGCGTCAGACTCGGCATCTTGGTCCAGTAGAAGATGTCCCGGAAACAGATGATGAGGCTCGCCATCGGGTTCAACTTGTAGACCAGCGGCAACCATGGCAACCCGCGTTGGCCGGCGCTCTTGACGACCATCCCAAACGGGTAGATGACCGGCGACGCGTAGAACCACACCAGGATAAGGATGCTGATCAGATGCTCGATGTCGCGGAAGAAGACGTTCACGGCTGAGACCAGCAGACTCAATCCCACGGTAAAGGCGACCAAGGCCGGTACCAGGACGACCAGGAAGACGAGATAGAGATAGAACGGGTACGGGAAGTAGCCGAGGATGGCAAAGACGGTCAAGAAGACGATGAAGACGCCCATCTCGATGGCGAACCCGACCAGGTTGGCGCCGATCACCGAAAGCGGCAACACCGCGCGGGGAAAGTAGACCTTCCTGACCAGAGGCGCATTGCCGACGATGCCGCCCGAGGCCAGCTGCACGGACTGGGAGAAGAAGTTCCACGGCAGAAGCGCCGCTAAGAGATGGAAGGGGAAGTTGCCGCGTGTTCCCAGATCGAACCTCAGGATGAACGAGAAGACGACCGTGAAGACGATCATCACCAGGATGGGGTTCAAGAGAGACCAGACGAACCCGAGCGCGGAGTTCCGGTACTTGACCTTGAGCTCCTTGCGGGTCAGATTGACCAGGAGCTCCTTGTAGCGGAGGATCTCGCGGGTATTGCGCAGCATCCCTGTCTCCGCCCGGGACTGGTTGAGGACAGGCGCGTCGCTTCTCATGCTCATCGGCGGCTCGCGAAGTAGTCCCTGAGCGCCTCGTCCCACGGCCGCATCGGCTGGACGCCCCTGAGCTCCAGGCAGTAGCTTCTGAGGACCGAGTAGGCCGGACGCGGCGCCGGGCGGGCCAGCTCGGCGGTGCTGATCGGATCGGCCGTCACGTCGTCCCGGCCCGCCAGCTCGAGTATCGCCCGGGCAAAGTCGAGCCACGAGCATTGCCCGCTGTTGGTCGCGTGGTAGGTGCCGTACCAGCCGGTCTCCATCAGCATAGTGATGCGCTCGGCAAGGTCACGGCTGTAAGTGGGCGAGCCGACCTGATCATCCACGATAGTCAGGCGGTCCCGCTCGTCGGCCAGCCGGAGCACGGTCTGCACGAAGTTGCGGCCCGTGAGGCCATAGAGCCAGGCGGTCCGCACCACGTAGTGCTTCTGAACCAGGTCCCGCACGAAGCGCTCGCCGGCCAGCTTCGAACGGCCGTACACGCTCAGGGGGGCCGGTTCGTCGAACTCCGTATAGGGCTCGGTCTTGCCACCGTCGAACACGAAG
>CAYWVN010000058.1:0-10175 GCA_964461725.1 uncultured Coriobacteriia bacterium | reverse complement strand
CGCCCAGTCTAGACCGCCGACGGGCTGCACGCTCACCCTTATCTCCGGGTTACGCTTCTTGAGCTCGTTGTAGACGTCGAAGTCGTTCGGGTAGCCGACGTAGAAGGTGTCGCCGTTGGCGTACTTGCCCGTCACCAGCTGCTCTTTGACGTTGATAGAAACCACTTTGACCTGCTGGTTCCTCACATAGGTCAGGAAAGTCGAAAGAGGCGGATTCTTGGGCGTCGGCTGGCTCAGATACTTGGACACGAAGAACGCCACAACCAGGATGATCAGGAAGTAGAACGCGGCGCTCTTGAAGAATCTCTTCACTCGGATCTCTCCTATGCCGCTCGGCAATAGATTCAAGCGCTCGCGCGCCTCCGGGCGCGCCCCAAACAGCGCCCCCGAGCAGCATTAGAATGGTACCATAGACCTCTTTGCCCGGCTAACTGATTCACAGGACCCACACAATGCCGGGCCTTCGAGAAGAAGGTGGGGGCACTCAGATCGGAGTGGCTAAGCGGAGCACTCCCTCTCGTCCACTGAGGCGACAGAAGGCAGGTTCCGGTACTCCTGGCTGCAGTCGAGACCGTAGCCGACCACGAAGATGTCTGGGATGGTGAAGCCAAGGTACTTGATCTCGATGGGGACGCGCTTCTTGCCCTCCTTGCTGAGCAGGGCACATACTTCCAGGCTGGCCGGACGACGACTCTCAAGGTTCTTGAGAAGGTAGCTCAATGTGAGTCCCGAGTCGACGATATCCTCTACTATCAGCACGTGGCGGTCACGCACGTCGGCCTCCAGGTCTTTGAGTATCCTCACGACGCCCGAGGTCTTGGTGGCGGAGCCGTAGCTGGAGACGGCCATGAAGTCGATCTCGACAGGGTACGGTATCTGACGGCATAGGTCCGCCAGGAATATGACCGCGCCGCGCAGGATGCATACGAAGAGCGGCCGTCTGCCTTCATAGTCCGCTGCGATCTTCCCCGCGAGCTCTCCTACTCGCGTAGCCAGCTGCTCCTCAGAAAAGAGCTGTGGCCCCAGATCCATGTCGACTCCCACCTCCCCAGCAGGCCCGGTGCCCCGCCGCCGACCGACCCGCGCCCAGGGTCTCCTCGGTGAGCGGCTCAAACTCCACCACCAGGGCCCGTTCGTCAGACTGACCGGCCGCCCAGGCCGAACTCACGCGGACACCGGCCACCGCCACCAGATCGCCGTCCGATTCGACTACCGGCAGCCAATCGCGCCGCCAAACAGGGACCTTGTCGTCGATCAGGATATCATGTAGCTTCTTCGAGCCCCGTTCCGGGCCCAACCGCAGCCGATCGCCGGGCCTTCTTGTTCGAACGACCAGCCGCCGCTCGACCGCCCCGGCGGTCAGACGAGCGCGCCACCGGCCAGGTAGCACGGTCTCTGTCGACGAGGCGCGACCCTCGGCAATCCAGACGGTCACCGCTACGCCCAGCGCCGGCAACTGCGTTCGCCCAGGAATCCGCAGCTCCTCGTGCGTCCCACCCGCGGGTCTGGTAGACGTCAGCACACCTACCTCGCCATATTGGCCGGCCAGCACCACCCCGCCCGGAAGCTCGGTCACGAACTTGGTCGCGCCGGGCAGCGCGTCTAGCGCCGGCAGGAGATGCCGCCGCTCGACATCGGCCAGATGCCCTCTCACCTGCCGAATCGCCCGTCGCAAGACACGCGCGGCGACCGGCCGTGGCAGAGCCGACAACTGGTCGCCGGACAGGGACATCCCCCACGGCCGGGAAAGCGCCATCAAGGCCAGAGCGCAAGCCGCTTCCGCCTCCGCGTGCTCGCACTCCTCGGTGGCGACTGCCATGGTCCTCAGGACCCCCTGTCGGAAGTCGGGATAGACCTCTTCGATCGCCGGGAGGAGGCGCAGCCGCACCAGGTTGCGGAAGTGCCGCGTGTCCTGGTTCGAGGAATCCTCGCGCCAGGAAAGCCCGCACGAACGCGCGTACTCCATCACATCGTGTTTGGAGACGCGGATGAGTGGTCGGATGAACTGATCGCGCACCGGAGGTATGCCGCGCAGACCGTCCAGGCCGGTGCCCCGCATGAGCCTCATCAGGAAGGTCTCCACCTGGTCATCAGCGTGATGGGCCAGCGCGACCCTGGACGCCCCCACCGAGCGCGCCGTCCGCTCCATGAGATGATAGCGCACCTCGCGGGCCGCGCTTTCAAGCGAGAGCCGGTGTTCTCGAGCATACCTGGCGACATCGTGCGACGCCACGGTACAGGGCAACCCTCGCTCCGCGGCCAGACCGGACACGAAGCGGGCGTCCGCCTCGGACTCGCGGCCGCGCAGCCGGTGGTCAAGGTGGAACACATGGAGCTCGAGGCCCAAGTCCGCGCCCACGCGCGTCAGGACGTCGAGCAGCACTACGGAGTCCACGCCGCCGGAGACCGCCACCAGGACCGTCTCGTCACGGGCCATCCGCTCAGCGACGATCGTTTCCGTCACTATTCTGACGAACTCGGACTCCATCGCTTCCCCCGGCGTGGGCGCTACTGCCTATGCGCTTCCCAATACTTGCGAATGCCGGCCGCCAGCCCGTCGGCTACCTTCGCCTGGAAGCTGCTCGAGTTCAGCAGCGCGTCCTCTTCGGAATTCGAGAGATAGCCGGCCTGGAGCATGATGGAGGGCACTTTCGACCAGTTGAAGCCGACGACATTGCTCTTGCCGGTGGTTCCCCTGTTGGCCCGGCCGGTCGCGGCCACGACCTCTGTCTGGATAGCTTGGGCTGCCGCGTAGCTCCGCGAGTAGACGGCATGCGTCCACTTGTCGTCCTTGGACGGATAGACGGTGTTGACGCCCGCAACGCCCGAGTCGCTGCTGCCGTTGCAGAACACACGCACGAAGAGGTCCGCATTCACCTTGTTGGCCACTTCCGCGCGACCGACGCTCGACAGATCGATATCGTCCTTGATCCTTGTCATGACCACCTTGGCCCCGGCCGTCACCAGCAGGTCACGTAGCTTCTGCGAGATCGCCAGGTTGATCTTGTACTCGGGGGTCTTCGATGAGACACCCACGTAGCCGGCCGCGCACTTGTAGGCCTTCTTGGATGAGCCGGGTCCGATCGGCTCCTTGCCCATGTTCGGCGTCTGCTGTCGCCCCGGGTCGATCACGACCACCAGGCCGGTGCCCCAGGCCGTCGAGGTCGTAGTCGACGACCCCTTGCTCACCACCCGCAGCACCTGGGCGCCCAGCGGCACCAACTGCCCCGAAGTCGGGAACTGGCTGATGACGGTACCGGTCTGGTTGCTGCTGAACTCGTCCGTGAACGTGCTCGTAAGCCCCAAGGTGCTCAAGCGCTGGGCCGCCTCTTCCCGCAGCACTCCCACCAGATTGGGTACTTCGACCTGGTCCAGCGCCGACTGAGCGGGCACCTGACCCAGACTGGCTACGAGACGCACTCGTGAACCGCGCGCCACCAGATAGCCGGCCGGCGGAGTCTGCTCGAGCACGGTTCCTTTGCTGGCCGCATCGGCACGATAGCTCACCGTCGGCTTGAGCCCAGCGTCACGGATGAGTTCCTTGGCGTCCTCGACCCGGCGCCCCAGCACGTCCGGGACCTGAGTGCGAGAGAGGACCACCAGACCGACGATGGTCGCCAGAAGCACGAAGCAGACGAGGAAGATCGTCCACGCGATCCGGTAGGCTTCCCCCGCCCTTTCCCCTTGCCCCGCGGGGCGAGATTGCGCCGGTGGCGCCGGTGCCGTCGGCTGTCTTGGTACTGTCGGCTGTGTTGGTTCTGTCGGTCCTGTCATCTCCCTCCTCGACCCCCGGTCCCTGATTCTATATCAACTACCTGGCCAAGGGCATCGCCCGCCCGAGAAGATAGCCGCCGCCCATGTACAGAAACCCAAGCCCCAGCAACACCAGCAATAGCCCACATCCGAGTAGCAGCCCCCGGTACAAGCGGTCGCTCACGAGCCTGCGCCCGGTGACCAGTATCAGCACCACCAGTCCGTACCACGCGAAGTCGGACAGCACGTGACCCACATAGAAGACCGCCACACCGCCGACTCCGAACCTCATGAGCGACGAGGCCATCATCACCGCGCCCGTCGAGGCCCACCACACCGACCAGTACGGGTTCGAGACGCTGATGCCCGCCCCCCTGGCCACCGGTCCCCACCGAGACCCGGTCGCACCGGCGGAGTCCAACGCCAGCGAGACATGCCGCCCGAGCACACCCGAGATCATCCCATAGGCCATCCACAAGAGGAACGCTCCTCCGGCCACGCTGATCAGCGCGACCACCGGCGCGCTCCTGATCAGCTCCCGCAGACCCGCAAAAAGCGCCAGGACGAGGGCGAGTTCAATCAGCCCGTGGCCGATGACGAGCATCATGCCGGCCCTGGGCCCCCGGCCAAGGGTCTCTCCGATGGTAACTGTGAGCAGCGGTCCCGGCACCATGGCGCCGGAGAGCCCGACCACGAACGCCGTCGCGAAGATCGCCAGAAGCGCCAGTCCGGATCCCTCCCATGCCTCTCTTGCCATGCCGTTCCAACCAGAAGGGCCGCGACAGGAAGTCGCGACCCTCAATCTACGCCGCGGCACACGGCTATGGCAAGACCTGCGGGCGCCGGGTAACTAGCGGGGCTTCTCGGCCACGCGCAGGTCCTTCAGCCCGAAGTGGATCCGCATGGGCTTGGGAGGGAAGTAGGCGACATAGGCGACCACGCCGGCCAGCCAAACCGCCAGTCGGGCGTAGATGAACGGGATGCCGATAATGCCGGTCATCTCCTCGATGCTCCCCAGCGAGCAGATGAGCAGGGCCAATGCCGTCACTCCGATGCGATACCTGGTCGAAGGCGACACGGCCGCCGCGAAGAGCCTGGCAAGCGCCACAGCCGAGAAGACGCCGAGAACCGCGATGATGGAGATGAACCAGACGGCCGGCGCGCCGTTGCTCACGAACTCGACACCCCACGGCCCGTAGGGCGCGGTCCGCGGAACAGTCAGTATCGGGCTGCGCAAGGCCAGCACCGTCCAGGCGACTAGACCAACCGACAGACCACCGGTCAGCAGACCGCTCATCAACTCGTTGCCAAGGAGCAGGAACAGCACGAAGTAGAACCAACTACCGGCGATGAATATGGTCAAGGCACGGTTGGCGTACTCCAAGTAGACGGCGGGACCCATGGCGCCCAACGCGGCCGAGAACGTTGACGCCGCCACGAAGAGGTAGGAGGCACCCAGACTGGCCCAGAACAGACCGAAGGCCAGGTTGGCCCGCTTGGATTGCGGCAGAACGTAGCCGTTCCGTCTAACGACATGATAAGCGAGATACCCGAAATGGATGAAAACCGCCAGGCTTATCAGGGCGCTGGCAACCGGTAGCAGCAACAGAAGCCCCCGTCGACTCGATTCCTGCGATACCACTCCCCCCGAGAGCGGCATAGGCAACAATAGCACAGAGAGTGACCAGTGCAAAGGCCTCAGTGGTGCAGTGTGATGCAGCTCCGGGCACCCCTCAGGTGCTGCGTCTCAGGGGCGCCGCGCAGTCGACCACGGCATTCCGGCCGCCCCGTTTGGCCGCGTATAGCGCTTGGTCGGCGCGCTCGATGAGCAGCGACTGGCTATCCGCATCGACCGGGTAGGTGGCGACGCCCAGGCTGGCCGTCTTGTGCACGACGGGGAACTCCTCATCGCCGGCGAACTCCATCACCTCCACGGCCCGGCGGATCCGCTCGGCTATCCTCATGCCGCCCTTCTTGTCGGTCTCGGGAAGAACGGCGACGAACTCCTCACCTCCATACCGTGCCGCCATGTCGATCTCCCGGATGTGGCCCCGGAAGACCTCGGACACTCCCTTCAGGACGGCGTCTCCCTTGGGATGTCCGAACGTGTCGTTGAACTCCTTGAAGTGGTCGATGTCCAACATCACGATAGTCAGCGGCCGGCCATGGCGATCAGAGCGCTCCAGCTCCTCGGCCAGGCGCTGCTGGAAGTAGCCGTGGTTGTAGAGCTCCGTCAGTCGGTCGGTGGCCGAAAGCCGCTCTATCTCCTGATGGAGCAGGGCGTTCTGGATGGAAAGGGCAGCCACCCCGGCGATAGTGCCGAGCCGTTCGAGTTCGCTGTCGCCGAAGACGCGCGGCACAGCCGTCGCTACGACCAGCACCCCCTGCAGCCGGTCCGGCATGGCCAGAGGCACAGCTACGATGGAACTCACGCTGCCGGTCCGTCGCAGGAAGGAGTCGTTCGGCGATAAGTTCGACGCGTCGGCCAGATTGGCGATCGAACCTTCCCTGGCCGCCCGCCCGACCACGCCCCTGCCCACCTTGATTCGCAGCTTCACGTCGCCCTGGGCCACGCCTTGCCCGGACTTGAGCGCAAGCGTGACTCCGTCGGGCTCGAGCAGGTAGCAGCAGCTGATCTCCGCACCAAGGATGCCATTGGCGGCATCCACCAGCAGGTCCGTGACTTCCTGCAGGTTGATGGTCGATCCCAACGCCTTGAACAACTCGTGCGTGAAGTAGATCTCGGCCAGACGACGATCCAGGTCCCGGTTGGTCGCTTGGAGTTCGCCGATGCGCGACAGTAGCTCGTCCATCCGGTGACGCGTGGTCGCCAGCTCCTCGACGAGGCCGTTAACCTGCTTCTTCTTAGCCTTGTCGATCGCGCTCTTCTCAGCCACCGGTCTTCCTTACCTCTCTAAACCCTCGCTACAGGGTGCGGGTCCGCCGGTTCATTGAACGCACCGCGACTTTACCCGTCTGTACGGAGAGCTCCACGGTCCGCCCGAAGCCCCCCCCTACATCCTCACCCGCCAGCACGACACCAAGGCGTTTGAGCTCCTTGCGCGCCGCCGCCACGTTGCGGCGGCCAATGTCCGATGCGGAGCGCTCCCTCTGATGGGAGAACATCTTCGCGCCGCCGGCCAGCTTGGCCACCAGCCGCCCCCTCTCCGCCCCACGACCCAACATGCGGTCGAGCAACAGGTCGATGGCCGTGTCTGCATACTTGCCGCGCTCGCCGTCCAGAACCGCCCCGACGCTGTCCGACAACATGATATGGGCCATGCCGCCCAGTTTCTGCTTGTAGTCATACATCGTAACCGCCACACAAGACCCCAATGCCTGACTCGCCAACCGGTTCGGCGCATTGGTCACCTTCAGATCTCCGATGCCGACTCTTATCGTTCGTCCGCTCACCGTACTCGTTACACCCCGAGCTTCCCCAGTATCAGATTGAGGGAATCAGGCGGCGGCATGAAGAAGAGCTGCCCCTCCACCTGATATGACGTCTCGATGAATTCCGTCTCGACAACCAGGGCGGTATTGCCCCTCGACGCCGCATCTACGACCACCGTGTCCATGACCGCGCCCACCATGTCGCGCGCGTAGTCAGCCACGGAAGGAACCAGCGCCAGGCCGGTCAGGAGCGTCAACGCATTCAAATAGGAAGCCGTGAGGATCGAGCCCGTCTGCTGCAGGAGGGCGCAGTCCGCCTCCGTTACCTCGGTCGTCGTGCCTCGCGACTCGCCCTTGAGCATGTCGATCATCTGCAGAACACCGGGTTCGGGCAGAAGGAAGAGCACATTGCCCATGATGTCGCCGAAGAACGGGATGAGGATTGCGGAGACGATGGTTTCGGCTCCGCCAACCACATCGGGCAACTCGGCGAATGGCACCATCTTCACCTGGGGCACCGTGATCAGGATCTTCCGATCGACCATCTGAGAGAGCGCTGTGGCGGCGTGACCCGCGCCGATATTGCCTATCTCCTGTAGCGCGTCCAGCTGCACATCTGTCAGAGTCTCTCTTCTCAACTTCACCACACCTTCCCTCCGAGGCGGCCGACTCAAGCAGCCAGGCTCCGCACGTCTAGGATCAAAGCGACTCGTCCGTCGCCGAGGATGGTTGCCCCGGCGACTCCCTTGAGCCCCCGCAACATGTCGTCCAAGGGCTTGATGACGATCTCTTGCTGACCCAGCAAGCGATCCACGACAAGCCCTTTCAGCTTCTCTCCGGACCCGGCGACGACCACTTCTCGCTCCGCGAGGCTCCCTCGCCGGCGGTCCGCGACGCCCAATGCCTCCTCCGCATAGACAAGCGGCAGGACGCGCCCGTGCAGCAAGATCACATCCTCGTTGTGGATGGTCCTCAGCTTGTCCTGCTCCACCTTGACTATCTCAGTCACGTTGGCCAACGGCAGCGCATAGATACGATCGGAGACCTCGACAAGAAGGGCCTGCACGATGGCCAGGGTGAGCGGGAGGGTGAGCGTGAAGCGGGTCCCTACACCCAGCTCGGATTCGATCTCCAAGCTCCCGCCCAGCGACTCTATCTTCTCCTTGACGGCGTCGACTCCCACGCCGCGCCCAGATATGGCGTTTACCTGTTCACCGGTCGTGAAGCCGGGCAGGCAGACCAGGCCGACGGCCTCGTCGTCGGACAGCGCCGAGGCGGCCTCCTCGCTCAGGAACCCGCGTTCGACGGCAGTCCGCCTCATCGATTCCGGATCGATGCCTCCCCCGTCTTCCTCCACATCGACCAGCACTGCGTCCTCTTCACGGCGTGCCGACAGGCGGATCGTTCCCACGCGCGGCTTGCCGGCCGCCTCACGTGCCTCGGGATCCTCGATCCCGTGGCCGACGGCGTTCCTCAGCAGATGGACCAGAGGGTCTCCAATCTCGTCCAGGACCGAGCGGTCCAGTTCGATATCCGTCCCCTCAGTCACGAACTCGATCTCCTTGCCAAGGTCACGAGCCACGTCGCGAACCATCCGCGGGAACCGGTCGAAGATCTGACCCACCCGGACCATACGCGAGCTCATGACTTCTTCCTGCAGCTCCCCGGTGATCAAGTCCAAGCGGTCCAGCACGTCTTCTAAGGACAGCTGGTCCTGCGTCTCACGCGCGCTATCCAGACGCGCGCGGCTGATCACCAACTCGCCCACCAGGTTCATCAGCTTGTCCAGGTGACTGATGCTGACGCGCACCGTCTGGGTCTTCTGGATCCGGGTCGGAGTTCTGGCCACGCGGGTGCCCGAAGACGTCGCCGTCTGGCCCGACAGGGCCTCCACATCGACCTTCTCCACCTCTGAGACCCGGCCCAGGACTTCCTGTATGCGCTCGGCTGAAGCCTGACCGACGAAGTAGACCGTGAACGAGCGGTCGAACTTCTCGTCCTCCAGGTCCTCCTCTTCGGGTATCGACCTCACCACCTCGCCGAGCTCGGCGAGCTCCTTAAAGATCATGTAGACGCGCACGCTCTTCAGCAGACAATCACCGTGCAGCGTGACCTTGACTATGTAGGCGCTGAGACCGCCCCGCGCAGCCTTCTCCAGGACCTCGCGGTCTTCCGCAGAAAGAACCTCGCGCGGGCCTTCCGGCTCCTCGGACTCAGGACACCCCGACAGGCGAGCCAGCAACACCGCGATGTCCATCTCGGGCTCCCCGGAGCCGGCTGCGGCCCCCTCCACCATCGCCTGGAGAGCATCCAGGCACTCCAAGAGGAGGTCGACGGTCGAAGAGTCAAGCTTGTGCTTCTTCTCGCGGATACTGTGTAGTAGATCTTCCATATGATGAGTGAGTTCGGCCGTCCTCTCGAAGCCCATGGTGGCAGACATCCCCTTGAGCGTGTGGGCCACGCGGAAGAGCTCCTCGATGTGGGTCGCGGCCGCCGGGTCTTTCTCGAGAGCCAGGAGGCAATCGCTCATCGCCTGAAGGAGCTCAGCCGATTCCTGCGCATAGACGTCTAGGTAGTTCGACATGTCCAGGGGGCACAAGGCGTTACTTCCTCCCCGCTTCCTTCAGTCCGATCTGGCGGACTATCTCACCCGGGATCCGGGGGAGCGGCACGACCCTGTCGACACACCCGGTCCTGGCGGCCGCCTTGGGCATGCCGTACACGACACTGGTGTCTTCGTCTTGGGCAACCGTGGAGCCACCCCTCTTCTTCATCGCCTTTATGCCCTCGGCCCCGTCCCTACCCATGCCGGTCAGGATGATCCCCAAGGCGTTCTGCTCGTATACGACGGCCACGGATTCCATCATCCGGTCAACGGTGGGACGGAGCCCGCGGACCGGAGCGGAATCGTCCAGACGGACGCTGTTCCCGAGAGTCCTGCTATCCCGTTCCACGAGCATGTGGCGGTTGCCAGGCGCGATGTAGACCTTTCCGGGCGTGATGGTTAAACCAGGAGTGGATCGGAACGA
>CAYWVN010000057.1:0-10562 GCA_964461725.1 uncultured Coriobacteriia bacterium | reverse complement strand
ACGATTCCCACCGGGGTGTGGATGGCCAGCCCCACGCCGTCCGGGATGCTGTGATTGACGCGCATGCCCTCGACACGGAAGCAGCCGATGTGCAGCGTCTTTCCGGGGACCAGCTCCTTCAGTCGCAGGTTGCCCAGATTATGTTCGGCCAGCTTGGCCCGGATCAGCCCCAGGGTGAGTCTGGTGGCGTAGACGGGTGTCTTGACCTGCCGCAGAAGGTACGGGAGCGCGCCCACATGGTCCTCATGGCCGTGGGTGACGACGATTCCGCGCAGGCGGTCGCTGTTGGCTGTCACATAAGAGAAGTCGGGCAGCACCAGATCGATGCCCAGCATCTCCTCTTCGGGGAACATCAGTCCGGCGTCCACTAGGAACATGTCTCGGCCGTACTCGATGACCGTCATGTTCTTGCCGATTTCGCCAAGTCCCCCTAGCGGAATGATCTTTAGCTTCGTCTTCTTTGCCATTGCTACCTCATCAGTTGGAGCGCCCGTACCGTCCTATACCTCGAGAATGCTCTCCAGGCCGCGGGTAAGCCCGGGCCTGCTCAATACCGCCTTCACAGCCATCATCACGCCGGGCATGAACGCGGCGCGGTCGGTCGTATCATGTCGTAGGCTCAATGTCTGCCCAGGAGCACCGAAAAGGACCTCCTGGTGCGCAACGAGCCCCGGCAGGCGTACGCTATGCACGCGGATGCCGTCGACGTCGGCGCCTCGCGCGCCGGCCATGTCCTCGGATGTGTTGGTCTCCGGGACTGTGCCGCGTGCCGCGCTCAGGGATGCCGCGGTGGACTTGGCTGTTCCCGAAGGCGCGTCGGCCTTGCCGTCGTGGTGGAGTTCGATTACCTCGGCGTGCGGCATGTAGCGCGCCGCCCTCTTGGAGAGCTCGATCATCAGAACCGCCCCCAGAGCGAAGTTGGGCGCTACGAATACGCCTACGTCCGCTTCGCGAGCAAGCCGGTCTATCTCCTCGAAGTTATCCTCGCTGAGGCCCGTCGTCCCGACCACCGCGTGGACGCCCGCGGCCACCACTTCGCGCACATTGCCCATCACCACCGATGGGTGCGTGAAATCCACGACCACCTCAGGGGCCGCACTCCGGAGGCATTCCGCGACACTCCCGAACAAGACGACGGTACAGTCCTTCCCGACAATCTCGCCCACGGTCCGGCCGGCAGCGGCCGGGTCTACCGCGGCGACCAGCTCAAACCCGTCCTCGGCCAGCACGGCCCTGCACACTTCCCGGCCCATGCGTCCGCCGGCCCCGCACACCGCCACGCGAATCATGAATCCATCCTCCCCACACAGTCATCGAGCATCCACTGACGCTCGGGCCCTTCAAGGTGGCCGGGTCTCCTTTACGCCACCAGGTGTGTCAGGGCATCGACCTCGAACGGGCCGATGACGGCCAACACCATGCGTTCCGGAGTCAAGAACTGCTGTGCCAGCGTCTTCACGTCGGCCATCGAGACGGCCTCCACGCGCTGGACCAGCTCGTCCAGCGTCAGCAGCTCCACTCCACCGAGTTCTGACTTCCCGAGCCGCGTCATGCGGTTGTTGGTGCTCTCGAGCCCCAGCACCAATTGTCCCTTGAAGTGGTCCTTGGCCCGCCGCAATTCCTCTTTGGTCACACCCCGGCCGGCAACCTTCCCGAGCTCCCCTTGTACGATCTTGATGACCTCCTCGGCGTTGCTCGGCCGGGTGCCCGCATAGATCGCCATCAGCCCGGTCTCTGAGTACAGCGAGTGATACGAGAAGATCGAATAGACCAGCCCCCTCTTCTCGCGTACCTGCTGGAAGAGCCTGGAACTCATCCCGCCACCCAGCACATTGTCCATGATGGCCAGGGCGAATCTGTCCGGATGGCGTGCGTCGAACACCTGTGTTCCGTAGCAGATGTGCGCCTGCTCGGTGCGCTTGTTGAAGACCGCGGCATGCCGCTCTACCTCAGGCACGTATGTCTGGCGCGGCGCGTAGTCGCCCTCGCCGCGGAGAAACTTCCTGACCAGCCCGACCACCTTCTTGTGGGCGATGTTCCCCGCCGCGGCGACAACCAGGTTCCGAGGACGGTATCGTTCGCTGTAGAACTCCCGGGCGGCTGCTGCCGACAGAGCACGGATGGTTCCACCATGCCCCAAGATACTGCGACCCAGCGGGTGGATGCCCCACAACTCAGCCGCCATCAGATCGTGGATGCGCTCGTCGGGGCTGTCCTCATGCAGGCTGATCTCTTCGAGCACGACCTCGCGTTCCGACGTCACGTCCTTGGTCCGCAGCGCCGGCTCCTGGAGCATGTCCGCCAGCACCTCCACGGCCACCGGGACATGTTCGTCCAGCACGCGGGCATAGAAGCACGTGTATTCCTTGGCGGTAAAGGCGTTCAGTTCGCCGCCCAGACGGTCGAACGTCCGCGAGATTTCCCGAGCGCTCCGGGTCTTGGTGCCCTTGAAGAGCATGTGCTCTAGAAAGTGGCTGATGCCGCTCCGGGCTTCCTGCTCGTCTCGCGATCCGACTCCCACCCAGAACCCCAACGAGACCGACCGGACATGGGGAATCGACTCCGTGATGACACGGATGCCGTTTGGCAGAACCGTCTTCTCAAAGAAGAGCTCGGCGCCCATCCGGCTACCTGTCGTGACGCCTCGGCGGCCGGCCTTCGTCCCGGCGCGGCGGCACCGACTTGCCGAGCGCCTCGATTGTCGACAAGTTGATGCGGTTCTGGCGGTCGATCTCGATCACCTCGACCTCCAACTCGTCGCCTTCCTTGACCACGTCCTCGACCGAGTTGACGCGCTCCTTGGACAGTCTGGAGATGTGCACTAGACCATCGCGCCCAGGCATGATCTCGACGAAGGCGCCGAAGTTCATCAGACGGGTCACCTTACCGGTGAAGCGCTCCCCGACCACGATCTCTTTGGTGAGCATCTCGATAATCTCTTTCGCTCGGTCTCCGCCGGCTTGGTCCTTGCTGGCGATGAAGACAGTGCCGTCGTCCTCGATGTCGATGGTCGCGCCGGTCTCGTCGATGATGCTGTGGATCATCTTGCCACCGGAACCGATGACGTCGCGGATCTTGTCGGTCGGGATCTTGATGGTGATGATCCGCGGCGCATATTGGGACAGCTCCTCGCGCGGCTTATCGATGGCCTCCAGGATCTTGCCCAGGATGAACATCCGGGCCTCGCGCGCCTTCTGGAGAGCGGTGCCCAGGACGTCGCCCGCGACGCCGGCGATCTTCATGTCCATCTGGAGGGCCGTTATCCCCTTCTCAGTTCCTGCGATCTTGAAGTCCATATCTCCTACCGCGTCCTCCATGCCGAGGATGTCGGTGAGCACGGCCACGTCGTCGCCCTCCTTGACCAGACCCATCGCGACGCCCACCACGGGCGCGGTAATGGGCACGCCGGCGTCCATGAGACCGAGGGTGCTCCCGCAAACGGAAGCCATTGACGAAGACCCGTTCGATTCCAGGATCTCAGAAACCACTCGTATGGCGTACGGGAACCCGGTCTCCTCCGGCATCACCGGCAGAAGCGCACGCTCAGCCAGCGCGCCATGGCCGATGTCCCGGCGCCGAGGTCCCCGCATGAAACCGGTCTCACCGACACAGAATGGCGGGAAGTTGTAGTGGTGCATGTAGCGCTTGTACTCCTGCAGGGATATGTCGTCGATCGTCTGGGTCTCGCTTACTGTCCCCAGCGTGACGATCGAGAGCACCTGCGTCTGCCCGCGTGTGAACAGACCTGAGCCGTGTGTCCGCGGCGTGACGCCCACTTCGCAGGTGATCGGGCGGATCTCGTCGCAATTGCGGCCGTCCGCGCGCATGTTCTCCTTGAGGATGCGGCCGCGGACCTCCTCCTTCTTGATCTGCTTGATGATCTTGCCGACGTCCCGCTCCTGCCCTTCCTCCAGTAGGTCGGCCACGTACTCCATAGTCTCGTCGCTGATCGCCGCCAACGCTTCATCGCGAGCGTCCGGGTCGACCATGCGGAGGGCCTCACGAAGCTTGTCCGTGGCGTAGGCGCGGACCTTTTCCTCGATACGCTCGTCGGGCAAGATCGGTGTGAACTCACGTTTGGGGGTGCCGACCTCAGCGAGGAACTCGCGCTGCACGTTGACCTCCTCCTTGATGGCGTCGTGCGCGCGCATCAGACCCTCGAGCATGAGCTCCTCGGGCACCTGGTCTGCACCCGCCTCGACCATCAGGATGGCCTCGTCGGTACCCGCCACCACCAGATCGACCACGCTCCCCTCGAGCTCCTGGTAGGTGGGATTCACGATCCATTCGCGGTCGGTGTGACCCATACGGACCGCGCCGATCGGGCCCATGAAGGGTATCTCAGAGATCGTGAGGGCCGCTGAGGCCCCGAGCAGGGCCAGGACATCCTGCGGATTCTCCAGGTCCACCGAAAGCGTCGTCGCAATCACCTGGACCTCGTGCTGATATCCCTTCGGGAAACTCGGCCGCAGAGGCCGGTCGATCAGACGGGCGGTCAGTGTCGACTTCTCGCTGGGCCGTCCCTCCCTCTTGATGAATCCTCCCGGAATCTTGCCGGCCGCGTACATCTTCTCCTCGACATCCACCGTCAGAGGGAAGAAGTCGAGATGCTCCTTTGGCACGCGGCTCGCCACCGCCGTAACCAGGACCATCGTGTCGCCGCAACGGACTACGACAGCGCCGTTCGCCGATCGGGCCATCCGCCCGGTCTCCATGGTGATCGTCTTGCCGTCTAGCTGGAATTCCTTCCGGCTTACCACTGTATGTTTTCCTCCTCAGTTCGCAGCGGTCTCCACACCAGGGCCTGATGAAGCCGCTGCCTCAGGCGCCGCCCCCTGGCGGCCCACCTGGGCTACATAAGAAAAGGAAGAGCCGTCTGCTCTTCCCTAGCCCCGCAAACCCAACTTGCCTACCAGCGCCCGGTAGCGCTCGATATCGACGTTCTTCATGTAGTTGAGCAAACGTCGGCGCTGGCCCACCATCTTGAGCAGACCCCGGCGGGAGTGATGATCCTTCCCGTGCGCCTTGAGGTGCTCGGTGAGGTCGTTTATCCGTTGGGTGAGAATAGCGACCTGGACCTCGGGGGAGCCGGTATCGGACTCGTGCAGGCGATGCTCGCTGATGATGGCTGTCTTCTGCTCCTTGCGCAGCGACATGTGTTCACCTCCTCTATGCATAGACCCGCCCGCCGCGACCGCGTCGGTGACTCGCGTGTCCCAGTCGGGGGGCAACTCTTGTCCAGCATCTTATCACAAGGTCACTGGGGCGTAAAACCGCAGGTAGCGTGCCTGGTCGCAGCGTGGACGGCCGGTCAGCGGCGGGTGGCCGGCGCGGGTTCCGCCGTCCGCCAGACTCGTCCGGCGGCCCGAAGGTCGCGCTTGATCTGCCTGACCAGGTCTTCCGGCCCGCCGAAGGCCTTCTCGTCGCGAAGGCGCGCCAGTATCTCGACATCCATGGTGGACGCGTAGAGGTTCTCGTCGAGTCCCGGAATGTGCACATGGATCGACGTGGGTTCCCCGGGACCGAAAGTGGGGCTTGTGCCGATATCGATGACGCAGTCGAACGTGCGGTGTCTCACGCAGGCGCGTCCCGCATATACGCCCGCCCTGGGCACCCCCGCCTCCTCATGAGTGCTGAGATTGGCGGTGGGGAACCCCAGCAGGCCGCTGCCGCGCCGATGGCCGGCCACCACGCGCCCGGTGAGCATCGGGTGGTGACCGAGGATCCGCGTCGCCTCATCGATCTCCCCGCGGCTCAGAAGGTCTCGGATGCGGGTACTGCTAATCGGCCGTCCGCGCCACGTGAGCAGCGGCACCTCGACTACCGTCAAGCCAAGCGACTTCCCGAGGCGTCCCAGCGCCGCCACGTCCCCGGACGCCTTGCGACCGAACCTGAACCCCTCACCCACCACCACACAGGCTGCCGAGAGCTGGGCCGCCAGGATCTCCCGGGCGAAGGTTGCGGGAGACAGTTGCCGGAGACGTTCATCGAACCGTGCGACAACCAGCAGATCGACGCCGGCCGCAGCGACCAGCTCCGCCTTCGTGCGCAGCGCTGTGAGGACCGGGGGTGGACCATCGGACGACCGTACGGCGGCCGGGTGCGGATCAAAAGTCAGCACGACGGCCAGGCCGCCCAGGGCGCGCGCCTCGGACGTCAGGCGGTCGAGGGTCGACTGGTGCCCCCTGTGCACGCCATCGAAGACGCCGATACTGACCGCGTTTCTACCCGCTAGAGGTTTCAGTCTCTCCAGTCCGCGCACCAGCCGCATTATTTGTCGTTCCCAGTTGGACCTTCAGCGCCGGCAAACACGGCGACCAGGTCGAGCCGAGGGCTCGTGCCTGCCTCCGCGATGGCCACCAGCCGGCCCGCGGGGCTCATGAGTGCCAGGGGTTCGCCGACGGCCGGTGGGCGTGTGGGTGGACCAGCGTCGACCAAGCCGGGCTTGACCCCATGGGAAACGCGTTCTACCCACTCATCGTGCAATGTCGCTCTCGGCATATCTCCCAACGCGGCCTCGAGCGGCAGCAGGTCGTCGTCCAGGCGCCCGGAGCCGGCGTGTTGGTGCAGTTCATCCAACGAATGGGCATCGGCCAGCGTGAACGCGCCCGAGACTTCCCGCCGGAGTGCCGCCACACAGGCCCCACTGCCGGTCTTCTCCCCCGCGTCGCGGGCCAACGACCTCACATAGGTGCCTTTGGAGCAGACCACTCTTACGTCGGCTTCGGGGAAATCCCCGACGCGCAAATCGATGATGTCCAGCGAGTAGACCGTGACTTCCCGGGGCGGGGCGACCGCCTTCTCGCCTGCCCGGGCGCTCCTGTGGAGGGGCCTTCCTGCGACCTTCACGGCCGAGTACGCGGGCGGCGTTTGGGGATGCGTGCCGACCAGGCCCTCCAGCGCGGATTTCACTTTCGGCAGGTCGGTTTCGGCCGGGCGCTCCTCCATCACCTCTCCATCGATGTCGTCGGTAGTCGTGCGCACACCGAAGCGGATCGTACATAGATACGTCTTGTTCCCGCCCTGGACGAAGCGAGTGAGGCGCCGCGCGCGGCCCAACAGGAGCACGAGCACGCCTGTCGCTAGAGGGTCCAGCGTGCCACCGTGGCCTATCTTGCGGTCGCCGGTCAGTCGTCTGACTTCGACGACCACGTCGTGCGACGTAGGTCCTTGAGGTTTGTCGACGATGAGCACGCCATCCATGGTCCTAACCCGCGGAGATGTGGTCTTCGTCTGACCCGGTCGAGAAGCGGCGGACGGCCTCGCGCAACGCCGTGATCGTCTCGTCAAAACTCCCCGTCAGGGTGCAGCCGGCGGCGTTGCGGTGACCCCCTCCCCCGAACGAGACGGCCAAGGCGCCGACGTCCACGATACCCGGAGAGCGCAGGCTCACCTTGTACCGCCCGTCTGGAGCCTCACGAACCAGCGCGGCAACCCGGGCTCCCTCGACCGCTCTCAGGAAATCGACGAAGTTCTCCGTCTCCGATGCACGCGCCGTGGCCTCACTTACGTCGCGCTGCGTGACAAGGCTCCACACGAGACCGCTCTCGGCCTCGAAGCGCGCGCCGGCCAGCATGCGGCCCAGAAGCACCGTCGTGCCGAAGGATAAGCCCTCGTAGACGTGACGGAAGATGTCGACCGCGTTGAGCCCGACGTCCAGCAGCTCGGCCGCAACGCGGAGCACCCGCCCCGATGTGTTGGAGTACTGGAAGCGGCCCGTGTCGGTCAGTATGCCGACGTACAGGCACAACGCCATGTCACGACTGACGGGAACGTTCATCACCTGCGCGAGACGGTACACGAGTTCGCACGTCGCCGCGGCTTCGGGGGCGACTACGTTCAACCCCGCGAAAGCGCCACCGTTGCTGTGATGGTCGAGACTGGCACTGAACTCGATCTTCTCCACGAGGCCGCTCAACACGCCCAGGCGGTCCAGGCTGGCGCAGTCCAGCGCGATCAGGTTTGGCCAGTCGGGCGCCCCGGCGGGCTCCGCGATGGCATCGGCGCCGGGTAGCCACGCGTATTGGGGCGGCAGGTCGATCGGCTCACCCCAGGTGGAGAACGTGGCCTTGCCGAGCGCTTTCAGCAGCAGCTCCATACCCAGCAGCGACCCGATCCCGTCGCCGTCGGGTTGGACGTGGGTGACGAGCAGGAACCGTTGCTCAGACTCAATGCGTGCCGCCAGCTCCCGAAGGGCAGGCTCAACCTTCCTCAGGCCCATCTTTCTCCTGGTCTTCGTGGATGCGACGGATGACACTCTCCACGCGCATGCCCTCCTCTACCGTCCGGTCCAGGCGGAAGTCGAGCTCCGGAATGCGCCTCAGGCGCAATCCGGTTCCCATCATACCGCGCAGATGGCCCGCTGTGCGCGTCAGGATCTCAAGGGACATGGTCTGCTCCCCCGGGTCGCCCATCACGCTTACGTATACCTCCGCATGGCTGAGATCCGGCGAAACGACGACATCCGTTATCGTGATGAAGCCGAGTCTCGGATCGCTAACCTCGGTGCGCACGAGTTCGCTCAAGCGTTCCTTGAAGACCTCTCCAAGGCGCCGCAGTCGGTCGCCACCCACGTCCCCACCCTCCGTTCAGTCGTCGATTGCGAAGAACCGCACGGTCTCGCCGATCAAGGTCACGCGGCCGGAGCCGGCTACCTCAGAGGAGATCGCCTTGAGCAGGCGCCGCGCCTGAAACTCACTTATGGAGACGCAGCTCACACCCAAGGCGCCACGCTGCCATAGATCGTGATGGTCCACTTCGGCAACGGAAACGTTCCGACGGGCACGCAGGCGTTCAGTGACGCTCTTGACCGCCTGACGCTTCTCCTTGAGGGAAGAACAGTGGGGCAGATGTAGGTCTAGCCGCAGGCAACCGACAACCACGCCAGCGCCTCCTATTCCGGGCGCTTCTCGATCACCTTGTAGGCCTCGATGCTGTCGCCTTCCTTGACGTCCTGGAAGCTCTCGAGCGCGATGCCGCACTCCAGGCCGGACTTGACGCTGGCGGCCTCATCCTTGAAGCGAAACAGGGAGCGCATGCCTCCATCGAAAACAACGGCTCCGTCACGCACCAGGCGTACCTTGTCACCCTTGGAGATGGTCCCATCGCCCACGAAACATCCGGCAACGGTGCCCACCTTGGACACGCGGAACGTCGCCCGGACCTCAGCCCGGCCTGTGTCGACCTCTTCGTAGATCGGCGCCAGCATCCCCACCCGGGCGGCGCTGATGTCCTCGATGATCTTGTAGATCACGCGATACGAGCGCAGATCCACCTTCTCCTTCTCGGCCATCGCCTTGGCTTTGGGTTCGGGCCGCACATTGAAACCGATGATGATGGCGTTCGAAGCCGATGCCAGCATGACGTCACTCTCGTTCACGGCGCCCACGCCGCGATGGATGATGTTGATGCGGACCTCTTTCTGGTCGATCTTCTCGAGCGACTCGCGGAGGGCCTCAATCGAGCCCTGGGTGTCGCCTTTGACTATGATGTTCAAGTCCTTGATCTCACCCTCGCGGATGAGGTCTGCCAGGTCATCGAGGGTCACGTGCTTGCGGACCTGCGTGCTTTCCACCAGACGTCGGCGGAGCGAACGCTCCTCCGCTATCTGGCGCGCCCGCCGGTCATCCGCCACCACGATGACCTCGTCGCCGGCCTGCGGTACACTGGACCAGCCCAGCACCTCGACAGGAGTCGCGGGCGGCGCCTCGTCCACCGCGTTCCCCTTGTCATCGATCATGGCGCGCACCCGGCCGTGGGCCGTACCGGCAACAACGGCATCGCCGAGGCGGAGTGTCCCGCGCTGGACCAGCACCGTGGCCACCGGACCGCGCCCCTTGTCCAGCTTCGCCTCGATGGCGACGCCTCGGGCCGGCAGCTCGTACGGCGCCGTGAACTCCTGGAGCTCCGCCACGAGCAGGATCATGTCTTCCAGCTCGTCGATATTGGTCTGTTGTTTGGCTGAGACCTCCACGAACACATTCTGCCCGCCCCATTCCTCGGGCACGAGGCCGTAGTCGCCCAGGCTCTTCTTGGCCTTGTCCGGATTCGCCCCCGGTTTGTCGATCTTGTTGATCGCCACCACGATCGGGACTTCCGCCGCTCGGGCGTGGTCGATCGCCTCCACCGTCTGCGGCATCACGCCGTCGTCCGCGGCCACCACCAGCACCGCTATGTCGGTCACCTTGGCGCCCCTCGCCCGCATGGCCGTGAAGGCCTCATGGCCGGGAGTGTCTATGAAGGTAATCCCCTTGCCGTCGTGGAGAACCTGGTAGGCGCCGATGTGCTGCGTTATCCCGCCGGCCTCCTGCGACACGACATCGGTACGGCGGATGGCGTCCAGGAGCAAGGTCTTGCCGTGATCGACGTGGCCCATCACGGTGACGACAGGCGGCCGTGGCTTCAACTCCACTCCCTCCAGCTCCTCATCGGCCTCCGCGATGGGTTCTTCCTCGATGGGGATGATCTTGGCCTCGTAACCGAACTCCTCGGCAAGGACGTTCACGGCCTCATGGCTCACGGCTTGGTTGATGGTCACCATCTCGCCAAGCTGCATCAGCCGC
>CAYWVN010000056.1:0-10840 GCA_964461725.1 uncultured Coriobacteriia bacterium | reverse complement strand
TGGATGTCCAGTGTGTCTTCCAGGGGCTTACTGAGGTGGCCAAGCACTTTCACACGCTGCTGATCAGCACGTCACCCAAGGCCAAGAGCGGCGAGGGCGGCCTGCACATCGAGCTCGACGAGCACCGTCCGATCGAGTCGGCCAAGGAGATCGTCCGGAAGGCGATCGAGAACTACCCGAACCGCAAGCGGGAGACGGTGCATATCCCCAAGGCATCGAGCCCACTGGTGGCCGGGTTCTCGCACGAGTACATCCGCTACATGCTGGGCGGCAAGATGCGGGCCTCTTTCCGGCCTCTGAACGACAACATCATCAACGGACGCATCCGTGGCGCGGCCGCCGTGGTCGGCTGCAACAATCCGCGGGTGACCCAGGACTACGGTATCCATCACGTGGTGAAGAGCCTGATCGCCAACAACGTGCTGGTGGTAGTGACCGGTTGCGCGGCCATCGCCAGCGGCAAGTACGGCCTGCTCACCCCCGAGATGGCTGAGCACGCTGGGCCGGGCCTGAAAGAGGTATGCGAGACGGTCGGCATGCCGCCGGTCCTGCATCTCGGCTCGTGCGTGGACAACTCCCGGATACTCACCATCCTGACCGAGGTGGTCGAGGAGGGTGGTCTGGGCGATGACATCAGCGACCTGCCGGCGGTGGGCATCTGTCCGGAGTGGTTCAGCGAGAAAGCCCTGGCTATCGCCGCGTACTGCGTGGCCAGCGGAGCGTACGTCATCTTCGGCGGCGTAGGTTCACCGGTGGCCGGGAGCAGCAAGGTACTCCAGTACATGATCGACGGCTGGGAGAACAAGGTGGGCGGGAAGCTCGCCTTCATCGCCGATCCACAGGAGATCGTGGACAGCGCCTTGGACGCGATTGATCAGAAACGAAGAGCCTTGAAGATAGACGTAGAGCAAGAGAGGGTTCTCTTCGACATGGAGATGAGGAGGGAGCTCAGTGTCTAAGATAATCGCGTCTGGAGCCATTCGCGGGGCGCATGCTATCGTCGAGAAGGCTGAAGCCAAACTCGCCGAGGCGAAAGAGGCCAAGGGCGCCGAGGCCAAAGTCGAACTGCCCAACACCGGCTACTTCCTGCCGGTGATCTACGGGCTTACCGGCGAGAAGGTCGAGAAGCTCTCCGATATGGACAAGATTCTCGCCATGGCCAGAGAGCTCCTTCCCGAGGTGCCCAGCGAGAACCTGTGGCTGCCCTATCTGGGCGGTACGCTGGACGCCGGCATCGCCACGTTGTTCGCTGAGGAGATCCTCGAGTCGCTGCGCTACGTGATCGGCCCGGCGCCGGTCAACGGCATCTGGCTGGGCGCGGCCGACGACGTCATCATGCGGGCCCGCGGAATCGAGTTCGTGGACGGCTCGGCGCCGGGCTTCGCCGCAGTCGTGGGCGCGGCGCCCGACAACGAGACGGCCGTGAAACTCGCCCGTGAGATGCAGGAGAAGTACCTATACGTCTTCATCGCCGGCAGCAGCAACGGCAAGAGCTTCGGCGAGCAACTTGCCGAAGAAGGCGTCCAGCTGGGTTGGGACACGCGTCTTGTGCCGTTCGATTCAGACGTCTACGGGCACATCTACTCGCTGGGCTTTGCGACGCGTGCGGCCATGGCCTTCGGCGGCGTCCAGCCGGGGGACTACGAGCGGATACTGAAGTACAACAAGCTGCGCGTGTTCGCATTCGTCCTGGCTATGGGCGAGGTGACCGACGAGTGGTACGCTACCGCGGCGGGCGCTATCTCCTATGGCTTCCCGACCATCGCCACCAGCGCCATACCGCAGATACTGCCGACGGGTGTCTGCACCTATGAGCACGTCGTCTCCAACATCCCGTGGGACGGCTTGGTCGCCAAGGCAATCGAGGTCCGCGGCCTGAAGATCAAGGTGACCGAGATCCCAATCCCGGTGGCTTATGGTCCCGCTTTCGAGGGTGAGCGCATCCGCAAGGACGACACCTACCTAGAGGTGGGCGGACAGAAGACCCATGCCTTCGAATGGGCGCGCATGAAGGACGCCGCGGAAGTCGAGGACGGCAAGATCGAGCTGGTCGGACCCGACATCGGCGACGTGGAGCCGCACTCCCAGCTGCCGCTGGGAATCGTGGTCGACGTCTCCGGCCGCAAGATGCAGAAGGACTTCGAGCCCATCCTCGAGCGCCAATTCCATCACCTCATGAACTGCGCCGAGGGCGTGCTCCACATCGGACAGCGCGATCTCCTCTGGATGCGGATCAGCGTGGCCGCCAAGGAGAAGGACTTCAAGCTGGCGCACCTCGGGGAGATCCTCCGGGCGCGCCTCATGGAGGACTTCTCGGCCATCATCGACAAGGTCAAGGTGACCATCTACACGGATCAGGCAAAGGTCGACGGGCTTCTGGAAGAGGCGCGCGTGGCCTATGAGGAGCGCGACGCCCGCACGGCCGGCTTCACCGACGAGAGCGTGGATATCTTCTATAGCTGTACGCTCTGCCAGAGCTTCGCTCCGAACCATGTGTGTGTCATCACACCCGAGCGGCTGGGCCTGTGCGGCGCGTACAACTGGTTGGACGGCAAGGCGGCCTATGAGATCAACCCGACCGGCTCCAACCAGCCCATCGAGAAGGGTGAGCTGATCGACGCCGAGAAGGGCCAGTGGGCCGGCATCAACGCTTTCGTGAGCGAGAAGTCCGGCGGCAACGTGGGGGTGTTCAACTCGTATTCGATCCTCGACAATCCGATGACGTCGTGCGGCTGTTTCATGTGCGTCGTCGCGCTCCTGCCCAGCTGCAACGCCGTCATGATCGTCAACCGCGAGCACGCAGGCATGACTCCCTGTGGGATGAAGTTCTCCACACTGGCCGGCTCGGTCGGCGGCGGTCTGCAGACGCCGGGCTTCATCGGCGTGGGGCGACCCTACATCGTCAGCAAGAAGTTCATCCAGGCCGAAGGCGGCTTCCATCGTATCGCCTGGATGCCCAAGGAGCTCAAGGAGGCCCTCCGCACGCAGCTCGAGAAGCGTTGCGAGGAGCTGGGTACCCCGGACTTCCTGGACAAGATCGCCGATGAGACAGTCGGCGAGACTGAGGAAGCGGTGCTTGAGTTCATGCAGAAGGTGGGGCACCCGGCCCTGGAGATGCCGTCGCTGTTCTAGGGCCGCCTCTGCGCCGACGGCCGCGGGCTACTGGACATATGACTACGAGAGCCGGAAGAGTGAAGGAGTGACGATATGGCCTTGACCGGACTGGACATCTTCAAGAAACTGCCAAAGACCAACTGCGGCGAGTGCGGCGTTCCCACATGCCTTGCCTTCGCCATGAAGCTGGCCGCCGGTCAGGTGGAACTCTCGGCGTGCCCCTATGTCTCGGAGGACGCCATCGCCGAGCTGTCAGAGGCCAGCGCGCCCCCGATCCGCGGCGTGACCGTCGGCACGGGTGACCTTGCCTTCAAGGTGGGCGAGGAGACGGTCCTCTTCCGTCACGAGAAGACCTTCGTCAACCCTCCGGCCCTGGGTCTGCAGATCGAGACCGGCGCGTCCGATGATGAGATCGCCGCCCAGGTCAAGGCCGCCAACGACAGCAAGTTCGAGCGCGTCCAGCAGGAGCTCAGAGTCGGGTGCATCGCGGTGAAATCCACCGCCGACGCGGCCCGGTTCGCGGCCGTCGCGGGCAAGGTGGCGGCGGACAGCCCGCTGCCGCTGATCCTGATGAGCGAGGACGCGGAGGCCATGACGGCGGCGCTCGACGGCACGGCCCCGAAGAAACCGCTCATCCACGCAGCGACCAAGGACAACATCGATGCGTTCATCGAGCTGGCCAAGTCCAAGGAATGCCCGCTGGCCGTGAAGTCCGGCGACGGGCTGGCTGCGCTCGCTGAGCTCGCCGAGAAGGCCGCGGCTGCCGGGATCAAGGACATAGTACTGGACAGCGCCCCCACTTCCGCCGGGCAGAGCCTGAAGGACCTCGTGTTCATCCGGCGAGCGGCGCTGAACCAGAAGTTCCGCCCGCTGGGCTATCCGGTCATCTGCTTCCCGAACGATCTGGCGGCCGGGGACTCCATGCTGGAGACGCTCTACGCGGGCCTGCAGATCGCCAAGTACGGCGGGATCATCGTCCTCTCCGAGGTCGAGGCCTGGAAGATGCTGCCTCTCTTGGTGCTCCGGCAGAACATCTACACGGACCCGCAGCGGCCGATGCAGGTGGAGCAGGGCATCTACGAGATCGGCCCGGTGGGCCCGGATTCACCGGTCTTGGTGACGACCAACTTCTCGCTCACGTACTTCATCGTCTCCTCGGAGATAGAATCCAGCAAGGTAGGGACCTATCTCATGATCGCCGACGCCGAAGGTCTCTCCGTTCTTACCGGTTGGGCGGCCGGCAAGTTCGTGCCCGACAGGATTGCGCCGTTCATCAAGAAGAGCGGCATCGAGGACAGGGTGAAGCATCGCCGGCTGGTGATCCCCGGCTTCGTTGCCCAGATAAGCGGGGAGCTCAAGGAGGAGTTGGGGGATTGGGATGTCGCGGTGGGGCCCCGCGAGGCCAGTGATATCCCGGCGTTCTTGAAGAGCTACTCTACCGGCTAGGCTGGCCGGGGTTTGTCGATCGGCATGGAGCAGCCAGTCATGACGGCAGCCGGCAAGACGCAGGCTGCGTGGAGGGCGTGCGGCCCCGAGGACGGTTGGACTATTGGAGAACGTGACAATCACTCTGGACGGGCGGGAGGTCACGGCCTCGCCCGGCCGGACCGTTTTGGAAGTGGCCAGAGACCATGGGGTGTACATCCCTACGCTTTGTGACGACCCGGCTCTCAAGCCGGTCGGGGTTTGCCGCGTCTGCTTGGTCGAGGACGAGAAGAGCGGCGCTGTTCTCGCGTCCTGCGTGACGCCGGCTGCCGCCGGCATGCAGATATCGACCTCATCGGACCGCGTTCTGGCGGCCCGGCGAAGCGTGGTCGAACTGCTGATGGCCTCCCACCCGGACTGGTGCCCGGTCTGCGACAGCGCCAACCGCTGCGACTTGAGACGCGTGGCCGGCGAGCTCGGTGTCGGGGCGATCCGCCTCGAGCGCCTGCATCACACCCAACCGATAGAAGACGCGAATCCCTACATCCAGCGCGACCTCACCAAATGCATCCTCTGTGGCAAGTGCATCCGCGCCTGCCGGGACGTGCACGGGGTGGGCGCGGTGGAGTACGCCTATCGAGGGTTCGATTCGCTGCCCGAAGCGCCGCTCAATGTGCCCCTGGAGGATTCCTCGTGCAACTTCTGCGGTCTCTGCATGAATCTGTGCCCGGTGGCGGCCCTGGCGCCTAAGGACGGGCGCGCCCGCTCATTCAAGGCCGACGAGCGGGCAAGAAGCGTCTGCCCATGGTGCGCCTGCGGCTGCGCGCTCTTCGTTGAAACCAGGCGAGGAGCGCTGGTCGGGGTCATCCCCGACTACGGGAGCACGACGCCGCGCTCGGGCTTGTGCGTGAAAGGGCAGTTCGGCTACGAGTATCTCACGAGCCCCGAGCGGCTGACGCAGCCGATGATAAGGCGCGACGGGAAACTGGAGAAGGTTTCTTGGGACGAGGCCCTCGACTTCGTAGCCGGGCGGCTGCGGGAGATCCGCGAGCGACACGGCGGAGCTGCTATCGGCGTCCTGGGTGCGTCGAAGTGCACCAACGAGGAGAACTACGCCCTGCAGAAGTTTGCGCGAGCGGTGCTTGGCACGAACAGCATCGACAACTCGGCCGGGATGTGTCTGGCGCCGGCTCTTGCCGCGCTGGACGACGTTCTCGGCGTGGTGGCCACGACTGGTCGCTTCGCGGACCTGGCCGAATGCGGTGCCGTCGTGCTGGTCGGGTGCGACCCGACAGCCAGCCATCCCGTGGCCGGGCAGAAGATCAAGCAGGCTGTGGCGGAACACGGCGCCAAGCTGATTGTGATCGATCCTCGCCGGACAGAGATGGCCCGCTGGGCGAGCCGCTGGCTGGCCGTGAGGCCCGGGACGGACCTCATGCTGATAAACAGCCTGGCCCACATCCTGGTGGCCGACGGCATCCACGATGAGGGGCCGGTCTCTCAGGCGGCCGGCTGGCCCGAGTACGAGCGCTCGCTGAAGGACTACGCTCCGAAGATGGTCGAGGCGACGACGGGCGTCCCCGCCGAGCTCATCAGAGCGACGGCCGAGGAAATCGGCGCCTCAAAGCCCGTGGCGGTAGTCTTCTCATCGGGAGTCACCCAGCAGCCGTCCGGGACGGAGCTCGTGCATGCCCTGGCCGGCTTGGCGGTGCTCTCGGGCACAGTCGATCCCGCGGGTGGGGGCCTCTTTGTCCTGGGTGGCCAGAACAACGCGCACGGGGCCTGCGAGATGGGCGCCTTGCCGGACCGCCTGCCGGGTTTCGTGCCGGTATCGGACAAAGTCGCTCGTGCGCGGTTTGCCAAAGCTTGGGGGCGCCAGGTCCCCGAAGAGCCCGGCCTCGCCGCTCTAGACATGGTCCAGGCGGCCGCCGGTGGGGATTTGAAGGCGATGCTCGTCTTCGGTGAGAACCCGGCCCGCTCTCTTCCCGGCGGTGAGGCCCTGACGAAAGCCCTGCAGGGGCTCCAGCTACTCGTGGTGACGGATGTCTTCCTGAGTGAAACCGGGGAGTTGGCCGATGTGGTCCTGCCCAGCACCGCCCTGGCTGAGAAGTCGGGTACGGTGACGACGGCCGACCGCACGGTCCGGCATCTAGAGAAAGCTCTGGGAGCGCCGGGCGAGTCGCGGGCGGACCTGGAGATCATCGGGGGGTTGGCCTCACGGCTCACAGAGCGGTGGGGGCCGGCCGAACCGTCGGCGCTCTTCGACGAGATGGCCGGCCTCGTGAGCCCGTACTCCGGTCTGTCTCATGACCGTCTCCGCTCGGAGCCGATAGCGTGGCCGCACCCGGAGCTCAGCGTGCGTATGCGCCGGGCCGAGCCGGCCGCTGTGCCGGTGACCGACGAAGAATTCCCGGTCCTGCTTGTCACCGGGCGCGTCTTGGACTCCTTCGGCACAGGCGACATGGCCCGACACAGCCCGATGCTGGCTGCCGGCCGGTACGGAGTGGCCGCCAGGGCCGGTCGGCAGGCCCAAGCGGGGCCCGAGGCCGAAGCAGCGCCGGCCGAGGGGGGCTACGCGTCCCTTGAGATCAACCCCCGTCAGGCTGCCGGCTTCGACGTCGGGGCAGGGGACCTTGTCGATGTCGTCTCTGAATCGGGCCGTGTGACCGCGCGAGTCCGCCTTAGCGGATCTGTTGCCGAGGGGCAGGCATTCATGGTGATCTCCGGCGCCCTGGGTGAAGTCAACAAGCTGCTGAGCGGCTCCTACGACCCTCGGGTCGTGCGCAGCGTACCCAAGGTTGTGGCCGTGAGGATCGAGCCCGGGAGCAAGGTGCGGCGGAAGTCTTCGGCCGCGAAGGTGAAGTGATGATGGATACGCACCAGACGCAGGAGCGCGCACACAAGGTGGAGGAGTTGAGCCAAAAGGCAGCCGCGGCGCTGGATGAAGTCCTGGCCGAGGGCCCGGCCGATCCGGGACGCCTTATCGGCGTGCTGCAGCACGTGCAGGAAAGGCTGGGCCACGTCCCGCCGCCGGCCATCCCGCGCATCGCCGACGCCCTGGGGCTCTTTTCGAGCCAGGTGTACGGCGTACTTACCTTCTACAGCCAGTTCAGGCTGGAACCGGTTGGCGACCACATCATCCGGGTGTGCCACGGCACAGCCTGCCACGTCGGGGGCGCGGAGTCCGTCATGGACGCGACCTGTGAGGAGCTTGGCGTGACCGAAGGTGGGACGACGCCGGATCGGCGGTTCACGGTGGAGAAGGTCTTCTGCGTCGGTTCCTGCAGCCTGGGGCCGGTTCTTCGGGTCGACGAGCACACCTACGGGAGACTGAACCAGGCCAAGGCTCGCCGGGTAGTGCAGGACTGGCTGGCCAAGACCGGGCCGGCGGACCGGCCGGCCAAGAGCCAGCCTGCCGGGGGTAAGGGAAGTGACAAGAAGTGAGGGCGAAGGGTGCAACGGGCGCACAGGCTGCCGCACCGGCGCGTCGCCACGTGTCCACGGAGCGGCCGAGGATCCTGGTCGGGATGGGGACCTGCGGCATCGCCGCCGGGGCTGAGGAAGTGCGCGCGGCCCTGGAAGCGGCGCTCTCAGAGCACGGCGCGCAGGCGGACCTCGTCGCGACCGGCTGCTCTGGCATGTGCTACCGGGAGGTGCTGGTCGAAGTCGCCGAACCGGACGGGAGCTGGACCATCTATGGCGATGTGACGCCGGAGGGCGCAGCCCGAATAGTCGAGCAGCACCTAGCCGGCGGCCAGAAGGTCGACGACCTGGTGGTCCGAAGCTCCTGGGGGTCGCACGCCGAGGACAGCTTCTTCGCTAAGCAAGAGCACGTGGCGCTCCGACACTGTGGGCTCATCGATCCCGAGAAGATCGAAGACTACGTCGCCCTTGGCGGCTACGAGGCCCTGCGCCGTGCCTTGGAGGATCTGAGCCCAGAACAGCTGATCGATCTCGTCACCGAAAGCGGCATCCGCGGCCGGGGCGGCGCGGGTTTCCCGACCGGGCGCAAATGGGGCTTCGCGCGGGCGGCCCAAGCGGACCAGAAGTATGTCATCTGCAACGCCGACGAGGGTGACCCCGGCGCCTTCATGGACCGAAGTGTCCTTGAAGGTGACCCGCATGCGGTTGTCGAGGGGATGGCCCTGGCCGGCTACGCTATCGGCGCGAGCCGTGGGGTGATCTATGTCCGCGCCGAGTACCCGCTGGCCATAAGACGGCTGAGAGCCGCCATCGACGATGCCCGGGCGGCCGGGTACCTGGGGCGGAACATCCAGGGCAGCAGTTTCGATTTCGACATCGACATCAAGGAAGGCGCCGGCGCGTTCGTGTGCGGTGAGGAAACGGCGCTCATGGCCTCAGTCGAGGGACGGCGCGGAATGCCGCGGCCGCGGCCCCCGTATCCAGCTGTCTCCGGACTCTGGGCCAAACCGACGGTCATCAATAACGTCGAGACTCTGGCCAACATCGCGTGGATCGTCGCCAACGGGCCGGAGAGCTACGCCGGATTCGGGACGGAAGGCAGCAAGGGCACCAAGGTGTTCGCCCTGACGGGCAAGGTGGTCCGGGGAGGACTCGCCGAGGTCCCGATGGGGCTGACCCTGAGAGAGGTTATCTACGATATCGGGGGCGGCATCCAGGGCGGCCGCGAGTTCAAGGCCGTGCAGATGGGCGGTCCGTCGGGTGGGTGCCTCCCGGCCGAGCTTCTGGAGACCCCGATCGACTACGAGTCCCTGAAGGCCACCGGGGCGATCGTCGGCTCCGGCGGCATGGTGGTCATGGACGAGACCAGTTGCATGGTCGAGGTGGCCAGGTATTTCATGGATTTCACGCAGGATGAATCCTGCGGGCAGTGCTCGCCGTGCCGGCTGGGCCTCCATCAGCTGCATGAGATCCTGACGCGGATCACGGAAGGGCAGGGCCAGGAGGAAGATATGGAGCTGCTGAGGAGGCTGGCGTCCGACATCAAGGACACTTCTCTCTGCGCGTTGGGCGGGACCGCGCCCAACCCTGTTCTCACGACGCTCAGGCACTTCCCGGACGAGTATGAGGCTCACATCAAGGAGCATCGGTGTCCGGCGGGCGTCTGTAAGGCCTTGATCGAGTTCGCTGTCGAGCCGGAACTCTGCCCGGGCTGCGGCGCCTGCGCCAAGGTCTGCCCGGCGGGCGCGGTCTCCGGTGAGAAGAAGCAGCCCTACGTGATCGATCTGGAGCTGTGCACGAAGTGCGGCCGTTGTCGCGAGGTCTGCCGGTTCGAAGCCGTGCGGACGCTTTCACCCCCGAGCCGGTGGCTGACTCCTGTCTAGGGAGGGTTGACATGAAACTGGCGACTGAGCAGAAGGTTCTGGACGAGATTCTGGGCGGACTGTCGCGGGCCAAGAAGGTCTTCGTAGTCGGGTGCGGGACCTGTACTACTGTCTTTCGCACCGGCGGTCGCGAAGAGGTCCTCAAGATGGTCGAGGAGCTGCGTGGGGCGGGCAAGGAAGTGACCGGCTGGCTGGTCAGCCCGACCGCCTGCGACGATCTCACGGTCGGCGCCCTCGAGGAGCGCGGGCGTGAGGTGCGTGACGCCGACGCGATCCTTGTCATGAGTTGTTCGCTGGGCGTGCAGACGGTGGCCGACGCCAGGCCGGAAACGCCCGTGTACCCCGGGGTCGACACGATGTTCATCGGAAAAGAAGGCGAAATCGGCGCCTACCGGGAGATCTGCGTGCAGTGCGGGGAGTGCGTCATCGGACGCACCGGCGGCATCTGCCCGGTGACCTCCTGCGCCAAGGGCATGATGAACGGGCCCTGCGGCGGCATGAACGAGGGCATGTGCGAGGTCGACAAGACCAAGGACTGCGTCTGGGTGCAGATCTATGACCGACTGGCCGGGCAAGACCGGCTGGATGAGTTCGTGGAGCTTCACCCGCCCAAGGACTATTCGAAGTGGCTCACGCCACGCCGGGCCAAGGTCGACCTGTAGGGAGCCCCAGGAGGTCACCGCTCGTCCCAGCGGCGACGGCTCCGGCGCGAGTGGAGTGGCCGGACAAGTAGGAGAGGAGGCGGTATGGGTCTGAAAGACGCTTTGGCGGCGGGCGACTTCGTCGTGACTGCCGAAGTGGGGCCGCCCAAGGGCGCGAACGTTGAAGAGATGCTCCACTGCGCCGACATGGTAAAGGACCGGGTGCAGGCAGTGAATGTTACCGACAACCAGAGCGTCGTCATGCGCCTTTCCTCGCTGGCGGCCTGCCGCCTGCTGGTGGAGCGCGGAATCGAGCCGGTCTTTCAGATGACCTGCCGCGACCGCAACCGTCTG
>CAYWVN010000055.1:0-10917 GCA_964461725.1 uncultured Coriobacteriia bacterium | reverse complement strand
CCGACAACGCGAAGGTCGTTATCGAGCGCCGAGTCGCGCGCCGAAACGAATCCGGCGATGCCATCGAGACTCCCGACCAGGTATTCCGCCGGGTAGCTCGAAACCTCTCCGAAGCCGAACTGCGCTTCGGAGGCACCGAAGGCGACCGCGCCGCCGCCGAAGAGTCGTTTTACCGGCTCATGGCGTCCCTCGATTTCCTCCCGAACTCCCCGACCCTGGTGAACGCTGGCCGCGAACTGCAGCAGCTTTCTGCGTGCTTCGTGCTCCCCGTGCCGGATTCGATCGATGGCATCTTCGAAGCGATCAAGAACACCGCCATCATCCACAAGTCGGGCGGTGGCACCGGCTTCTCCTTCAGCCGGCTGCGGCCCAATGGAGACATGGTCCAGTCCACCAAAGGCGTGGCATCCGGTCCGGTCTCCTTCATGAAGGCTTTCGACACGGCGACCGACGTGGTCAAGCAGGGCGGGCGCCGGCGCGGCGCCAACATGGGTATCCTCCGCGTCGACCATCCCGACATCATGGAGTTCATCACGGCCAAGGAGCGGGACGGCGCCTTCGAGAACTTCAACCTGTCGGTGGCCGTGGACTCGCGCTTCATGCGGGCTGTGCAGTCCGGCCAAGACTACCCGCTGGTCAATCCTCGCACCCGGCGCTCGGTGGCGCGGCTCAAGGCCCGCGACGTCTTCGAGCTCATCGTCGCGATGGCTTGGCGCAACGGCGACCCTGGGCTCATCTTCCTCGACCGCATCAACCGAGACAACCCGACGCCGTCGGCCGGGCGCATCGAGAGCACGAATCCGTGCGGCGAGCTGCCGCTCCTGCCGTACGAATCGTGCAACCTGGGCTCTATCAGCCTGGGCGCGATGATGAAGGACTCGCGGGTGGATTGGCCGCTGCTGCGTGACACGGTGCACGTGGCGGTCCGGTTCCTGGACGACGTCATCGAGATCAATCGCTTCCCGTTGCCCGAGATAGAGGAGGTCACGCGCCGGAACCGCAAGATCGGACTGGGCGTGATGGGCTTCGCTGAGACGCTCATCCGGGCCGGAATCCCTTACGACTCGGACGATGCCGAGCGCCTGGCCCGGCGCATCATGAAGTTCATCCGGGACGAGGCGCGCGCGGCGAGCGCTGAGCTCGCGAAAGAGCGGGGCGCGTTTCCCGCCTACTCGGGGAGCCTGTGGGAGAAGCGCGGGTTCGCGGCGATGCGCAACGCGACGCTGAACACCATCGCTCCCACCGGGACGATCAGCGTCATCGCCGGCGCGACGTCGGGCATCGAGCCGCTGTTCGCGGTGTGCTACGTGCGCAACGTGATGGAGGGCGCGCGGCTGCTCGAGGTCAATCCGCTGTTCGAAGAAATCGCCCGGGCGCGGGGGTTCCACAGTCGGGAGATGATGATGGAGATCGCCCGGCACGGCACAGTCCAGAAGGTCCGTGGCATCCCGCGCGACGTGAAGAGACTCTTCCGCTCCGCGCTCGACATCAGTTCCGAGAGGCACGTCCGGATGCAGGCGGTGTTCCAGCGATACGTGGACAACGCGGTCGCCAAGACCGTCAATCTGCCAGAGGAAGCCACGCTGAACGATGTCCGGCGCGGCTATCTCTTGGCCCACCGGCTGGGCTGCAAGGGTATCACGGTGTACCGATATGGCAGCCGGGAGGCGCAAGTACTCTATCTGGGCGCCGGCTCCCAGGACGCGCAGGTGGTCAGCGCGGAGTCCGAGTTCTCCGGCGGCTGTCCCGCGACGGAGTGCTCTTTCTAGGCGACTCCGGGGCGATTCCGGTGGATTCGGGGCGACCCCGGGGGCTTGAACGATTCGCCTCGAGGACTTACTATTCTGCCCCAGACGGTCTTTCTCTACGTTCGTTCTTCGTCCACAATGACTCTGGGGAACCAGAGGGCGGGAGGAGGTGACCGGCCGGTGGCTTTCATGATCAATGATGACTGCACTGCCTGCGGCTTGTGCGAGGAGGAGTGCCCCAACGATGCGATCAGTGAGGGCGACGAGATTTACATGGTCGACGCGAGCAAGTGCACCGAGTGCGTCGGCTTCTTCGACACTCAGCAGTGCGCGGACGTCTGTCCCAGCGACGCCTGCGTTGCCGACCCGAACAACCCTCGCTCGGAGTAGATAGGCGGCACAGCTCCGCTTCCGGGATTGTCGGAAGCGGGCTGACTATGGGATCTTGGAGGCCGGGCGCCACATTGGGCGTCCGGTCCTGCTTTCTACGGGTGCTTGTCAGGTTTCCGCTGCATCAAAGGGGGGGTTCCGTATGGGCGACATGGTTGCGGTAGCGCGGGAAGACGAGGTGCCGGAGGGCGGCAAGGCGCTCTTCGAGGTCGGCGACGAGAAAGTCCTGGTGGTGAATGTGGAGGGGGCCTACTATGGGATCTCCTCCAAGTGCCGACACCTGGGCGGGCCGCTGGCCCGGGGGACGCTGGACGGCACCACTATCATCTGCCCGTGGCACGGGTCGAAGTACGATGTGACGACCGGGGAGCTCATAGAGGGGCCCTTCAACGAGGACTTCCGCCGGGCCCATCCGGCGCTGGCGGCGGCCGGCATCCTTGTGCCCAAGCGCGTGAAGGGCAGCCTTACCAGCTACCCGGTGACCGTAGAGGGCGGCATGATCACGATCGCCGTGCCGTAGTAACGGTCAGACGCTGGTGATCAGACGCCTGACTATCAGACGCCGGGCGGCCACATGTAGGACAGCCAGGTGGTGCCTCCGTCGTCGGATTCCCCGTAGACGCGCCGCTCGGCGGTTCCGGTGACCCTGAAGAGGTGTCCTGAGGCGGAGACCATGCCCATGCGGTACCCGTTCTTGCCGACCGAGGCAGCGTCCAAGTAGACGATGCCGGTCTTGGATCCTGTAGCGGCCGTGCCGTCCTCGAATTGCACCGGTACTCCCATTCCCTGCAGCTTGGTCGCGGTCATGCCCGCGTAGGAGCCGCCCTGGCTGCGGTATGAGTCGGCGGCCTGCACGGCCAGGGAGAGCTCCACTTTCACCCCCCAGTCCTGGGCCCTCTGGGTGCTCTTGGTGGCGGCGGGTATCAAGATGGCCGCCAGGATGATCCCCACAATGATGATCACGGAGCAGCCGCACCCGCATCCCAGAGCTACCCATTTCCCGAGACCTCCGCGCTTCTCCTCAAGTGAGTAGCGGGGCTGTGTTGCGCTCTCGTTCACTTCGGTCTCCTTTCGGCCGGGTGCGGGGCACTCATGTCTCCCCTATTCTAGTACGGGGCGGCACGACTTCGCGATTTGGCGTGGTATAATGCGTGGCGCACCGCGCCGGGCCGGTCTGCCCGACGGGCCGAGAACGGGGTCCCGCGACGAAGCGTGGGTGTGTGTCTGTACGGGATGTAGCGCAGCTTGGTTAGCGCGCCGCGTTCGGGACGCGGAGGTCGGCGGTTCAAATCCGCCCATCCCGACCACGATCTATCCGGCCGTCTCGGTGGCCTCCGACAAGTCCAGCGGGGCCGAATGCGCTGGAGGAGTGGGAGTGGCCGGAGAGGACAAAGACCGGAACGAACAGCCCTGCGGCGACGTGACTACCGCGGACGGCGACGAGTCGATCTGCGAGTCGGCCGCTTCGCTCGAGATAGAAGCCGAGGCGCCGGATGCCGATGTCGGCGGGCGCCTGGTGCGCTGGGGTTCGCGCACCACCGAGGCTTTCACCGTCCGCGACTACCGGCTCTTATGGCTCGGCGCGTTCCTCTCCAACGTGGGCACGTGGCTGCAGCTGGTCGCCCTGGGTTGGCTGGTGGTCCAGCTGGGCGGCACGGCGGCCACGCTGGGCGTGGTCAACTTCGCCTCGATGGTCCCCGTGTTCTTCCTGTCTGTCTTCGCCGGCGCTATGGCGGACCGGGTGGACCGCAAGCGGCTCGTCATCTGGACGCAGGTTGGGATGGGAATCATGGCGCTCGCCCTGGGGGTGCTGACCAGCCTGAGGCTCGTCACGGTTCCGCTCGCGACGGGTCTTGTGTTCATAAGCGGCACCTTCACCGCCTTCAGCTTCCCGGCTTGGCAGGCGATGATTCCGGATGTGGTGCCGCGCAAGATGCTGATGAATGCCATCGCGCTGAACTCGGCCCAATTCAACGGCGCCCGTCTGGTGGGGCCCGCCATCGCCGGCTTGATCGTCGTCTGGTTCGGGGTAGCCGGTTGTTTCTACCTGAACGCGCTGAGCTTCCTCTTCATCATTCTCGCGATGCTGGCGATTCATCCGGCCCAGAAGGAGCCGCGCCGCGGCGAGGGGGGTCCGTGGCAGACGCTGACGGGCGGATTGCGATACGCGTACCATGAGCGGGCCGTCGGGATGATCCTGATGACGGTGGCTGCGGTCACCGTTCTCGGCATGCCCTACTCGACGCTGATGCCGCTCATTGCCAAGCAGTTGGGGGTCGGTGCCGGAGGCCTGGGGTTCCTGATGGCCGCCGGCGGCTTGGGCGCCGTGCTCGGCGCGACCGGTGTGGCCGGGCTGCCGTACGGCACGCGGCGGGAACGTGTCGCTCTGGCCGGATTGGGGCTCCTCGGTGCAAGCCTCGTTGCCCTGGGGTTCTCCTCATCGTATGCGATGGACCTGGCGCTCCTGCCGGTAGTCGGGGCGTCGTTCATGGCCGTGGTATCCAGTCTGAATACCTCGCTCCAGTCCAGCGTGCCCCAGGAGCTCCGCGGACGGATCATGGCGCTCTTCGTGCTGGCCTTCATGGGCATCATGCCGTTCAGCAGCCTGGCATTCGGGTTCCTGGCAGAGTACACCGGTACCGGGGTGGCCATCGCGATCGGCGGCGGGCTGCTGCTGCTCTACGGGGTGCCGCTGGTCGCTCGGCCGGGATTGCTGCGGCCCCGCGTTCCGGTGATGGAGGGCGGGCGGCCATGACTGCCCGGCGGTACTACGATGATGAACTCTCCACTCAGGCCCGTCAGCGTCGCCGCCAGGCACGCGGGCGCTCCACTCGCGGGGCTCCTTCTCGGACGATGCTCCTCCTTCGCCGCGCGGCTCTCTTCGCCGTCCTGGCGGTGTTGGTGTTGGCCGTGACAGAGCTGGCGTGGTCCACGCTTTTCGCCGGACCACCACCGGCCGTTCGTGCCCCTGGCCTGCAGGGCCTCACGGCGCGCGCGGCTTCCCGCCAGGCCCGCACGCGGGGTTTGGAACTGGTCGTCTCGGGACGCCGCTATAGCCCGACGTTCCGCGCCGGGACCGTCTGCCGACAGATTCCTCGGGGCGGGGCCAAGGTCGAGGCGGGCGCGCACCTCGTCGTCTTCCTCAGCCGCGGTCCCGACCCGCGGGCGGCGGTCCCCAAGCTCACGGGGGTATCGCTTCTCTCCGCGCGGGCCGCCTTGGCCAGGGTCCGCCTGCGCGCCGTCGTGGCGGCTCCCTTCGCGGGCGCGAGCGATGGGGTGGTGGTGGCGTCGCAGCCGGCCGCCGGCAGCCGGCTGAGGAAGGGTTCCAGCGTGGTCCTGGTGCTATACGGTGCCGGCCGTCCGGCCGGCGGTCCGGCGGCCAAGCGACTGGCGGCGGCGTTTCGCCCGACGTTCGCGGCCGTCGAGCCGGAGACGATCAGCCAGGCCGACACCAAGCAGAAGCTGGTGGCTATCACCCTGGACGACGGTGGCGGCACCGACATGCGCATCTTGGACCTGTTCGCCCGGCGCAAGATCCATCCGACGGCTTTCGTCACCGGGCAGGTCGTCGACGAGCACCCGGAACTCATCGCCAAGCTGGACCGACTGGGGTGGGAGGTGACCAACCATACCTACACGCACAGCCAGCTGACGCGCATGTCAGACGGCGGGGGCATCCAGGAGCTGAAGCGGACGCAGCTTGCCATATCGCGCATCACCGGCAAGGTCTTCCCCTATATGCGACCGCCCGGTGGGGCGACCAGCGTGGGCGTGCGGCTGATGGCGGCTTCGATCGGATACAAGACCGTCCTCTGGTCCGACACGTTCTCCGATACCGGCATCATTTCGGCCCAGGAGCACGCCAACTTCGTCCTGCGTACGGTGCATCCGGGGAGCATCATCCTCGGGCACTTCGGGGGCGACAAGACCTACGAGGCGCTCTCGATAGTGCTTCCGGAGCTCGAGCGACGCGGCTTCCGAGTGGTGAGCTTGTCGGAGTTGCTGCGCGCCAAGTAAGATGCTCTTGTACGAGGGGCGCCGGGCAGTCTGAATCTGACAAGGAGGTTCGCGCGTGTTCCATCCACGCTACCCACATCCGCTGTACGGTCCCTTTGCCGGCTCCGGCCGGCTGTCTTCGGCGCATCGCGCTCGCCCGCGCGTTCTTCTGGTGATCGCCGCCATGTGCGCCGCGCTGGCAATCCCGGCCGCGGGGTGCCAGCTGAAGATCGGGCCCGACGTCAAGTTCACACCCGGCGGTGTCAACACGGGGACGCAGACGGTCAATGCGACCAACCGCAGGCGCGCCGAACTGCTCTATGATCGCGCCTATTTGTTCGCGGCCGCGTTCCGCAACGCCGATGCCCGCAAGATCTACCGGATGCTGACGGTAAGCGCCCGGCACAAGACCTCTCCGGCCGCCATCCGGAAGTTCATCCTGCGCGAGTATTCGGGCGTGGAGGGCATCGCTACCTTCAAGATCGACCGCAACACGCTTCGTGTGAACGGTAACGTCGGACGCGCCCTGGTGGTCTTCACTCAGGAGAACGGGTACACGGGAAAGCGCCACACTGTCTGGCGGTGGGTCAACGGCCGATGGTACCTGGACGCCGGGTACTAGTGCGCGCTGGGCGTCCCCGAGAGGGCGCCCTGCCACGCCGGAGCTAGCCCACGGCCCGGTGCCTGATGGGTAGCACGAAGCTGAAGGTGCTCCCGCGGCCGGTCTCGCTGGTCGCCCAGATGCGCCCGCCGTGGGCTTCGATGATGCCGCGGGTGACGTAGAGACCTATACCGGAGCCCCCCGTCTTGCGGGCCAGCGGGTTGTCTACAACGTAGAACTTCTGGAATACCTTCTCGAGGTCTTCGGCCGGGATGCCGGTTCCTTCATCCGAGATCTCTACCAGCACTTCGCCTCGGCGGTGCCTGGCCCGCACCGCGATCAGGCCGCCGTGGGGTGAGTACTTCATCGCGTTGGAGAGGAGGTTGACGAGCACCTGCTCGAGTCGGTCCGGGTCGGCCTCGATGTCCGGCAGGCCTCGCTGCACCTCGATCGAGAAGTTGTGGATCTTCGTCTGGGCCTGCAGATACGAGGTGGTGCGGGCGATCAGCTCCATGATCGAGATCGCCTCGACATGCAGCCTGACCTCGCCGTTCTCGAGCTGGGTGTAGTCGTTCAGATTGTCGACCAGGCGGGTCAGCCGGTCCGTCTCGAACCGGATCACCGACAACAGCTGCCGCCGCGTGGGTTCGTCGAACGACATGTCCTCCCGGAGCAGGGTCTCCGTGTAGGCTGCCAGCGATGCCAGCGGTGAGCGCAACTCGTGCGATATGATCGAGACGAGCTCCCTCCGGAACTCCTCCAGCTCCTTCTCCTGCGAGATGTCCCGGAACACCTCCACCGCGCCGATCAGCCGTCCGTCGGTGTCCATGAGGGGTGCGCCGCGCACCGAAACCGGGTGTAGGGTGCCGTCGGCCCGGCTGATGAAGGTTTCAACCGGCGGCGACGGGCGGCCGGTCTTCAAGCACTCCAAGAGCGGGCAGAGACCGTCACACATCGGCGATTGGTCCAAGGAGAGGTGGTGCAGGAACTCGGCGCAGGGCCGCCCGAGCACCTCCCCCGCCGTGAAACCGGTGATGCGCTCGGCGCCGTGGTTCCACGATGCGATGTTCAGGTCTACATCTACCGAGTAGACGCCGTCCGTGATGGAATCGAAGAGGACCCGCAGGTAGGCCGGCCCCAGCCTCGTTCGGGTCTCCGTTTTCGGCATTTCGGTCCTCTCGCCGGAGCGGGTGTGTCACAAATGGTAACATAGTAGGCTGGGCAAGGGAGGACGCATGACTCCATACAGGATTCTCATTATCGATGACGACCGAAACCTGTCAGATGTGGTTGCTCTGAACCTGCGCCAAGCGGGCTACGAGGTGTTGCAGGCCCACTCCGGCGAGAAGGGCGTCGAGGTAGCGCTTTCCGGCCACCCCGACCTGGTTCTCTTGGACGTCGCGCTGCCTGATGCGGACGGCTTCGAGGTGTGCCGGAGGATACGGGCCGAGGCGTACACGCCCATCATCTTCCTCTCGGGGAAGACGCACGAGACGGACGTGATCACCGGGCTCGCTGTCGGCGGGGACAGCTACATCAAGAAGCCATTCGAGATTCCCGAGCTGGTGGCGCTCGTCAAGGCCGTGCTCAGGCGCTCGAAGGAATACCCGGAAGCCGCCAAAGCCAAGGTGCTGCGCATCCAAGACCTGGTCGTGGATCCGGGCAAGTTCGAGCTAAGGCTCTCCGGGCGGACCGTCCCGCTCTCGGCCACCGAGTTCCGGCTCCTAGAGTATCTGGCCCGCAACGTGGATCTGGTTCTCTCCCGGGAGCAGCTACTGGAGAACGTCTGGGGGTTCAAGACAGATGGGCTGGCCTCCCGGACGGTGGACGTCGCCGTCGCGCGGCTGCGCAAGAAGATGGCCGATGACTCCGATCATCCCCGGTATATCCAGACGGTACCCGGAGTAGGGTACCGTCTCAACGCATAGCCGGCACCTCACGCACCCGATCCACCACTGCGCCAGTTTGCTGTGCCCGCTGAATCCCCATTCAGTCATGTAGCAATTGTTACAAGACTGTTACAGTGCCGACACGACGCTGTCACACGCGCGTCCGATAATGTCATCAGAGTGTAACAGTTGTTACGAGCCTGACACTCACAAGCACGGAAGGTCCAAGGGGTGGGCTCGAAGCAAGACGCAGGCGGTCCACAAAGGGTTCGTAACAACTGTTACACATAGGATAGTCGGCGGTGTGTGGCCCTGGGAGAAAGAGTCCGGTAGCTCACGACAGAATCGACCGGCTCCACCACGGCACATCGCACAAGGGCTGGCCGGCCCGCAGGACGACGGGACATGCAACTCGACCGAACGGCGGATCTCGACTGACGGCAGGACGGCCACACACCGCTGGACAAGTTGGAGGAAGGAGGCAGTTCCGATGGCCAAGCTAGACGCGGTGGACAACTTGAGTCAGATAACGGTCATGGGGTTCCTTCTCCAGTGGGCCCGTGAGGGCGATCTGACGGAGTACGCGGCGGCCATCCGGCTGGTGCTGGCCCACACCTACGCCGAGCAGGCGTCGAAGGTGAGGGTCAAGCGCACCGATCCTATGCTGATGGGCTCAGACGTGCGGATGTAGATTGCTTCAGGGTACCGGCGGGACCAGTGCGTTGGCTGATGTGGTAGGTGGGTGGCGATGATCTGGATCTGCAGTAGCTGCGAGATATCGGTTTGGGACCGAACCCGTCCCCGGCGTTGCGGCCGGTGCGGCGCGGGCGACACTTTCGCGCCGCGCATCGTCCAGCAGGACGCGAGCGAGCTCATGCGTCAACTGCGCCGGGCGTCCAGGGTTTTCCAGAAGGGGCGTCGGGCTGTGACCTGAGTCTCTCCGGTTTCCTGATAGCAGGATGTTCCTTTGGGGCGCCCGATAGCATCGGTGAGACCAATCGGGCGCCTCGAACATGCCGGCCAGAAGACAAGACCCCTTCTTCTTGACCGCGGCGAGCCTGTTCTGTAAGTTCAAGGGACGCGGCTTCGGGCACCAGGGCAACTCGAAGCCGTCCTTCCCCCAGAGACAGACGCCAGACGGACTGTTCGGCCGCAAGATAAGAGGGGGCACTTCTATATGGGCAAGACGGACCTGCTGTTCATCCACGCGCCCTCGGTGTACGATTTCCGCAAGTCCTCGATCATGTACGGGCCGGTGAGCGACCTTGTTCCGTCCGGGCCCATCTTCGAGATGTTCCCCATCGGCTTCACCATGTTGGGCGGCTACCTCGAGCGCCGCGGCTACGACGTGCGTATCGTGAACCTGGCGGCGCTGATGCTCCGGCGGCCGAACATGGATGTGGAGAAGTACATCGCTTCGCTGGATGCCCGGCTGATCGGCATCGACCTGCATTGGCTGCCTCATTGCCACGGCAGCATCGAGGTCGCCCGCTTGGTCAAGAAAGCGCACCCGGAGACGCCGGTCATCTTCGGCGGGTTCTCCTCGACGTATTTCCACGATGAGCTCATCCGCTACCCGGAAGTCGACTTCGTGATGAAGGGCGACTCCACCGAGGTGCCCCTGGAGCAGCTGCTCTCGATGATCAAGTCGGGGTCGGCCGACTACGGGTCCGTGCCCAACCTCTCTTGGAAGGATGCGACCGGCACGGTCCATCACAACCCCATCGAGTACCTGCCCGAAGACATCGACCATTCGCCGTTGGACTACGGCTTCAACGTCCGCTCGGTGTTCCGCTACCGGCGCCTCAGGGAGAACATGCCGTTCGACAGCTGGATGCGCTACCCTATCACGGCCATCATCACCTGCCGCGGCTGCTCGCACGAGTGCATAACCTGTGGCGCCTCGGCTACCGCCTGCCGCGGTTTCCTGAAGCGCGACAAGCCCGCGTTCCGGTCGCCCGAGTTGGTGGCCGAGGACATCGGGCGTACGGCCGCCAAGACCAGGGCGCCGCTCTTCGTCCTCGGCGACATCCGGCAGGCGGGGGACGAATACGCCAACCGCCTCCTGATGGCGCTCAGGAAGAAGGTCATCACCAACCAGGTGGCGTTCGAGTTCTTCGACCCGCCGCCCCTGGACTTCGTGCGCCGCATATCGGCCAGCCTGGAGCACTGGAGCATCGAGATATCGATGGAGTCGCACGACCCACAGGTGCGGCACATGTTCGGCAAGATGTACTCCAACGAGGAGCTGGAGCAGTCACTCGACGACGCGCTCTCACATGGCTGCGAGAGG
>CAYWVN010000054.1:0-11020 GCA_964461725.1 uncultured Coriobacteriia bacterium | reverse complement strand
GCGAGCGCTTCCGGCCCTCGAAACCGAACGGCCTGGTGACCACGCCGACCGTCAACGCACCCAGCTCGGTCTTCGCAATGTCGGCGATGACCGGTGCCGCGCCAGTGCCGGTGCCCCCACCTTTGCCGGCCGTGACGAAGACCATGTCCGCCCCCTGGAGGGCCTCCTTCAGCTCGTCGTGGCTCTCCTCAGCTGCCTGCTGACCCACCACAGGATCCGCGCCGGCGCCGAGACCCTTCGTGATGCCTGCTCCGATGTGCACCTTGTAGTCCGCGTCAGACATCAGGAGCGCCTGCGCGTCCGTATTCACCGCGATGAACTCGACGCCCTTCAATCCCGCCTCGATCATGCGGTTGACGGCGTTCGTTCCGCCGCCACCCACGCCCACCACCTTGATGACGGCTAAGTAGCTCGATGCCGTGTCCAGCACGCGACCAGCCTCCCTTCCCAACACTTAAGTCCTACCTGAGGCTTGTATACTCTATACCTCGCCACAAGGGTTATACAGAGGAAACCTTATAACAGAAGTGTCGAAAAAGCAAGGTGGGGCGCTATCTCCCGAATGGTCGCACCACGGGGTTCGTAGGCACCCTGACGTCGAGGGAAGACAGCCTGCCGGGTTGATCCGCAAGGACCTTGTCGATCACACGGTTCTTCAAGGCAAGCTGGGTTGGTCCTCCAAAGACGATCTCTCCCGCCAGGTTGCTGTAGAAGGTGATCTCATCCGGACCGGCTGCGCTAACGCCGTTGACGGTTTTCCGCACGTCTGAGTCCAGGCTGGACAAACATCGGAGAGCCGCTGCTAACGCCTTGGAGCGGACCTTTGTGCCGGCCTTCACGCCCGCGAGGTCCACTCCTGTCACCTCCGGCCACCGCACCCCCGTCAAGTCGACCAACTCCTCGACCACCACGGAATCGTCGTCGATCGCTAGAAACGTCTGCCCGGAGCGGACAACAACCAACGGACGTCTTTCCGTTACCTGTATCTCAAGACCTTTCTCCACCCACAGTCGAGACAGGGCCACGCTCTTGACCCAGCTGTTCCTCTTGACTCCGATGCTTATGTCTCGCGAAGGCAGTTTCAGCAGGCTGGTCTTGCCCAGCCGTACGCCGGAAAGCCGGACGACCTCACCACGAGTCAAATGCCTGGTTCCTGACACGTGGACCGTCCTGATGGGAACAAGGTCGGAGTTGTATAGCCACACCGCGCCGGCGAGCAGAAGCACCACAACCGCCAAGGCCGCAAGACCCCGGCGCTGCCGGTAGCGCCGGGCTGTGCTCTTCTTTCCCTCCCGCACCCTCGCGATGCGCCGTGGCTCTCTTTGAGGCAACTTCTCCCCCGGACTCCCTACGTCTTCAAGAGCGGAGGCCCAAACTGGCCGAGCAGCCGCACCTCGGGTCGCAGCACCGTCCCCGATGCGGCGGCAACCTCCGCCTGGACCTCGCGCATCAGGCCGTATATGTCACTCGCCGTCGCAGTGCCCTCGACCACTATGAAATTCGCGTGCGTCTCCGACACGGTGGCCCCTCCCCGGCTGTGTCCCTTCAGACCGGCGTCCTCGATCAACTCCCCGGCGTGTCCATCCGCCGGGTTCTTGAAGACGCTACCGGCGCTCGGCACGCCCCAGGGTTGCTTCTCCTTCCGTTGCCTGAAGAACCGGGACATCTCCCCGCGCAGCTTGCCGCGGCTCTCGGCGTGAAGGTTGAGGGCGGCTTCCACTATCACCCCCGCGCCTTCGAGCGAGCCCGTCCGATAGCCGAACTCAAGCGCATCGCGCGCCATCGTCTTCAGCTCTCCACCCGCGCTGACAAGCGTCACGGAACGAACGACGTCCCCCAGACAGCGCCCGTGCGCCCCGGCATTGGTCACGAGCGCTCCTCCAAAACTGCCCGGGATGGCGACTGCGAAAGTGAGCCCCCCGAGACCCTTTCTCTCGGCGATCTGGGACAACTGCGTGAGCGGGACACCCGCCGCGGCCTCCAGAAGCGCCCCCTGCACCGCCCACTTCCGGAAACCTGCCCCCAACTGGAGCACGACTCCGCTCCAGCCCTCGTCGGAGACCAAGAGATCCGTGCCCTTCCCAAGGACGAACCACGGAACTCCCTGGTCCCGACAAGCGGACAGAACGGCCTGAATCTCCGCCGTGTTCTCGACGGTGGCAAACAGCCCCGCCGGTCCACCGACGCGCCAACTGGTGTGCTTGCGCATCGGCTCGTCGACGACCAGACGGCCTCCCAGCAGGGGGCCGAGTTCGCAGCGCACTTCACCGAGGAGTCCCGCAATGTCTTGGGAAGGTGTCTCCTGCCGCCCCACGGTCACTCCTTGAGGGCGTCGAGGAGCTCCTCGCCGACCGTCCAGATGTCTCCGGCCCCCATCGTGATGACAAGATCGCCCCGCCGCAGGCGCTCGGTCAACGAGCCGCAGATGTCCGACTTCTTCGGTACCCACATCAGCTCCCGTCCCGGATCGGCGCGCGTGATCGAGTCAACGATGGTCTTGCCACTCACACCTGGAATGGGGTCCTCCCCGGCCGAGTAGACATCCGTTAGAAGAACCAAGTCGGCGTCCTTGAAGGACCCGCCAAAACGCTCGGCCAGCGCATGGGTCCTCGTGTAGCGATGTGGTTGAAAGACGCACACTACGCGTCGCCAGTCCCCCCCGCGCGCCGCCTGCAGAGTGGCCGCGATCTCAGTGGGATGATGCGCGTAGTCGTCGACTACGGAGACACCTTGGGACTCCCCCACCGGCTGGAATCGCCGCTTGACGCCCCCGAAGCGCTCCAGCGCCCCGGCCACCTGACCGAACGAGGCGCCGACATCCACGCACACGGCCATCGTGCCAAGCGCGTTCAGCACATTGTGCGAGCCCGGTACGGCAAGCCGAGCCACCCCAAGGACCTCGCCATGACGCACGACTTCGAACCGCGAACCGCTTCCGTCCACCGCGACATCGACGCCGCGCACCTCGCAGGTCTCCCCGAGCCCGTAGCTCACCCCGGAAGCTCCGGCACGCTCCACGCACGCCCGCGCCCCGGGATCGTCACCGCAGAAGAACACCCGGCCGCCCTCTGGAATCAAACTCAGGAACGAGACGAAAGCGTCTTCCACCTGCCCCGCGTCGCTGAAGAAATCGAGATGGTCCGGTTCCACGTTGGTCAGAACAACGGCCTCTGGCCGCAGTTTGAGGAAGGAGGCGTCGCTCTCGTCGGCCTCAGCCACCAGATGCCCACCCCGCCCGAACCGGGCACTGGCGCCGCTGTCGTTCAGCTCGCCCCCGATGACGTAGCTCGGGTCGTAGCCGGCCGTCTCCAACGCCATCGAGATCATCGAGGTGGTCGTCGTCTTGCCGTGCGTTCCCGCCACAGCGATTGTGGTCACACCGTCGCAGAGGCGCGCCAACATCTCGGCTCTCGCAATCACCGGCACACCCCTCGACTTGGCCGCCGCGATCTCCGGGTTGTCCGGGCGAACAGCCGATGAGACCACGACGACATCCGCGTCGCCGATATTGCCCCCCTCGTGCCCTATCGTCACTGTGGCCCCGGCCCGCCCGAGGGCCAGCGTGTTGTGGGACTCCTTCAAATCAGACCCTGACACCTGCTCGCCCATCTGTAGGAGCACCGTGGCAATGGCGCTCATGCCGGCGGCCCCGATGCGGACGAAGTGTGCCTTCACGAGGACCTCCGCGCCGCAACAGACACGACAAGATCCGAGAGCCGGTCCGCCGCCTCGGGATGACCGGCCGACCGGGCTGCCACGGCCATCTTGCGCAACCCCACCTCGTCATCCACCAGCTCGCCGATCAACGAAACCAGAAGGTCGCCCGACAGCCTGCCGTCCTCGACAACCCGGCACCCGCCCGCCTCCTGCAACACACGCGCATTCTCATCCTGGTGACATCCCGTAGCGTGGGGGTAGGGAATCAAAATCGACGGGATGCCGCGGGCCGTAATCTCCGCCAGCGTACCCGCCCCCGCACGGCACACGATCAGATCGGTGGCTGCGTAGGCGGGCGCTATCCGGTCCAGATATCGGTGGACCTTATAGATTAGGCGGTCCGCCGCACACTCTAGCTCGGCGATCCGCCCAATCACGAAATCGAAATCAATCATACCGGTGACATGTAGCACCTGCAAGTCGGAGCGGTCGGAGAAGCCGTGGTAGGCTTCGATCATCGCCTGGTTGATCGTGTGCGCTCCCCGGCTGCCGCCGCACACGAGCAACGTCTTGCGACGGCGCTCTAGACCATAGAGCTCGAGGCCTTCCTCCCGCCTCGAGGTCAAGATCTCGGGTCGCACCGGGTTGCCTGTCACGACCACCTTTCCGGGCGGGAACGCGCGGGCGCTCTGCTGGTACGAGACGGCGACGCAGTCCGCGAATCTGGCGAGCAGCCTGTTGGCCAGCCCCGGGCTCGCGTTCTGCTCGTGGAGTAGGATTGGGAGACCGGCCATGCGCGCCGCCAAGACCACCGGCACGCTCGCGTAGCCACCCATGCCGACAACCACGTCCGGCCGGAAGTCGCCCACTATGCGCCGGGCCTCGACGCTTCCACCGGCCAGCTTGGCCATGACGGCGGCGTTGGCAACCGTGAACCCGCGGCGCAGGCCGGCCGCGGACACGGTGGCGAACGGGAAGCCCGACTTGGGCACCACGGAGGCCTCTAGGCCCTCGGCCGTGCCCACCCAGAGAAGCTCGGTGTCCGAGTACTTGGCTCTAAGCTGGTCGGCCAGAGCGAGACCGGGATACACGTGTCCCGCCGTCCCCCCGCCCGAGATGATGACTCTCACTGACGACTCCCAGGATCTGTCGCCTACCCTTCTGGTAAGCGATGTTTAGGAGGATGCCCAGGCTGGACAGCGTGAACACGACCGAGGTCCCTCCCGCACTGATCAGAGGCAGAGGGACGCCCGTGATGGGCAGCAGGCCCACCACAGCCCCCATGTTGATCAGGGCCTGCCCAACGATCAGCGTGATCAGGCCGGTGGCGAGGAGCGCCCCGAAGCGGTCACGCGCCTTCACAGCGATGCGCACCCCCATGACGGCCAGCAGAGCGAACAGGATCACCACTGCCAGTGTCCCGATGAAGCCCAGTTCCTCGCCGATGATGGGAAAGATGAAGTCGGTATGCGCGGCCGGGAGAAACCCGAACTTCTGTCGGCTCATGCCGAGCCCCACTCCGGTCACCCCACCTGAGCCAAAGGCCAGCAATGATTGGATAATATGGTAGCCGCCCTTTCGCGGATCCGCCCACGGATCGAGGAAAGCGAGGAAGCGCCGGCGCCGGTAACCTTCCGAGACGATGAAGAAGGCCACCGAGGCAAAGCCCGCCACGCCCAGGCCGGCGATGTGCCGCCATCGCGCACCGGCTGCGTACATGACGATGAAGAGCGCCATGCACAGCAGGAACGCGGTGCCGAGGTCCGGCTGAAGCAAGACCATGAACGCCATGACAAGTACCACCAGCACTGCCGGGACCATCAACTCCTTGAGGTCAGCTATCTCTTTGCGCTTTCGGGCATAGAGGTCGGAACACAGGAGCACGACGGCCAGCTTGGCGATCTCCGACGGTTGAAACGAGAACATGCCGAGGTCGAGCCACCGGCCGGCCCCACCCGCCTCCTTGCGCAGATCAGGGACCATGACCATGGCCAACAAGAGGAGTGACAGCCCCGCCGCCGGCCAAGCCAGTCGACGAAGGTAGTGGTAGTCGATCCGCGAGAACAGAGCCAGGCAGGCAACCCCGATGGCGACCCACAGCGCCTGGCGCTTCACGAAGAAGTAGCTGTCGCCGGTCTGCGCGTAGGCCATAACCGAGCTGGCCGAGAAGACGACGAGAAGCCCAAGGAAGAGCAGCACCAGCGCGGTACCGAGCAGCCAGTAGTACTGCGCGGGAACCCGCGTGATCGGCCGCGCTGATGACTCCACATCCGCCACACGCTGCTCGCGTCCGGTCCTTCTTGCGACCTCCGGTGTCCGCGTCGCCCGCGCGCGGTGGCGGGTTCTGCGAAGATTAGACATCGGCCACGTCACCCCCAAGCGCGGCCACGGCTGCCGTGAAGGCCTCCCCGCGCTCCCGGTAATCGGAGAACGCGTCGAAACTCGCGCACGCCGGCGACAGGAGCACGGGCCGGTCCGGACGCGCGAACTCCAGTGCCCGGGCGACCGCGTCCTCCAAACGAGGGACGCTTTCCACCGGAAAGCCCGCCTGGGCGCGCGCCAGCGCCTCGCCGATCTCGCCAGCGGCCTCGCCGAACAGGACCACCGCCGCGGCACACCCGTCAGCCGCCCGAGCGACGGTCTCAAAGCTGTTGCCCTTGTTGCGACCGCCCAGCATCAAGACGACGCGCTTGTCGAAGGCCGTCAGCGCCTTCACCGTGGCATCCGGATTGGTTGCCTTAGAATCATCATAGAAGGGCACTTCTCCGACTGAGCCGACGAATTCGACCCGGTGCTTCAGGCCCCTGAACGCGGCCAGCGCCGCACCCACCGGCGCGGGGGATGCGTCCAAGCAGAAAGCCGCCCCCGCCGCACACATCGCGTTCGCCAGGTTGTGGTCACCGGGAGTGTTGCGCTCGTCCTTCCGGATTACGACGGTCGGCGCCGCGCCGCCGATGCGGGCGAACATGGTCTCGCCGTCCATCCACAGCCCCACCGGGCCCTTGCCCCCCGTGTCCGGGTCCAGGCTGACCGGCAAGAGGCGCGACCGGATTCCTTCCGCAGCGGACCGCGCCGCGGCATCGTCTACGTTCACGACCGCGAAGTCATCGGACGATTGGTTCTCGAAGATACGACGTTTGGCGTCCGCGTACTCGGCGAAGTCGGCGTGCCAGTCCAGATGGTCCTCGGTGATGTTCAACATGACGCACACATGCGGACGGAACTCATCGATGTGGACCAGTTGGAAGCTGGAGAGCTCGGTCACGAAGATCGTTCCTTCCGGCTCCTCGAGCACCGCCGTCACCAGCGGGTCGCCGATGTTCCCAACCACCACCGCCCGGCGGCCCGCCTCGTCGAGGATCCGCCCGATGAGTGTCGTGGTCGTCGTCTTCCCGTTCGTCCCGGTCACACCTACGATGGTCGGCTCCGCCCCGGGCGCGATCCGCCAAGCGAGCTCCACCTCGCTCCATATCGGCAGGCCCCGCTCACGGGCGGCGACCAGCAATCGGTCGCCTCCCTTGACGCCCGGACTCACCACGACGAGGTCACGCCCCTCCAGGTAGGTCTCATCCTGTGACCCCAGGATCACCCCGATGCCGGCCACCGCGAGCCGCGCGGCTTCCGCCTCCAGCTCGCTGCTGCAGGCGGAGTCGATCACCAGAACATCGGTCCCGCGACCGGCCAACGCCCGGGCAGCCGCGCGCCCACTGAGCCCCAAGCCGACGACCAGGACGTGTTCGTATCGCAACGCGTCGCTCATCGCCGGCCCACCGCAGTGATGAAGTACAGCGCGAAACCGGCCCCCGAGAGCATCCCGGACACGATCCAGAAGCGCACGATTACCTTGGTCTCCGACCACCCCAACATCTCGAAGTGATGGTGGATCGGCGCCATCTTGAGGATGCGCCTCCCGAGATAGCGGAACGAAAGGACCTGCCCGATCACCGACAAGGTCTCCAGGACGTATATGCCGCCAATCAGAACAAGGAGGAACTCCGTCTTGGTGAGTATGGCCAGCCCGGCCAGGGCCGCTCCGAGACCGAGCGCCCCGGTGTCACCCATGAAGATGTCGGCCGGATGGCAGTTGTACCATAGGAACCCGACGCAGGCCCCGGCCACCGCCGCGCACAGTATGGCGAGATCCAGGCGGTTCTGCCGGAACGCTATGCCGGAGTAGGCAAGCATCGCGGCTGTGATCGTACCCGCGGCCAGACCGTCCAGGCCATCAGTGAGATTGACACTGTTGACCGTGGCTATGAGAACGAGAGCGACGAACGCCAGATACAGCAGCGGGACTTTCACTGCCAAACCCCCGGCGTTGAGCGTGAACAGAGGTGCCCCCATGGGGATGACCCGGTCCGTCAGCGGAACAACCACGTCTGTCGAGATGTGGACGAAGTTCACCGCCACTAACCCGAGCACGATAGCGGTCAGGAGCTGCCACGTGATCTTGGCGCGCGCCCGCAGCCCCAGCGAGCGGGAGTGGGCCACCATCATGTAGTCATCGAAGAACCCGACCAGTCCGCACGCCACGATCGTCCCCAGCGCAACCCAGCCATATGTCGTCCGGGGAGCCATCAGCACGTAGGCGATGGACACGACCGCCAGAATGAGCAGCCCGCCCATTGTGGGCACGCCCTGCTTCTTGAGATGTTCATGCGGGCCGTCGATTCGGACGATCTGACCGATGTTCTTGGCCTTGAGAATCCTGATCCAGACAGGCATCAGCACCGCCGTCATGGCCAGCGCGATGACCGCCGTCAGGAAGACTTCGTATGTTGGGTATCTGACCACGTCACTCCCCCACACGTGCGCCGGGTGCGACAGCGCCCTGCGCCATCGCCTCAACCACCCGCTCCAGCCCAAGTGCCCGCGACGCCTTGACCAACACCACGTCACCCGGACGAACGAGTCCCTTGACCAGCTGCGCCGCAGCCGGGGCATTGTCCACCGATTCGACATACGTTCCGCCGCCGGACGAAATCGCCTCGTCGGCCATCAGCCGGGCCTGCCCGCCGACGGCGACCAGCACGTCGACGCCGGCCTCGGCCACGGCGCGTCCGATGAGACGATGGCTCGTCTCCGAGATCCCGCCGAGCTCCAACATGTCCCCGAGGACCGCAATCCGGCGTCCGGCGGTCTCGACATCGAGCAGCGTCTGAAGCGCGGAGCGGGTGGATACGGGGTTGGCGTTATAGGCGTCGTTGATGATGACGATACCGTCGGCCGTCGTCAAGAACTCCATCCTCATGCCGGTCACGTGACATTCGGCCAACGCCTCTCTTGCTTCCGTCAAGGTTACGCCGAGCTCGATGGCCACGGCGATCGCGGCGCACGCGTTGTAGACATTGTGGCGGCCCGGACAGCCCAGCGTCACCCGGGTCCCATCGGCGCCCGCTACTACCGTGAACGCCGGTCGGCCCCCCTTGTCGACTTCGACTGCGCTTCCCCTCACGTCCGCCGAGCCGACCACTCCATAGGTGACCACGCGAGCCTCGGTCAGCGTCGCGAGGAGTCCCGTCCAGTCGTCGTCGGCGTTAAGGACCGCCACCCCCTCCGAGGGAAGGGCCTCGATGAGCTCGCCCTTGGCCTTGGCGATCAGCTCCTTTGAGCCGACCAACTCGTAGTGCGTCTCACCTACGTTGGTGACCAGACCTATGGTGGGCCGCACGATCTCGGCCAGCTCCCCTATCTGCCCGACACCGCGCATCGCCATCTCGATCACCAGCACCTCCGTGGATGCGTCCGCCCGGAGAACGGTCAGCGGCACACCGATCTCATTGTTGTAGTTCTTCTCGCTGGCCACCACCGACAAGCGAGGCCCCAGGATGCCGGCCAGCATGTCGCGTGTGGTGGTCTTGCCGGTACTCCCGGTGATGCCGACCACGGGCACCTCCAGCCTGTCTCTGACCCAGCCGGCCAGGCTCTGCAACGCCTTCAGGCTGTCTTCCACCTCGACGACCGCAGCCGCTGACCCCGCGTGATCCGGCAGACGGGAGTGACTCCGTTCCAGCCAGCAGCCGGTAGCCCCGGCAGTGAGCGCCGCTTCCGCAAAGTCGTGGCCGTCGAAGCTCTCCCCCTTGAGCGGTACGAAGAACTTGCCCTCAACGGACGCCCGCGTATCGGTCGCGATTTCGGTCACGGTCGCCGACGGACTGCCGGCCAGCAGTCTCCCGCCCGTCACCTTCAAGAGGTCGGCTATCGTCAGTTCGAACATCGCCCGCGTCGCTCCAATGCCTCGCGCGCGACGGCCCGATCGTCGAACGGATGTCGCACGCCATGGACCTCCTGGTAAGTCTCGTGCCCCTTACCCGCGATGACGACCGTGTCTCCAGTGGTCGCCTCCGCGATGGCCTCATCGATAGCCGCGCGGCGGTCCGTGACGCGCCGGACCACGCGCGCGTAGGCCTCGTGCGGGATGCCGGCCTGCATTTCATCGATGATGGCCTCCGGATCCTCGCTACGCGGATTATCCGAGGTGAGAACAAGCACATCGGAAAGATCCGTCGCCGTCTGGGCCATGAGGGGGCGCTTGGCGCGGTCACGGTCCCCGCCACAGCCGAGAACCGTGATCAGCCGGCCATCCGTCACCTCACGCGCTGAGCGCAGAAGCTTGTCCACCCCGTCGGGCGTGTGGGCATAGTCGACCACCACCAGGAAATCCTGCCCGCAGTCGACCGCCTCGAACCTGCCTGGCACCGCCGGGAGAGCGGCCAGTCCGTCGCCGATCGCACCTTCGTCGATCCCGTGAGCGAGCCCCACACAGGTGGCCGCCAGGGCATTGTAGACATTGAAGACACCGCGGAGTGGCGTGTGGACGCGGAATTCCCCCCCGGGGATGCAGGCGGTGAAATCGACGCCCGTCCGCCCCGCGCGAATACCCGAGGCCCTCACCGCGGCCGCTTCCCGGACCCCGTAGGTGTACTTGCTGGCCGACGAGGACTCCACGATCCGGCGCCCATAGGGGTCGTCCACGTTGATGACATGGACCGACTCTTTGTCTGTCTCCTGCAGGAAGATCCTCTCCTTGACACTGAAGTACTCGTCCAGCGTCCCATGGTAGTCCAGATGGTCTTGGCTGAGATTGGTGAAGACGAGAGTCTCGAAGGGACATTCGTCCACACGATGCATGTCGATGGCGTGAGACGAAACCTCCATGACCACCGCCCGGGCGCCCGCGTCGTGCATGTCGGACAACGTCCTCTGTAGCTCGACAGACTCGGGTGTGGTGTGCTTGACCGGCCAGACCCGCTCACCGAAACGATACTCGATGGTCCCCAGCACGCCGATAGGCACGCCGGCCTCCCGGAAGATGCTCTCCACCATGTAAGCGGTCGTGGTCTTGCCGTTTGTCCCGGTGCTT
>CAYWVN010000053.1:0-11093 GCA_964461725.1 uncultured Coriobacteriia bacterium | reverse complement strand
GGGCAGCGTCATGGCGGGGTTCAATCGCCGGTTCGTTCACAGCGGCGTGGTCCGCAGGCATGTCGGCCGAGATTTGAGCCGGCTCTTTGAGCTGAGGCAGCAGGCCGACTATGACTACCTGCGGGAAACCAACAGGCGCATGGCCAAGGAGGCCGTCACCAAGGCCCGCGATGTGGTCGATGAGGCCAAGCGAGCGCTTTCTGAAGAGTAGGCGGCCTGTCGGAGCGGCGAATCCCGCAGGCTACAGGGCGGAGTGGCCGGGAAGCCTCGAACACTGTCCAGCATGGCCCACCACTATCGCTCAGGCCGACTAGAAGGTGGCCAAGGACATAGCCGTGTCACTGTCGCCCATCTCACGCAGCCAGACCTTCTTGCCCGAGCCGTCTACCCTGACGCTCATCAGGAAGAGCCAGTTGGCCGCCTTGCCAAGGTATGGGTGAGGGATCCCGCGCACAGCCAACCGCGCTTCTCGCTCAGACACGCCCCTCCGGATAAGCGCGCGGTAAATCCGCTGCGCCTTTGATAGCCTCTGGATCTCTCTCCAGAAGTAGATGGTGCGCCCATCGGTTGACCAGGCGAAGTTGTCTAGAGCCGGCCCCGTGGCCCGCTCCAGTGTCCGGAAATGCCCCGTCCTTCCGTTGGCCAGCAACAACTGGTTCATGCCGCTCGACTCAGTTGAACGGCCCACTCGCCGCTCGAGTCGTATCCCTTGGAGCACGGCGAGCCATTGCCGGTCAGCCGACCACGATGCACCATGGAAGGCTATGCGGACGGCGCGCCACCTGGGGCGCTTCCGAAGCAGCCGCTCGCCGTCGCGTCCGTACTTCGCGGCAGTCGGGGTGATATTGCCGCCAAGATGCTTCAGCTTGCCGTTCAGCTTCACCACATACCAGCCGGAACCCTCCGGAAGGTCGCCGCCCGGTGCCCTCTCCCAGGCGTTGACAAGAAGGGAGTCCTTTCCCATCCAGGTATACGGCGAGATACCGTTGAGGTAGTCATCATCCAGAACCAAGAGGTGGCTATCGCGCCCGCTGGCCAGATCAAGAACTTCCAGAACGCTGGAGCCTCCCATGGGGTAGCCCGCGCGATCCCAACGCACGAAGGCAAGCTTCGTTCCGTCGTCAGACCACAGGGCCTGCCTCACGACCGCGTCCTTGCGATACCAGGCTTCCTTGGCGCCAAACCGCGACACCACGAGGCCAACCTCGCTATACCTGCCTGCGCTGTCGTAGTCGGCCAGCGTGAAGGCCACCCTCTTGCGATCCGGCGATACCCAGAACCTGTGCACTCCCCTGCCTGAGCGGCGACGAGTGGCCAGTGACAACAAGCGGCGTCTGGTCCCAGTGCGAGAATCCAGGCTCCATAGGTTGGCATCACCGCCGATGTAGACTACTCCGGGCGCGAAAGGCCGGGCGACGCCGAGATTCGAATCCAGAGACCAGCCCCGGCTCACGGGCACAGTAGACGCGGCCTTGGAGCGAGGCCCGGTTCGATTCGGGGCAGGGCGACAACCGACGGGGGCGAGAGGCAAGCCCGCGAGCAGAACCAGCAGCATGCTCGCCAGCCGGGCACGGCGCCAAAGAGCGCTCCCCCTCATCGGCCAGGCACGCTGGACCGACATCTGCTCGAACTCCTTTCTTGTCGGTCGACGGAACGGTTTCGGAACTCCCGTGACCGGCTACTGTTTGGATGGTCGCTATCGCGGTACTGTTCCGCGAGGCCCAATCTGATCTGGACGGGCGTCCAGGCCGATCTACGTCAGCCGGGGAATAGTAGTAGGCGACGCCGTCCTGATAGGCTAGACTTGTTTTAGTTGCACGTTCTCCTCCTGAGGGGAGCAGCAATGGGTGCCCGGACACGAGTGTTCCTTGCTGGACTCATTCTCCTGCTGGCCGCGCCTTTGCTCGCCGGATGCCCTTCCACGTCCTCCAAGTCCAGTCCCATCCAAGTCGGCCGGCCCGACTCGCCGGGAGTCGCATACCTCGGCGCCGATGGCCGGATATGGAGCCTCGACACGGCCACAGGGAAGTCCCGCCCGCTGCTGCCGGCCTGGACACCTCGGCAGAAGGACAACGTGGTCATCAAGTTCTGGGTGGCCCCCGATCGGACTCATATCGCTTTCGTGGTGTGCACCCGCCGAGCCCTTTCGTTCGATGCCAGCCCGGCCGAACTCTTCGTGGCCCGGCTGGGCGGTCAGGTCATTTGGCAGAAGCGGATGCACGCAGTCATGATCGACCCAGATCACGACGTGGGTTGGTCCCCGGACTCGAAGAAGTTCGCCTACATCGGGAGGCCGCGAAACGGCCGGGGGCCTCCGGGCCAAGTCCTCAAGGTGCTGGATATCCGCACGCTGCGCGACAAGAGGCTCATCTCGGCAGTCCCCGACTACGTCGAGGACTTCTCCTGGCCGATCTGGTTGGACTCCGATCGCATTCTGATGAAGACGTTGAGTCGGGTGGCGACTCTGGAGGGGACGGAGGGCCTCGGCGAACGGGCCAAGATAGTGCACCTGTCCGGCCAAGTGGTGGATGAGCACCCTGGAGGCTACCGTGAGTTCGCCCTCGCCAAGTACGGGCGCACCGGAGCGCGCCTCCTGCTCAGCCACCTGCGCCACTATGTCTTTGTCAACGACTCCGCAGCCGCATGGTCACCCGGCCACCGGAGTATCGCGTTCGTGAAGAACGCGAGTGGCCTGCGCAAGACCCGCAGACGCACCAGGCTCTTCTACGCCAAGGAACTCTGGGTGGTCTCACCTCGGGACCCGCGCGGGCATCTTCTGCAGAAGGTCCAGAAGACCCCCGTGGGCGACCTAAAAGGGGAGGACTTCCGGGAACCGACCTGGAGCCGGGACGGACGCGTTCTCTTCTACTGGAGACTTAAGCCGATATCGTCGGCTATCAAGTGGAGAATGGGCTTCTCCGGCACCAACCTGCTGTACCTCATGAGCGTCCGCCCGGGAAGTAGCGGGGAAGCTAGGAAGACCTTGCTGCGGGTGGCCGTCCACCCGGACATGGCCTGGTCACTGGCCACGTTCTAGCGGGCGGCAGGCTACTTGCCGGCCCAGATCCTGTCGATTCGTCTGGGACTGCCCACGCCAAACGCAACGTCGGGCCGCCCGCCAGGTGACACGGCGTAGTACTCGCCCTTGCCGCCAACGAAGCTCGTCCAGGTCCGACCACCGTTCTTGGTGTACATGGCCAGGCGCCGGCCACCCCGAGCGCTCCCGACGATCCAGCCGTGCCGCAGGTCCCAGAAGCGGACCGCAAAGAACTGCAGTCCGGCGCGCTTGACCTTTGAGGTCCAGTGGCCGCCCGCGTCGTTCGAATACAGTACTGAGCTCTCGTACCCCACCGCCCAGATGTGTCGGCTATCGGCAGCCGAGACCGACGTCATCTCGAAGGGCAGGTCCTTCTTCCACCAATTCGCTCCACCGTTGGAGGTATGCAGGATGATTCCCTGGGTGTGGGTGGTCGTCGATTTCTTCCCGAGCGTGTTGCGCCAGTCGACGGCACCGGCCACCCATCCGTTGCGTGGGTCGGAGAAGCTCACGCTGTTCAGGCGAACGGACTCCTCTGCCCCGGGGTAACCACCCATTGCACCGCGGGTTGGATCGGTCGGCACCCAGCTCGCTCCGCCATCACGAGTAGCGAAGATCCGGCCTGGATCGCCGGTCCGCACCGGGCCGTCCGCTGCGAACGCCGTCTTCGAATCGACAGCACAAACGTCCATCAGCCGAACCACGTCGCCGGCGGTCTGAGGCTGCCATGTCGCCCCACCATCGGTAGTGTGCCATATGCGAGGACGCCGCTCCTCCCCCTTCGAGTTCTGCCCACCGACGATCCAGCCGTTCTCGGCATCGGCGAACGAGACCCCGAAGAGAGGCGGCCACGCGGTGGTGGTATACGAGTGCCAGTCCCTGCCCCCGTTCACCGTCCTCACAAGAATCCCGTTGCCTGTCTCCAGCCAGTGTCGATACGTTTGGCCGACGGCCCAGCCCCGCCTCTCGTTGATGAAGATAACGTCTTGGAGTGCCGTGGCTCTCCGGTCGGGCTGGTAGGGCTCAGGGGCGAAGACGACGGCGTCCTTCGGGGTCACGGAGTGGGCAACGCGGTTCGGCCGCGTCTCCGGGCGTGACGCTGGACGAGCGCGGCAGCCGCCCAGAAGCGTCGCCAGGGTCAGTCCGGCGGATAGGACGACCGCCGGGAGGAGGAAGCGGCGCATGCCGTTCATGTCGATCACCACCTGTCGGAGACGTTCTGCCCTGCTCCTACTCAGACGATGCCGACCTGGCATCGGTTCCAGAGCAAGTCCAGCATTGCCCGCCGGCCGCTACCGCTCGGACGCTGTGGGAACGTGCCGCAAGCTACTGGAAGTCCGCGGGAGTCAGCACCTCGAGGCCGGGAACGCGCGAGAAGTGGCCATGATTGCGGGTCAGGATCGCCAGATCCCTAGACAGGCAGATGCCGGCGATCAGAGTGTCTCCCGGGCCTATCTCCTGCCGGCGCCCCCGGAGCTCTGTCTCTATCTTGCCGGCCTCGACAGCCGCAAGAAGATCGAACGAAAGCGTCCGGTCAGGCTCGAACAGCGGCTCCAGGCTGACCTGACCACGGGTCAGCTCGGATCCTACCCTCAGCTCGTAGGCACTCACTGTGGTAAGGAACACCCTGTTCTCCTCGAATAGCCGCCTGAAGACGGTTCGCTGCGGCTCGATGCGGCGCAGCCAGTCGATGATAACGTCCGTATCAACGACGACCTGATTCGTCGACATCCCACCCCTCCCAAGCCGACTCTATGGCCTTCTCGATCTTCTCAGGGTCTTCGTCGGCCCAAATACCCTCGAGCGCAAGCGCTCTCTGCTTGTTGCGTTCGCGCTCTTTGAGCTGCTGGAGATAGCACTCGATCGCCTCCGTGACGAGCGCCGAGAATCCGCGCAGTCCGCGTTTGGCCGCCAATGACGCAAGCTCCGCCCTCAGATCGTCAGGAATCTCAACCGTGGTACGCATCCGCCTCACCTCACGGTGCATTATAGCATTTGAATGCACGAATGCATACCTCCCTCTGGCGCCGAACTGCGAGACATGAACGCTCCCACTGCGGCGGGAACAACGCCATCCGTCGGGGAGGCCGGGGGCCAACGGTAGCCAACGGAGAATGAACAAGACTATGCACCTTGGTGCAATACCAGCTGTACTTTCGGGCAGAATGCTTCGTGGCGGGCTGAGACTGAAGAGAATGGGGGGGAACGCGCGAGAAGTGGCCTCGACTACGTCAGGACGGTTGGTGCTTTACCTCAAGGCGGCGGCGGGCGGACTGCACCTGGCGAGCACGCCCCTCTTCCAGCACGCGCACATCCATCAGACGACACTCCGGGTCCGCGATCGTATAGGCCTTCTTGGGAATCTTCTTCTGGGCCTTGCGCCAGAAGGCCGCATCACCGGTGAGGGAAGCCTCCACCTCCGCGTTCACCCCGAAGAGCAGCGCCTCGGACGGGCGTTCCTGGGCCAGCCGGACCATCTCCCGGAACGCGTGGGCGGTCGCCGTCTCGACGGACGGTCGCACTCCCATCCCCTCGCACTCCGGACACGTGGTCGAAAGCGTCTCCAAGAGCCCCCGGCTGGTCTTCTTGCGGGTCATCTCCAGCATGCCGAGCCGCGAGATCTCGATCACACGGGCCTTCGTCTTGTCGGACTCCAGCGCCTCCAGGAAGACACGGAAGACCTCCTCGCGGTTGGATGTGCTGGCCATGTCGATGAAATCGACCACGATGATGCCGCCGATGTCCCGCAGGCGCAGTTGCCGCACGATCTCCCCGGCCGCCTCCCGGTTGGTCTTGAAGATGGTGTCTTCCAGCGACTTCTTGCCGACGAACTTGCCCGTATTGACATCGATGGCCGTCAGGGCTTCCGTCTTGTCGATAGATAGGTACCCTCCTGAGCGCAACCACACCCGGCGCCTTATCGCGGCCTCGATGGCCTTGTCGACGCCGTGCTTCTCGAAGAGCGGCTGGAGACCCTGGTAGAGCTTGACCCGACGGGCCAGCGACGGCGACGAGCTCTGGAGGAACTTGGCCAGCTGCTTGTAGGTGTCCGCGTCATCGGTCGTGATGCCCACGAACGAATCGTCGACGTTGTCCCTCACCTCGCGGAGCGCGAGCCCGGCCTCCTCGTAGACGAGGGCCGGCACCGGAGCGGTCCGAGCCCGCCGGCGGATGGTCGTCCAGACCCGCTTGAGGTACTGCAGATCGCCCGTTACCTCCTCGGCCGATGCCCCGCCCGCGGCCGTGCGCACGATTAGTCCGGTCCCGCGACTACGGACGCCGGCTACGATGCCGCGCAGCCGCTCACGCTCCTCGTCCGGCAGACGGCGGGAGATGCCAACCAGCTTGGCGAACGGCATGAGCACAACGTACCGCCCGGGCAGCGACACCAAGCCGGTGACGCGAGGCCCCTTGCCGCCCATCGGGTCTTTGGCCACCTGGACCATGATCTCCTGCCCGCGGGCCAGGTGATGCTCGATGCGATGGCTGTGGCGAGCGTCACCGGATTCGTCCTCCGGCAGGACTTCGGCGACGTGCAGGAAAGCGTTGCGGCCCGTGCCGATATCGACGAAGGCGGCCTGCATACCGGGGAGCACGTCCTTCACGACGGCCACGTATATGTTGCCCACCAGAGACGGATGGGCCTTGCGCTCAACGGTGATCTCCACGGCCTCAGAGTCCTCGAGCACGGCCACGCGGGTCTCAAACGGGTCCGTGGCGATCACCATCTCCCGACGTGCCGCGCGCGCGGGGGCGGCCACCGAAATGACGGCCTCCGGCGCCTCCGTCACACGACCACCGGACCGGACGGTCGGCGCGCCTGGCTCCTCCGCTTCACCGGGAAAAGGCGGCAGCGCCTCCGTTTCGACCGCCTCCGGAAGCGGTGCCTCGGTGGAGCGGCGCTTGTGCCGACGCCGAGGCTGTTTGCGCCCAGATTCGGCCAAGTTCCGTTTGGATGGTTTGGGCTCCAGCGGTTCCGGCTCCTGGGGTACCGGTTGCGGTGATACGCTCGTTTCGGGTTGCGGCGTTGGCTTGCTGCCGGCCTTGGCCCGCCGCGCTCGCGACCGCTTGGACGGCCGGGTTTTCTCGCGCTTCTCGGGCCTCGCGGACTCCGTTGACTTCTCGAATCTCTCTGGCTCAGCGGGCTTCTCGGGCTCAGCGGGCTTCTCGGGCCTCGCGGACTCCGTAGACTTCTCGGATCTCTCGGGCTCAGCTGGCTTCTCGGACGCCGCCCGGCCGCGCCGACGCCGGCGCGTACTCGGCTGAGTCGCTGAAGGAGCGGCAGCGCCGCCGGTCGCAGCGGGCATGACATCGAATGGCTCGCCGGCATCGGGTGGTGGCGGAAGCTGGATGGCCTTGGAAGGCTCGTCTTCCCCGGATGAACGCCGGGACGAGCCCCTGGTGGATCTTCTATGCGTCAATCCTCACTCCCCGATCGGGACATATCTTGTCGCACCGCTGCACTGATCGCGCTACGGGGCGCAGTAGGCGTCTATGAGACCGGCCGCCGTTTCGGCAAGAAGCGCCGTGCGTACGGCTCGGCATCGTGCTGATATCATATCCGATTCCGGCCGGTCCATGTCCACTTCTCTGACCGAACCGCCCAGACGCTCGATGAAGAGCCGGGCGAACTGCTCGGGGCGAAGCGAATCCTTCTCGCCGACGCGGACCACCACGTCCAGGGTGGCCGATGTCTCATCCCAAGCTATGACCTCCGCCTTGATGATGGCTCGCCCGGGATCGACCCGCCGCTGCGGGGAGTCCGGCACTCGCCCGGGCAGCTCGAGCTCCGAAGCCGAGGTGAGCGCCTCGAGCGCGGCGTCGAGAGCGCTCCGCTCCGCGGGCGACGCGAGCGGGCACTCGATGTGGTAGGCGGCCGCCTTGACCAGCTTGCCGAGCTTCGGCTCGCCATCGACGACGATCCTGAGATCGAGCAGAGGTATGTCCGCCGGGAGTGCCGGTTCCAGGCGGCCGCGGAGCTCGGCCGGCTCGACCTCCCCGGACACCCACACATCGGCCAGCTCCGCTTCGCTCGCCACGCCGACCCCCAGAGCCGGACCATAGGAGATGAGCGGTCGCGGTGAGTACCCAGCCGATATGGCGACCGGCACGCCGGCCCGGCGCATCGCCCGCGCCAGCGCACCCGCGAACTCGAGATGCGACAGGAACCGCAAGCGCCCGCGCTTGCCAAGCTTGAGCCTGACACGCGTCCTCGCTTGGACCACTGGCGCCACATCGGATGGAGCCGCGCGGTGCTGCTCCGAGCGCAACTCATGAGCCGGATACGATTCCCCGGCGACCTCAGGGGCTGCCTCGGCGAATGGTGGAGCGAGAGCAGTGTCGCGCGGCTCCGATGCTCGCGGCTCTGACCAGCCCGACGCGTACACCGGGTCGATTCCGAGCGCCGGACAGACCCCGCAGTCGGAGCACGTCCCCCTACGGCAGTCGTCGGTCGACTCCCCGCGTCGGGCCCGCTCATACTCGGCCCAGAGCCAGTCCCGGTCCAGCCCGGTATCGAGATGGTCCCAAGGCAGGACCTCGTCCTTGTCGCGCTCCCGCTCCGCGTACCAGGCCGGATCGACACCGGCCTCATCGAAGGCCGCTTCCCACAGGTCGAAGCGCAGATGCTCGCTCCAGCTGTCCAGCCGGGCCCCGGCGCGCCAAGCGGCTAGAATCGCCCGGCCGACACGACGGTCGCCGCGGGCGAGCACCCCCTCGAGCGCGGTCATGCGGGCATCGTGCCACTTGACCGCCACGTGCCGGCCCTTGAGCGCCGTCTTAACCCGCGCGATCTTCTCTTCTACCCGCTCCTTCGACTCCTGCGCCGTCCACTGGAAAGGCGTGTGCGGCTTGGGCGCGAACGGCGACAGCGACGCGGTGAACGTGACCCGGCCGCGCTCCTTGCCGGGCACCTTGGAGAGGGCCAGGTCCGTTAGACGGCGAAGGAGCGCCGCAATCGATTCAACATCCTCGTCGGTCTCGGTCGGGAGGCCCAGCATGAAGTAGAACTTCAACCTGCGCCAGCCGGCCTGCACGGCGGCCTCGACGGTCGCCTCCAAGTCGGCCTCGGTCACCTGTTTGTTGATGACATCGCGCAGCCGCTGCGTCCCGGCCTCCGGCGCGAAGGTGAGCCCGGTCCGCCGCCCGTGCGAGACGGCGTCGGCCAGGCCGACCGAGAACCCGTCACTCCTCAGAGACGGCAGCGATATCGACAGGCCGGTGCCCTCATAGCAACGCGCCAGCTCGGGCAGCACCCGGCCGGCCGGCGTGTAGTCGCTCGTGCTGAGCGAGGTGAGCGAGAGCTCCTCGTAGCCGGTGCAGGCCAGAGCTTTCTCGGCAACCGCCAGCACCAGCTCGGCGGAACGCTCCCTCACCGGACGATAGACCATGCCGGCCTGACAGAAACGGCACCCCCGGCTGCACCCCCGCATCACCTCCAGGGAGCAGCGGTCGTGGACCACGTTCATGTAGGGAACGATCGGCCGCGCGGGGTGGGGCGCCTCGTCCAAGTCCGCCTCGACCCGGCGCACCACCCTGGCGGGGACGTCGGCGGTGACCGGGACCACCGCGGTCAAGGAGCCGTCCGGCGCATAGGCCGGCCCGTATAGCGATGGGACGTAGAAGCCGTCCTTCTTCGCGAGCGCGTTGAGGAGCGCCCCCCGGCGGTCCCCGCTGCCGGAATCACCTCGCCCGCCGGACCGGCCGGAGCGCTTCCAGTCACGCAGGACGGATCCCAGGTCCATGACGGCCGACTCGCCGTCACCCAGGACGAAGAGGTCGAAGAAGTCGGCTACCGGCTCCGGGTTGAAGACGCACGGACCCCCGCCGACGACGAACGGGTCGCCCGGACCTCGATCGGCCGCCAGGACGGGCACGCCGGCCAGGTCCAGCATGGCCAGCACGTTGGTGTAGGAGAGCTCGTGCTGGAGCGAGAAGCCGAGGACGTCGAAATCGCTCGCCGGCCGAGAGGACTCCAGCGAGAAGAGCGGCACCCCGCCCGCGCGCATGGCCTCCTCCATGTCCGGCCACGGCATGAACACACGCTCGGCGAGAGCCCACTCCCGGTCGTTCAGGATTGCGTACAGGATCTGCAGGCCCAGGTTCGGCATGCCGACCTCGTAGACGTCCGGATAGGCGAGCAGAAAGGATACTTCGGCGGAAGAGTGGGGCCGCAAAGCCGCGCCCCATTCGCGGTCTACGTAGCGGGTGGGCCGTTCCACCCCGGGAAGCAGCGCCTCGATATTGGGCCAGAGCCCCGCGTCGGACACACCCGGCGCGTCGGACACACCCGGCCCATCAGGCGAACCTGGGCCATCAGACAAGCGGTCCCACCTCGAAGTACTTCTGGGCTGCCTTACCCATGGCGACCGTACCCGTGTAGGCGACGCCGCCCTTCAGGATCCAGCCCGGCCCCGGCACGAAGTCCAGAAGCTGCCGGGCGATGGCCCGCAGGGTGAAGCCTCCGCCCACCACCACGAGGAGCTCTTTGGCCCGTTCCGGGGTGATCTCCCGGCCGTATATGGCGGCCAGTCGCAACACCATCTTCGCCTGGTTCGCGGTGAGGATCGGCATATCGGTGCCCGGCAGGATGGTCACGCCGCCGATCAGCGCGTTTTGCCAGGACGTGCGCCATATCTCACGCGCCGCGGCCGCGCCGCGCAGCACCGGCAGGCGCGCGCCGAGCGCCACCGTCTTGCCGTGGACGAGCTCCACGATCCTCTCCGCGAGGTCGTCCTTGATGCCGACATCTCTGGTCGCCGAGATGAAAACGGTCCGGTCGGAGTCGACGTCCAACAGCGTCTTCAGCCGCTCGATCAAAGACTCCGATTCGGCGAGCGCATCCACCTTGTTCACAGCTATCACGAACGGCTTGCGGGCGATTCTGAGCGCGCTCACGAACGACACGGTCGGGTCGCCGAAGTGCTTGGTCGCGTCGAGCACGACCAGGACGATGTCCGGCTCCGCGACCGCCTTTGCATTCGCGGCCCCTGTGGCCTAGCCCGGCAGGGCCACCCTGCTAACCGCCCCCTTGTCGCCCGCGCCCGGCGGCAGCCGG
>CAYWVN010000052.1:0-11129 GCA_964461725.1 uncultured Coriobacteriia bacterium | reverse complement strand
TCGACGCCCGCATGAAGCGGACGCGGCACCGGCCGTTGCCGACTCGGCGCATCGACCCGGCGGAGGCGAGCATCCCCTTCCTGTTGGCTCTCCTCGGCTTCGGTCTGACCATCGCATGGTTCCTGAACCCGCTGTGCTTTGTCGTCGGGGTGGTCGGTACGGTGGCGGCGCTCATCGGTCGCAAGACCTCGGTGACCCACCCCCTCGGAGTGATATCGAGCGTCTCGCCGGCGGCCGTCGGCTGGCTGGCGGTGCGCGGGCGTTTCGACGCGACGCTCCTATGGATCTGCCTGTTGATCGCGCTTTGGGTGCCGGTGCATGTATGGAGTGTCATGATCGCCAATCGCGATGACTACCTGCAGGCCGGCGTCGCGATCTTCCCGATCACGGTGCCGCTCGGTTGGTCCGTGCGCGTCCTTTTCGCCATCAGCGTTTGCCTGGCCGCGACTTCTATCGCGGTGTTCTATGCCGGATGGTTCGGTCCGATCTACCTGGGGACGGCGATCGCCACGGGGGCGGCGGCGGTCCTTGCCGGGTGGCGCCTGATGCGGGACGGGGGCACCGGAGATGCCGCCTGGCGCATGTACAAGATGAGCGCGTATCCATATCTTGGGCTGCTCTTTGCGGGGATGATGATCGACCAGTGGGTCCGCCTGTAGGCGCCGGGTATTCAGAAGTAGGAGGAATCGAGCGATGACGATAGCTTGGTGGGAACTTGCGTTGCGCATGGTGGGCGCGGTGGTCGCCGGGGGCATCATCGGTTTTCAGCGTGAGCGGGCGGACCGCCCGGCGGGGCTGCGCACGCACGTGCTGGTATGCCTCGGGTCGACCGTCTTCACGCTGGTCTCCATCTACTCGTTCCCGGGGCGGGCCGGCGTCGACCCGACGCGGATCGCCGCGCAGGTGGTGACGGGCATCGGCTTCCTGGGTGCCGGGACGATCATGCGCCAGGGGAGTATCGTCGTGGGGCTCACGACGGCGGCCAGCCTGTGGGCCGTGGCGGCCGTCGGTCTGGCTCTGGGCGCCGGCCTCTACGAGCTTTCGGCGATTGCGACACTGCTCGTGCTCATCACGCTGACGCTTATGAAACGGATCGAAGGACGGGCCGCCGGCCGGCCGCATCGCGTTGTCAGCGTGGTCGTGAAAGACGATCCCGGGCAGTTCGGACGAATAGACGCCGCCTTGAGTGGTCTTGGTGTCCGGGCCGTCAAGATGGAGTCTGAGCGGCAAGGGGAGAACCGGGCGATGCTGAATCTGGTTCTGGAATTGCCTTCCAGCATCGAGCCTCAGACGGTCTTCGGGGTGATTTCGTCGGTCGAAGGGGTCATCGATGTCCGCTTGGACTAGCGCCGGGAGCGGCTCGCCTGGGGGCGGCCGCGCCCGGACCGACGCTTCGCCGGTGCTGGTGAGCGCCTGTCTGGCCGGCCGGCGCTGCCGATACGACGGCACAGACCGGCGTGACGAGCGGATCGTGCGGATGGTCGACGAGGGTGAGGCCGTTCCGTTCTGCCCGGAGGAGTCGGTCGGATTGCCCGTCCCCCGGCCGCCCTGCGAGATAGCGGGCGGCGATGGAGCGGACGTGTTGGCCGGCCGGGCGAGGGTGGTCCAATCCGGCGGCGCCGACATAACGGAGCTTTTCGTCAAGGGCGCCCACAAGGCAGTCGCGGCGGCCCAGAAGTCCGGGGCCACCCGAGCCATCCTCAAGACCAACAGTCCGTCGTGTGGCACGGGCCGCATCTACGACGGCACTTTCAGCGGCACTCTGCGCCCGGGGATGGGTGTCACCGCCGCCCTGCTCGATCGGGACGGCCTCGTGGTGGAGGGCTGCAGCGCCGAATCAGACTAGGAGAGTGCCCGCGACTTGAGGGGCGTGTGTTGCGAGATGTCCTCGAAGTGCCGGTCGCGATGAAGTAGGGTACATCCGTGAATGATTGCGACTGTCGCGATCAGAAGGTCCGTCGATGGTACCGTGACGCCGTGCTTCCGGAGCTCGAAGCCCAAGCGCGCCGCCTCTTGCCAGACGAACTCGCTGACCGGTAGCCGTTGGACGAGGCCCAGCCGGGCCTCCAGCTCGACGAATGCTTTGCGCGTGCGACATCCACGCAGGACCTCGATGATGATCATCCCTGTTGTTGTGGCTACCTCGCGCGCCAAGCATTCGTCCACGGCGTCGCGCGCGGTCGCGTCGCCCTTCGGGCTCAGGCTGGCAATCCAGGCCGAACTGTCGATCAGTATGAGCGGCCGGCCGTTACTCCTCTTCACGAAGCCTCTCCAAGTCCTCAAGGGTCATGTCAAGGTCGACGGTGCCCAACATGTCCCGCAGTTCGCGCAGGCCCTGGGCCTTGACGTACTCCCGCATGGCCGTGTGTACCGCCTCCTTCTTGGTCTTCGCCTTGGATAGCCTGACGACCTCGGCCAACAAGTCTTCGTCCAGGTCGATCATCGTCTTCACCGCGTTCACCTCCATCGTCTGTATACACGATAGCCCAGAAGACGGAAATATACAACGCGAGATTTGATATATACGTAGGCCCGCGTATCGTGTGTCCGCATGGACCGGCTTCAAGCTCACATCGCGCCCGCGCCAAGCCTGCATCGAGCGCGTACGGCTTAGGCGCAGGGCAGGGGGGCGTCGGCCGCTCGGGGCGAGTGGGCGCGGGCGGTCCGAGAGCGCGCCGGTTTGCATCGGGCCGGTGGCCGTACTATCCTGCCGACATCTGGTTCCGCGCGGCTCAATGGCTGGATGGTCGCTCAGTGGCCAGCGGGCGCGGCGTTCTAGTGACGACAGGAGGTCGGGAGACATGGCAGAACAGGTGGCCGAGATCGGCATATTCGGAGGTTCCGGCTTCTACTCGCTCCTGGAGGGCGACGTCAAGAAGCACGACATCTCGACTCCCCATGGGGACCCCAGCGACACCATCGTCACCGGCGTCATAGAGGGCCGTACCGTCGCGTTCCTGCCGCGTCACGGCGCCAAACACCAGCACCCGCCGCATATGATCAACTACCGGGCGAACATATGGGCGATGAAGGAGCTCGGCGTCACCCGCATCTTGGGGCCATGTGCGGCCGGCAGTCTCCAGCCGCACGTCCAGCCTGGAGACTTCGTCATCTGCGATCAGTTCGTCGACCGCACGACCGGGCGGAAGGACACCTTCTACGACGGTCCGGAGACGACGCACATCAGCAGCGCCGACCCGTACTGCCCGGAGCTCCGCACGATCGCCTACGAGACCGGGCGCGAGCAGGGCATCACGATGCATGAGAAGGGTACGATGGTCATCATCCAGGGGCCGCGCTTCTCCACCCGCGCCGAGAGCATGTGGTTCCAGCACTCGGGCTGGGAGGTCATCGGCATGACCCAGTATCCCGAGTGCATCCTGGCGCGCGAGCTGGAGATCTGCTACGCGGCCATTGCGCTCATCACCGACTACGACGTCGGGTTGGAGGGGATGCCGGACGTGCAGCCGGTCTCTCTCGAAGAGGTCTACCGGATCTTCAGCGAGAACAACGAGAAGCTCAAGGACCTGCTGTTCGCGATGATTCCGAAGATACCGGCCGAGCGGGACTGCCCGTGTCGAACGGCCCTGGAGGGCGCGCGCTTCTAGCTCCGCGGCCGGCCGAGCGGCCGTTCGCCCTTACTCAGTTGGCTCGAGCCCGCCGAACTCGGTGATGCGCTTGAACTCGCCGTAGCGCTCCTTGATCTCCCGCATGGTGAGCGTCTGGAGGCGCTGGGTTCCGAAGCCCTCTACGTTGAAGCTCGCCATTACGCTCCCGAAGATCACGGCGCGCCGCATGTTCTCCTCGGCGAAGTCCATCGTGTTGGCAAGATATCCTAGGAAGCCGCCGGCGAAGCTGTCGCCCGCGCCGGTGGGGTCCTTGATCTCCTCCAGCTGGAAGGCCGGCGCAGCGAACTGCGCTGAGTTGGTGAACATCAGCGCGCCGTGCTCGCCCTTCTTCAGGATGACGGTGCTGGGACCCCAGCGGAGCACGCGGCGGGCCGCGTCCAGCAGGCTGTACGTGCTGCAAAGCTCGCGGGCTTCCGAATCGTTCATCATGGCGATGTCCACCTGGCGGAGGGTTTCCACCAGCTGCTTCGGTTTGCTCTCGATCCAGAAGTTCATCGTGTCGCAGGCGGTGAGCGCCGGACGCTCCACCTGTCCCAGGACCTCCTTCTGGAGCTCCGGGTCGATGTTGGCCAGGAATACCACCGGCACGTCACGGTAGCCGGGTGGGAGTTTGGGGGAGAACTGCTCGAAGACGTTCAGGCGCGTGTCGCGGGTGTGGGCCGTGTTCAGATCGTAGTCGTAGAAGCCGCTCCACCGGAAGGTCTCCCCTTCGGCCACTTCGAGGCCGGAGAGGTCGACGTTGCGCTTCCTAAGGAGCGCCAGGTGCTCCTGGGGGAAGTCGCTGCCGACCACGCCGACCAGCCCTACGTCGGCGAAGAAGGAGGCGGCCATGGAGAAGTGTGTGGCCGAGCCGCCCAGCTCATCTTGGGTCTTTCCGAAAGGCGTCTCGATGGTGTCGAGCGCGACCGAGCCCACTACCAGGATGTTCAGGGGACCAAGCTCCTCGGTTTCGGGTAGAATGAACACGCAGATTATGTCGGCTGGACCACCCTGTGTCAACGACCGATGACACGACCGATGACGCGCAGTAAGGTGCGCGCCCGGCCTGATTCGAGCACTGGCTGGTATCGGCGACCGTTTTGCGTGAGCGGGGGGGCGCTCTCCGACGTCGGTAGGGTTCCCAGAAAGCCAACGGGCGCTCGCCCGTTTGACGTAGAGGACACCGCTCTGCCGGCGGCGAACCAATAGCCAGAACCAGAGCGATGGGCCCGGCGTTGGTCCGTACTCAAAGGGAGGTGGCGGGTGCTTCCATTCGGCTCGATCAGGATCGGGCGGCTCTTCGGAATCGACATCGAGGTCAACTACTCCTGGTTCCTGATCTTCGCGCTGGTCACCATCAACATGAGCTTCCTGTTCGTATCGGAGAAGAGTGTCTCCCCCGTGTCCGGCGTGGCGGCGGCGGTCTTCGCGTCACTGGCCTTCTTCGCGTCGGTGCTGCTTCACGAGCTGTCGCACTCCCTTGTCGCGCGCATGTTCGGCATCCCCATCAAGAAGATCACGCTCTTCATCTTCGGCGGCGTCTCTCAGATGACCGGCGAGCCAAAGACGGCGGGCGCCGAGTTCTTCATGGCGGTGGCCGGTCCATTGTCCAGCTTTGTCCTGGGGGCGCTCTTTGCGGGGGCCTACCTCGCTTCCGCGATGGTCGGCGCCGGAGTGCCGGTCACGATGACCTTTTCGATCCTCGCCTACATCAACGTCGTGCTCGGTGTCTTCAACCTGGCACCCGGCTTTCCTCTGGACGGCGGACGGGTGCTCCGGGCCATCTTGTGGAAGGTGTGGGGCGATATCCGCCGGGCGACCCGTGTCGCCTCCCGCATCGGCCAGGGGCTGGCCATGCTGCTCATCGTGTACGGGTTCATCGAGGTGCTGGGCCAGCGCAACATATCCGGAATCTGGCTGGTGCTCATCGGCTGGTTCCTGAACAACACGGCGCAGTCCAGCTACCAGCACCTTCTGCTGGAGCGCTCGCTCTCTGACGTCAAGGTCTCCCGCATCATGGCCGGCGAGGTGGTCACTGTCCCGCCGGACGTCACCCTGCAGGAGCTCGTAGACCGCTACTTCATGCAGTACCGCTTCGGGCGCTTCCCGGTGGTCGATGGCGGGCACCTTCTCGGCGTGGTCACGCTGCACGACGTGAAGGACACCCCGCGCGAGCGTTGGGTCACGACCACGGTGCGCGAGGTGGCGACACCGGTCTCGCCCGGGCTCACCATCGGCCCGGAGGACGAGGCGGTGCGGGCGCTCATGCAGATGGCCAACGAGGACGTCGGCCACCTCTTGGTGGTGAGCGACGGGGACCTGGTCGGCCTCGTCACGCGCGCCGACATCATCCGCCTGATCAAGATCAAGTCCCAACTGGAAGTGTAGCGGCCTGACAGTCCGGGATAGGCCTCGGACTGGCTCCGGGTAGGCGTCCCCCTGTCGGGCGCCGGGTTTGTTACAAATCGTGTTACGAACTCCTTGCCAAGACCCCCGGCGTGTGTTCAAATCGGTATGTAGCCGGCAGTTACGTACCTGCGTTGGGCCAGGTGAGTGCAGGCGACAGCGGGCCGATGCCCGCACAAGGGGCGCTAAGGGGCATGGTAGAGGGGCTGCAAACACTGGAACAGACAGTGGCTGAGAAAGAGAAGATCCCGCAAGGGGTCATCGAGAGACTATCGGTCTACTTGAACTGCCTGATGCAGCTCAAGTCCCAGGGCGCGGACACGGTCTCGTCTGAGACCCTCGGCGCCTACGCGCAGGTGAACCCCGCTGAGATCCGCCGCGATTTCACCTACTTCGGCACCTTCGGCAAGAAGGGCGTCGGCTACCAGATAGACGAACTCATCACGCGCATCCAGAAGATCCTCCACTCGGACGAGCCGCACCGGATCGCCCTGGCCGGGGCCGGGCACCTAGGGTCGGCGGTCGCGTCCTACGCCGGTCTGCCGAAGCACGGCTTCCACGTGGCGGCCATCTTCGACAGCGATTCGAAGAAGGTCGGCAAGCACGTCGGCCCCCTCGAGGTGTTCGACGTCAAGAACATGCCGGAGATCCTGAAGAACGCCCAGATCAATATCGGCATCATCGCCGTGCCGCCGGCCGCGGCCCAGCAGGTGGCCAATCTGATGGCCCAAGGCGGCGTGAAGGTCATCCTGAACTACACCCCGGTCATGATCAACGTGCCCGAGGGCGTGCGCCTGCACAACACGGACCCCGTGAAGGAGCTCCTGCACACCCTCTACTACTTCTCCGCGGAGGACAACCGGAAGCGCTCCTCCAAGAGGGCCAAGCCTCGGGCCACCCGGTAGGCATGGGCCCCGGCTTCCCGCTCGAGACCGATGTGGTAGACTCTTACGTGCTTTTCAAGCTACCTGCGACTAGAAGGATGTGGTAGATATGTTGTCGGCTTTGTCGTTGCTGGGGCTCATCCCTGGGCTCGGGCTGGGTCCCACGGAACTGATCATCATCCTGGTGATCGTGCTCGTCATCTTCGGCCCGCGGAAGCTGCCGCAATTGGGCAAGGCGCTGGGCGATGGCATCAAGTCCCTGCGCGGGGCGGCCAAGGGCGTGCGGGGGGACGACGAGGAAGAGGAAGAGGAAGATAGCAAGCCCAAGAAGAAGAAGAAGCCGGCCCCGGAACCTGACGAAGACGAGGAAGAAGAGGAGTAGCCTGCCATGCCGCTCGGACTCGGCCCAACGGAACTGATTATCATCCTGGTCATCATCCTCATCATCTTCGGCCCGACCAAGCTGCCGCAGCTGGGCAAGTCCATCGGTCAGAGCATCCGCGCGCTCAAGGGCGCCGCGGAGGGCGATGAGGAAGAGGAAGGCTCGGAGGATTCCGGCAAGGATTCCGGCAAGAAGAAGAAAGCCAAGAAGAAGGTCGACGAGGACGAGGACGACGACGAAGAGTAAGACCGCGGCTGTCATCGCGGCCGGCATCATCATCTCGGCAGTCGCTATCGCAGCGGCCGCCCCTCCGGAACGAGACCTCGGAAGCGTCATCAAGGTGGTCTATCTGCATGTCGCGATCACCTGGGTGGGGTTGGCCATGTTCTCGTTGGCCGGCATCCTGGGCGCCGTGCACCTGGTCTCCCGGAGGGACGAAGCGGGGCGAGCAGCATGCTCGGTGCAGCGTACCGGCATCTTCTTCTGGGTCGCACACTACACGCTGGGGTTCGTTGTCATGCAGCTCGCCTGGGGCGGGCCGAAGTGGGACGAACCGCTGATATGGTTCGCTACCACGGCGATGGTAGGGTCCGTGACGGTCTTCTTGGTGTCGCTGCTGTCCGATGACCGGCGCGTCTCTTCGGCGGCCAACCTGTGTTTCGCGGGGGTCCTCTGGTTCCTGCTCATCCGCACCGGCCGCGTCTTTCACCCGGGTAACGCGATTACGGCTTCCGACGAGATGATCGTCAAGCTCATCCCGGCCGCTCTGACTGTGCTGATGTTCTGGCTGGCGTACATATCCAGCCGGTGGCAGTGGATGAGATGCGCGGCGGTGTTGCCTGATGGGGGGTCCTCGGAGGCCGGCTCAGGTACCGACTAGGCTTCAGCCGGCTTTCTTCTTCTTTGACTTCCTGTACTCAGTGAACTCGTCGAACTCGTCATACTCGCCCTCGACAGATTCCATCTCATCCTCGTCTTCAGGCGGGGCGTCGTCGTTTCCGGGACCCTCGTCGTCCTCAGCGTCGTCGTCCCCGGTTTCCTCGTCGTCATAGTCCTCGACCCACTCGGCGTCCTCATCGTCGTCATAGTCCTCGGCCCACTCGGCCTCGCGTCTCTGATAGACGGTGTACGCTATGCCACCGGCGATCAAGGCGATCAGCAGATAGATGACGGTATTGCCGGTCGCGGGAGCTCCACCGGGTGTCGCACCGGGAGCGGCCTGTTGTCCGCCGGGGAGCCCGCCTTGGGTCTGGCCCGGTTGCTGCTGGCCGGGCTGCTGGGTGACCGACGGCCCGGTCGCCGAGGGTCCGGTCGTCGAACGCTGGTAGACCATCCGGAAGACGCGCTTCTGTCCGACCGGCAGACGGAGTGGGGCACTGGTGTAGTTCCGCAGGTTCTCGGGTGAGGTGTCCGCGCTCTTGTATGCCGGGCTCATCTTGAACCCTGACGACTGTGTGGGCGCCTTGACCTGGAAGTAGGTCTGCCGGGCAGGGTACGCTTGAAACCAGTTGATTGCGAGAACCCGCTTCTGCCCCGTGATCTTGAGGCCGTACAACTTGGCCTCCACCTGCGCGATGCGGCTTCTGTTCAGCGTGAAGGTCACTTCCTGGTAGTCTCGCTTGGAGACGATACTGGGCTTGATGGTGATGTCCTGGGCTGCCGGGCCGCCCGTGATCTCGCCCGCCCAGTAGACCTTGGCGCCGTCGGGGACCGCCATCTTCACAGGAATCGGGAGGGGTGTGTTCTTGGGAAACGAAATGGTCTGCAGGAACACGATGTTGGAGTCCTCGTACTCGGGCCAGAACTGGATGTCCTGCCGGTCGGGAACGGGTGTCGCGGAGGCACCGTAGGCCGGGCCGGCAGCGATGCCCCAGGCGGCCATGGAGGCTGCCAACATCAGCGCAACAAGTCTCTTCAAGTGACCTCATCTCCTGTTGACATACTACACACTGGAGTACAATGGATGGCATCCGGTCGAATTGTGCCAATGGTTCAAGCTGTCGAACCACTTCGGCCGGGTGCGGATCGGGACGCGAGGCCGGTGCAGAGGCCGGTGCAGGAACCTATTCAGCCCGGGCGGCGTCTGTTAGTATGTGTTTGGGTTTTGTGCAACTGGGTGGATGTCCGGGAACATGCGGAAGGGCTCTTGTCGTTGCGCCTGCGTGGGGCGATGGCAGGGGCGTTTTGTTTGATATAGAATCGACCGTTGTGTGCCGTATGACCGGCCCGCAGCTTCTCGAGGAAGGGAAGGATCCAAGAGGTGGACAAGAAGAGCAGGCAGCGGTTGTTGATAGTCACAGTGGTCCTCCTGATCATCGTGGTCGTGCTGGTGTTCCGCGCGTCGCGGGACTCGTACTCCTACTACAAGAGCGTGAACCAGGTGGTGAGTGACAAGTCGCTGGTCGGCGTACCCGTTCGCGTGAGCGGCCGCGTAGTGACCGGATCTCTCTCGCAGGAGCCGGGCGGCTACCGCTTCGAGATCGCCGACGCCAAGGCCGACATGAGAGTCGACTACAACGGCGTGCTGCCCCAGACGTTCAACGATGGCGTGCAGGTGGTTGCCGAAGGCGTCTACAAGAAAGACAATCGGCTGGTCGCCGACAAGATACTGACCAAGTGCCCGACCAAGTACAAGACGACGAAGCCATCGAAGTCCGAGTCATCCAACTAAGGGAGCGCCTGTGACCGGCGTGGGCAATGTGCTGCTGTGGATCTCGATTCTGGTCGCCGCGGGCAGCCTGCTAGCCGCGGCGACTAGTCTTACTCAGAAGAACCGGCGCCGGCGGGAGGAGACAGGCCGCACCTTCTACTGGCTGACCATCGGTGTCTGTGCCGGCGTTTCGGTCGCCTCGCTGATCTTGCTGCTGGCGTTCATCAACAAGGACTTCGGTTTCCTCTACGTTGCCGAGAACTCTAGTGCGGACATGGGTGTGTTCTATCTCATTGCGGCCTTCTGGGCGGGCCACGAGGGCTCGCTCCTGCTGTGGCTGTGGATGCTCTCCGGCTTCACGGCGCTCATCGCGTACTTCAAGATGGACGAGGTCGACGACCTCAACACATGGGCGATCGCCGTGTTGAACGCCTGCCAAGTCTTCTTTCTGGCGGTCATAATCTTCGCGGCCAACCCCTTCCATGTGGCGCCGGCCGGCATCCAGAATGGCCAGGGCATCAACCCGCTGCTACTGCACTGGGCGATGATCTTTCACCCACCGACGCTGTTTGTCGGCTACGCCGGCTTCACCATCCCGTTCGCTTATGCTGTGGCCGCGCTCATGACGGGCGACTCCAGCGCCGCCTGGATAGACCGCAGCCACAGATGGACGCTCGTGACCTGGGGGTTCCTCACGGGAGGCATCTTCCTGGGCGCGCTGTGGGCGTATGTGGTTCTCGGTTGGGGCGGCTATTGGGGCTGGGACCCGGTCGAGAACGCCTCGCTCCTGCCCTGGTTCACCGGCACGGCGCTCATCCACTCGTTCACCGCTTGGCGGCAGAGGAAGACATTGAAGGTCTGGACGCTGTCGATGGCCGTCGTATCGTTCTTTCTGGTGTTGCTCGCGACCTTCTTGACGCGGACCGGAGTCATCCAGTCGGTCCATAGCTTCGGTGAGAACGTCGCCATGATATGGCTTTTCGGCAGCATGATGACCGCGGTGATGGCTGTCGGGTTCGGTCTCATCATGGCCAAGTCCAAGCTCTACTACAGCAACACGCCGATGGAGTCGCTGCTCTCCAAAGACTTCACCTACTACCTCAACAACTACGTCATGGTCATCTTCATGCTGGTCGTTCTCGTCGCCACGGCCGGGCCGACCTTCGCGAAACTGCTGGCCCCCGGTCTCGGGAAGATCA
>CAYWVN010000051.1:0-11233 GCA_964461725.1 uncultured Coriobacteriia bacterium | reverse complement strand
CGCGCTCACGCGGTACAGGGACGCGAGTTCTATGTGGAGAGCATCGAAGTGGAGGATGTATGACCACACGCAAGGTTCCAGTGATCGAGCGGATCATGGGGGCAAACGATACACAGGCGGCGGAGAACCGGCGAGCATTTGACGCCAACGGCATCCACGTCGTGAACATCATGGCCTCTCCGGGGGCCGGCAAGACCAGTCTGATCCTGGAGACCGTCAAGCGCTTGAACAAGGACGGGATGACCATCATCTACACCAGCCACTATATGGACGAAGTCGAGTTCCTGTGCGACAGGGTCGGGATAATCGACCACGGCAGGGTGATCGCCCTTGGCACGCAGGAGGAACTGCGCAAGATGGTGGGCGACGCGGACCGTGTCGTCGTGAGCCTGCCGGCGGATTCGGCCGACGCGGAGGCGGCTGAGACGGAAGCGGCGGAAGGGGCAGACTCCGGCCAAACCGCGTCCCCGGCCGAGCCTGCACCGGCCGGGACCGCACTGGGTGCGGCCACCGCCATGCCCCAGGCGGTGCTAGAGGCGGTCCGCGGGCTGGCCGGTGTCACCGGGGTGGAACGCACGGACGGCGCCCTCACTGTGCTCGCCAAGGACGGCGGCGCTACCCTCGCGCCTCTTATGGCGACGCTCACGGCAGCCGGCGTGCGGGTGCATTCGGTGAGCATCGACAAGCCGGACCTGGAATCCGTCTTCCTGAGTCTGACCGGGCGGAGCCTGCGAGACTAGCGCCGGACCGCGGCGAGGCACGCGGACGATAGCGAGGCCGGATGAAGACCTACTGGATAGGCCTCAAGGACCTCATGGTGACTGTGCGGGACCGCAAGGCCCTGCTGATCCTCGTCGCCATGCCTCTCCTTCTGATCGCCATCCTCGGCATGGCCCTCGGGCCTGCCTTCTCGAGCAGCCCGGAGATCGCGCGCATCGACGTCGGCTTTGTCGACCTCGATCAGGGGCAGGTGTCGCGTCAGCTCAAGGAGGGCCTGAGCGCCGAGCGCGTGCGGAAGGTGCTCCGGCTGCACGTCATCGGCGAGGCCCAGGCCCGCCGGGAGATCCGCCTGGGCGACCTGGCGGCGGCCATCGTTCTGCCGGCCGACTTCAGCGAGAAGATCCGCGACGGCAAACGCAGCTATATCACCGTGCTGGGCGACCCCGGTCAGGCGCTCCAGGCGTCCATCGTGCGGAGCATCGCCGGGTCTATCGCGACCGATATCTCCAGCTTCCAGGCGGTCGTCAAGACCGGCGCCAACTACGTAGGGGCGCACCGGCTGTTCTTCTCCGGCATCGAGGCCAAGGTCCGGGCGGCCAAGAAGCTGGAGAACCTGAAGAACCTCAAGGGCAAAGGCCTTTCGAAGAAAGAGAAGGACGCCAAGGTGCGGCGATTCATCGACGACCTCGTGAAGCGCCTGCGCGACGCCCCGGACGAGAACCGGGTGACGGTCGTCAAGGACGTGCGCAAAGCGTCCAAAGAGGTGAACTCGCTCCAGTACTACTCAGCCGGCATGGCGGTGATGTTCGTCCTCTTCTCCGCGATGTATGGGGCGTTCTCGCTCATCACCGAGCGCGACACAGCGACCCTGGCCCGTTTGATGAGCTCGCCGACATCACGCCTGTCGATCCTAGGCGGCAAACTCATGGGCACGGCTTTCGTGGGGACGCTCCAGTTCGCCGTGCTGGTGACGTCGACACGGCTTATCTTCGGCGTCGACTGGGGCGGCGCCTGGGGGGCCATCGCGGCGCTCATGATGACGACGGTCTTCGCGGCCACCGGGATGAGTGTCTTCATCGCCGCCGTCGGCAAGAGCGTGCGCTCGGCCAGCGGAATCGCGCAGATCCTCATCCAGTCGATGTCAGCATTAGGCGGCAGCATGATTCCCATCATGGCGCTGCCGGGCTGGCTGCAGCAGGCATCCAAGCTGACCATCAACAACTGGGCGATCACGGGGTTTCTCAAGCTCATGGAGGGCGGCGGTTTCGAGGCCGTCCTGCCGTCGCTAGGGGCACTCTTGGTCATCGGCACGTTCTTCTTCGCGCTGGGCACGTGGAGGTTGAGATATGAGTAGCGCGGCCGCCGCCAGAGAGAGCACGCGATGAGGCGGACGCTGGCGGTCGCGGGGCTGAGCCTGAGGCTCCTCCTGCATGACAGGAGCGCCGTCATCGTCATGCTCGCTGTGCCGCTGGGCCTCACCGCCATCATGGGCTCCGGCTTCCAAGGCGGAGAGGCGCCCAAGGCGACAGTGGCGATCGTCGACTCGGACCACAGCTACTACGCCGGCGAGGTCAGCCGGATCCTGGCCCAGGACCAGTCGATCAAGATCAAGCGCGCATCGCTCGCTCAAGCCCGCGACCAGGTGCGCGGCCAGAAGCTGGATGGCGCGGTCATCATCCCGGCCGGTTTCGGACGGGCCGCCGAGACGGACGGCTCGGCGAAGCTCAGGCTAGTCACGCTCTCCGGGGCGCAGCGCGCGCAGGCGGTTCAGGAGGCGGTCCAGGGCATCGCCGACCGCATGTCATCGGACGCCAAGGCCGCCGATTTCACCCTGAAGGAGACCCTCCGGCGCCAGAAGCGGGTCAAGAGTGCGCTAAAGGACATGAACCATCGCATCGGCTGGCTCTACGACCGGGCCAAGGAGGACGCCTACGCTCAGTATCAGTCGGCGATCGCCCAGGCCAAGGCGAAGATCCGGGCCGACGTCACAGCCCAGATCGAAGCCCAGATAGCAGCGCAGATGGGCACCGGTGGCGCACCGGGCGCACCCGGCGGTCCGGGCGGTCCTCCGGGCGGCGGGGCCCCACCGGGCGCCATGCCGCCGATGCCGGACAAGGCGACCTTGATCGCCCAGGCGATAGCTCAGGCGGAAGCCCAGATTCCGGCCTTCTCCTTCCCGGCGCGCCCCAAAGCCATCAAACGCTGGTGGAAACCGGTCGCCGGCAGCGCGACGACTTGGCGGCGCCTCTACAAGAAGGCGGATGGCCAATGGGAGCCCAAGCCGCCGGTCGAACTCAGGGCCATGAAGCTCACGGCCAGCCGCGAGCGGGGTGACAAAACGCTGGCCCAGGGCTTCACCGCAACATCAATGGGCATGACTTTGACCTTCGTGCTCTTCACGCTCCTCGGCAACGCATCCGGAATCCTCGAGGCGCGGCGCCTCGGCACACTGGGGCGGCTCCTCACGACGCCAATCTCGAAGTCCAGCGTCGTAGGGGGCAAGATCCTCGGGGTCTACGTGACCGGCATCATCCAGGCCGTCATCCTCATAGCTGCCGGGGTCTTCCTCTTCCGGGTCGATTGGGGGTCCAGCCTGCCGGGCGTGGCACTCATCTTCGCGACCTACATTCTGGCGGCGACAGGATTGGGAATCCTCATCTCCGCAGTGGTAAGAACCCTTGGCCAGGCCCAGGCGCTGACCCCGGTCGTCGCCATCTCGCTGGCTATGCTGGGCGGCTGCTACTGGCCCATCGAGATCGTGCCGCCTTTCATGCAGACGCTCGGCAAGGCGATGCCGACCTACTACGCCATGCAGGCGCTGACCGACCTGGTCGTGCGCTACCGTGGCTTCGACGTCGCCATCCAGCCGGCACTGATCCTCGTCGGCTTCGCCGCCGTCTTCTTCACCGCCGGCCTGGCCGCCCTGAAGGTGGAGTAGCCGGTGAATTCGGATCACGAGGTGTGCCCGTGGTGGCTGGCCTACACCTTCGACAATCCCCTCCGCCGCCTCGTCCACAACCCCGGCAGGATCCTCGCCGGGCTGGTAGAAGAGGACCAGACGGTAGCGGATGTGGGCTGCGGGATGGGCTACTGGTCCCTCGCGATGGCGCGAATGGTCGGCCCTACCGGCCGGGTCATCGCCATCGACCTCCAGGAGAAGATGCTGGCTACCGTACGCCGTCGTGCCAGACGGCGGGGCCTGGAATCGCGCATCGAACTGCGCCTCGTCGGAGCGGATACGCTGGGCCTGGACGAGATGGTTGATTTCGCCCTCGCCTTCTGGATGGTCCACGAGGCCCCGGACCAGGATCATCTGTTCAGGGAGCTGCGCGCCGCGCTCAAACCGGAGGCCCGGCTGCTGGTGGTCGAGCCGAGATGGCACGTCGACGAGGAGAGCTTCGAACGGACGGTCACCGCGGCCCGCTCCGCCGACCTCGAACCATACGGCCCGGTGGCCGTGCGAATCAGCCGCACGATGCTGTTCCGCCGAGGCTAGACCCTCTACTAGGAGGAATGTCGTGACTCGCTGCTGAGCCCCCTCCGGAACTCGATAGAAATGTCCTCTCGGATGGAGCGTGGTGGAGTCTCTGCTTCGTCAGCCCGAACCCGGCGTTGAAGACGAAGACGTATTGGGTGTCGCACCCCCGACCGCCAGGCCTAGTTCGAGAGCTCGCAGCAGACTGAGCTCCTCGCCGGCGAGGTACTCCTCGATTTCACGGCGGACAGAAGGGGCCGCCGCGCGCGGAGGTCCCTCCCGCAGCACGTCGAAGAAGGCGCTCAGGGTTGCCGTCCCGTCCGGACCCAGATTCCGAGCAATGTCCATGCCGACCAGATAGGCTCCGCTTGTCTCGTAATAGACGCTCTCTTCGTGAACATCGAACCTACGGGAATCCGCTCCGTCACGCTCTTCGTAGTACAGCAGGACATGAAGAAGGTCTTCCAGGTCGTCGAAGTTCCGTCGGTCCGCAAAGGCAACCATCTTGAGGTAGGCAAACAGCCACAGCGGGACCACGGGGACATCCAGGTCCTCTACCCGCACGGCTTCAGCCATATCGAGTGCCCGCTCCAACCCGCTGACGTGCATCGTCATGCCAGATTTGGGCCACGTCAAACGGTCGCCGTCCAGCAACGCACCGCCAATCGGCAGGAGATCGAGGCGGGCATCTCCGAAGAAGACGGCGTGCTCACTCTCCCCGCGTTCTTGCCTGAAGCCCGCCTGCAGCAGGAGCTCTATGAGCCGCGAGTAGTCCTCCCAGTCCTCGGCCGAGACAACGGCATCGACGTCGCGCGTCGTTCTTAGAGGCTCGGGCAGCACCTGCAGGCCGGCGTAGATGTTCAGAGCTGATGCTCCGATCACCGTGAACCTGCAGCCGTGCTCATCGCAAACCTGGAAGAGCACCTTCAAAGCATCCATTGCGTCCGGGCTGAGCCTCATCGCTGAACCACCAGATCGGCCAAGTACCTCTTGGCCAGCATGTGGGCCGTCTCGCGCTCGCGCTCGCCGCGTTTGGCCAGCAGTTCCGCATAGATCAGTGCCGGGTGAGAGAGCGGGCACTCCTGCGCCAGATCCTCCTCGATGACACAGGGGGCGAAGAGCCGAAAGACCGTGACGTTCCCTGTCCCGCCAGGCCCGCTGGGCACCCAGCGAAGCTCCCTCTCGTAGTCCTCGGACCACTCTTCCGCGAACACCGTGGCGGCACGGGTGGCCAGATGATGGGTCAGGATGTCCGCGGCGGCCTCACCCGAGAGCGCCCAGCGCTTCTTGTGCTTGCTCATTACCCTCGCAAGGTCGCGGCAGATCGTCGGGGCATCGGCTTCAGGAGCTGTCAGCTCCGCGATCAGCATCTTTCGGCGAAGCTGCCTCGGGTACGCCTCGATCCACCGCTCGAAGAGAGCGGGGCGATCCAGCAAGGCAGGCCCATCGTCCCGGACGCTCGACAAATACCCCTCGTTCCTGAGCTCAGCCATTATCCAGCCCACGCTGCCAAGCGAGACGCCGCTCAGGTCGGAAAGGGCTCTGTACGGGCAGCCGGTTCTGTCCGGTTGTGTGAGGAGCAGAAAAAGCAACTGCATGCCAGTCGGCGAGAACAGCCGGCTGGTCTTGTGCCGCTCGTCAGTCCGGGGGCGCCGGCCTTGGACGTCAACGAGCACGGGGGGGCGGCTCAGTTCAAGGAACACGTTGCCGACCGCATCGACGAAGTTCACCTCGCCGAGGCGCAGAGTCTCGGCGACGTTTGGGCTGACGTAGTCCGCAAAGAGGAGCGTCTCCGGCAGCTGGATAGCCTGGGCTCGCCACTGGGTGATCAGGTGCTCGGCTACGACCGGCGACAGCCTGGCCTTGGCCTCGAATGCCAGCGTCCACGCCGCACCGTCTCTTCGAAGCTTGATCTCGCGATCAAGGGCGCGTGGGAGTGTGCCACGCCGGGACTGCTGCGGCTGCCCCGGCCGCGCCGGGAGCGCCGGGGGCGCGGGACGCGCGGGCGACGCGACGCCGACGTCCACCGCATCGAAGTAGCCTCTAAGAACACGGGCGCATTTGTCTACAACCTCAGGTTCCTTCATGGCGGTACCCCCTTGGTGTTCAGCATTCTAGCATGTTCACTAATCGTGAACAAGCCCATTCGCTGAACAATGGGCCCTCTGGGCCTTGCCCAGCTTCCCCGAGAGTGCCCGGACGCCATCATCGATGGCCCATTGCTCCGCCGGGCAAGTAGCGGTAGATTCATCCAAGCGACTTCCGACTAGCGACCTTCCGAAGCAAGGAGAGAGCCGGCACGTGCAAGTGATCTCGAATGGGTAAGCGCGCCGCGCGGCCCACCCGGTGGGCCCGAAAGCGGAAAGGCGCCGCCTGGCTGTTGGTCCCCTTCATCTTCCCGATAGCCTCGGTCGTGCATTTCTATGGAGCCAACGTCGCCGAACTCAGGCCGCCGGACCTTCTCCTGCCACTGGGAATCTCACTCGGGCTCTCGCTGGCGGTCGTCGGGGCGGCCTGGCTTGCGTTACCGGACGCGAGGGCCGGCGCCGCTTTCACATCACTCGTGATGGCCCTCTTCTACTCCTACGGCGCATTTGCCGGCGTGTTCGGAGGAGCGCTCCACTTCGGCAGCGTCGCTATCGGCGCCGACAAGATCGTCGCAGTCGTCTACCTGGCGGTTCTGGCCGGCTCCTTCCTGTTGATCCGGCGCAAGGCCGAGGCGCTGGGCTCGCTGATGAGCGTATTGGCAGCGGTCGGGCTGGCGCTCCTGGCCTCCTCAGTCGCGGTCACGGCATACGCGGTGGCGACTGTCGGAGGGCATGGCAGCGGCCCGAAAGGAACGGCGATGGCCGGCGCGCCCGGGGAAGCGGTCTCCGAAGGCCGAACGAGCGGGGCAACCGGGGCGACCGCCAAGGCCGCCACGGACAGCGCGGCCTACCCGGACATCTACTTCATCGTCCTAGACGGGTACATGCGGCAGGACCGGCTCCGCGCGGCGACCGGCTACGACAACGCCGAGTTCATCGACTACCTCAAGCGCCGGGGCTTCTACGTGGCCGGCAAGAGCAACGCCAACTACTCGCTCACCATGACCTCGCTCTCCTCGATCCTCAACATGAACTACCTGGACCGCTACTTCCGGAACATGGAGGACAGCGCCGACCAGAAGCCCATCTACGACCTCATCCAGAACAACGCGGTCATCCGCCAACTGAAGGCCAAAGGCTACAAGTACGTCCACATCGCCTCGATGTCCCCGGCCACCAGCTACTCGCGCCTGGCCGACGCCAACCTGAACGTGGTCAGCCTGGCCCAGAAGGAAGGGTTTGCCACCTGGATAAAGAGCACGCTGGCGATACCGATCCTGAGACCCGTCTTGGTAGGCGGCAAGCGCTCCCACCTCCGGGGGATCTTCTCGTCGCTGGAGAAGGCCCGGAAGGTCGAGGGCCCGAAGTTCGTCTTCGCGCACGCGTTGGCCCCCCACCCGGAGTACGTGTTCGACGAAGAGGGCCGCAACGTCTACTTCAACACACTGGACAACCCCCAGGGCCCCCACTACGTCGCCCAGATGCGATACATGAACCGGCTTGTCGAGCGGTTCGTCGACCGCGTGCTGTCAGACACGGGACGTCCGGCGATCATTGTGATCCAGGGGGACCACGGCTGGAACCTGGAGGCGCCGCACAAACCGGAGAGCAACAGCCAACGCATACGCCGGTACGGCGACCGCATGGGGATCCTGAATGCGTACCGCCTGCCCGGCGCCCTTGCCCGACGACTCTACGGCTCCGTCACCCCCGTCAACACCTTCCGCATCATCCTGTCGGGCTATCTCGGATACAAGTATCCCCTGCTGCCGGACCGTTCCTACCGCTCCGAGGGCACCCAGGACGGATACGGCAAGGGCATGTACCGGTTCATCGAGATAACCGACGACGTCAAGGACTGAGCGACGCGACACTGCCCGACGCGGAGTTCGACGCGGAGTTCTTGTGCCGGGCGGGCGTCTGTGCGTAAACTGCTCCCGGCACGTCTTGCGTCGACGGCACTGACCGGACGCTGGGAAACGACAGACGCCGCACGAGGCGTCGCGGCAGGCACCGTACACTGAGCTACGGGAGGCAGCGACTTCATGGCACGATGGAAGAAGATTCCAGGCACTCTCTTAAGAACGGTCGCGCCGACCGTCGTACTGGCCGCAATGGCCGTCCACATTTGGAGCCTCGAGTTGGTGGCGCCACAACCCGCCTACGCCTATCTGGATCCGGGCACCGGGAGCCTCCTCTTCCAATGGATCATCGCCGGTCTGGTCGGCTCGGCGTTCGCCATCAAGATCTTCTGGCGTAGGATCGTCGGCCGGTTCAAGGGCCGCCCCGAGGGAACCGGCTCCGATGAATCCGGCTCCGATGACTAGCGATACGGGACGGGTCGCTGGGTCCTTCCGCGACCCCAGCGGCCGGGTCTTCACCCGCGATGGCACGCTCTACCGCACCGTCAACCACTACTACCGGGACGACTACGATCGGCTGATGGAGTCCGGGCTCTACCAGAAGCTGACGGAGCGCGGCCTGCTCGTCCGCCACGATGAAGTCGACGCCGCAGAGGTCATCCCCGCGGATGTGACCGCCGCCGGAGAGCCGGCCGCCGCCGACCTCTACCGCTTGATCAGGCCGAAGCGCATCCCCTTCATCTCCTACCCCTACGAGTGGAGCTTCTCCCAGCTCAAGGACGCGGCGCTCCTCACGCTCACCGTCATGGGAATCGCGCTCGAGCACGGCATGGTGCTGAAAGACGCCAGCGCCTTCAACATCCAGTTCGTCGGCTGCCGGCCCGTGTTGATCGACACCCTCTCGTTCGAGACCTATCACGAAGGCGCACCCTGGGTGGGCTACCGCCAGTTCTGCCAGCACTTCCTGGCGCCGCTGGCCATCATCAGCTACACGGACGTGCGGGGGGGCCAACTCTTGCGGAGCAACCTGGACGGGATACCTCTGGAGCTGGCCGGCCGCTTGATCCCAAAGCGCACTCTGGCCAAGCCGTCGCTGGCGATGCACCTGCACGCGCACGCCCGCGCCCAGGACCGCTACGCGGACTCCGGTCGGTCGGCCAGGACCGTGTCGGTCAGCCGGCGCTCGCTCATGGGCCTTATCGACAGCCTGACCGGGGCAACAAGAAAGCTCACCTGGCAAGCGGGCACGACCGAGTGGTCCGACTACTACGACGACACCAACTACAGTGAGGCGGCCATGGCGGCCAAGGAGGGGCTGGTCGGGCGGTTCATCGACCAGGCCAAGCCCGGCTCAGTCTGGGACCTGGGTGCCAACACGGGCCGGTTCAGCCGTCTGGCCAGCGGGCTCGGCGCCTACACGGTCGCGTTCGACATCGACCCGGCGGCCGTGGAGAAGGCCTACCTGGACGCCCGCGAACGCACCGACGAGCGGCTGCTCCCGCTGGTCCAGGACCTCATGAACCCGAGCCCGGACCTGGGTTGGGCGCTCATGGAGCGGCAGTCGCTCACCGGGCGCGGCAGGCCGGACCTCGTGCTGGCGCTGGCGCTGGTCCATCACTTGGCCATCGGCCAGAACGTACCCCTGGACTACATCGCGGAGTTCCTGGCCGGGCTGGCGCCGCGGCTCGTGATCGAGTTCGTGCCTAAAGCCGACAGCCAGGTGCAGCGGCTCTTGGCTTCGCGCGAGGACATCTTCCCAGACTACGATCGAGCCGGCTTCGAGCGCGCGTTCGACGCGCATTTCGCCATCGAGGAATCCGCTCCGGTGGAAGGAAGCGAGCGCACGCTCTACTTGATGACGCGGAAGTAGCTAGAAGGTGCCTATGAGCACCGGCGGATAGGCGGCCACGACCTCGGCGACCGTCGGCATCGGAATCCCCGTGCGGCGGAATCCGCACGCGCGCCTTTGTTTCCAAATCAGCGGAGACCGGGTAGAATACGGTGGTCCCGAAAGCGTGGGGACAGTGGCCGCGGCTGGAAGCCGTGGCCGCGATTGCCACGGAGCCGTGGTGTAGCCTGGTTTAGCACACTGGCCTGTCAAGCCAGAGATCGCGGGTTCAAATCCCGTCGGCTCCGCCAGATATAGAGACGCCCTGCTTAGCACAGCGGCGCCAAGGCAGTTGGAGGTCAGTAGTGAAAGCATCCGACATCATGACCAAGTACGTCTACACGCTCAAACCGGACGACCCCGCGCAGATGTTCGCGGACATGATATGCCGCCTGGGAGTGGCCGGAGCGCCGGTCGTGGATGATGACGATCGACTCGTCGGGATAGTCTCCGAGAAGGATCTCCTGAAGAAGATGTTCCCCAGCTACGGCACCTTCCTCCAGAGCCCCGGGGAGTCCATGGACTTCGAGAAGATGGAGGAGAACTGCGAGTCGATGGGCCATTTCACGGTGCGCGACATCATGACGGCCAACGTCATCACTGCGCCGCCGGAGACGCCGGTCTTGAAGCTCGCCTCCACGATGATACTCAAGCGCGTGAGGCGTATTCCGATCGTCGACGGTGGAAAGCTGGTCGGCCTCGTCAGCCAGGGAGACGTGCACCGGGCCGTTTTCAGGTGCCGCCTGGGGGAATAGCGAAAACAACGGCGGGGTAGCTCAGTCGGTAGAGCGAGGGACTGAAAATCCCTGCGTCGCCAGTTCAATTCTGGCTCCCGCCACCAGCTCAGAGGGGGTGTCGAGTGAATCGACACCCTTTCTTCGTGCCATCTGTGCCAGGTCTATGCCTGCGCGGCACCGGCGACGCCACTCGCCGGGTGGCCTCTATCTAGTCCTCCCAGGTAATGACAAGTTTGGGGCGCTTGTCCGGATCCGGGTGGTCCGAGGTGCAGAAGCTGCGGGCCTCGTCGACGCCCTCCGCGGTGGACTTGACCAGGAGACCGTAGTTCGGCGCCTCGCCCCCGTACCACTTGCCCGCCAGCGGACCCAGTCCGGTCAGCCCGACCCACTTGTTGTACGGATAGCCTGGGTCCGTGTTGACATCGCTGTGGTCCCCGTCGGCGTCCGAGAAGTCGCCCCCTGGG
>CAYWVN010000050.1:0-11312 GCA_964461725.1 uncultured Coriobacteriia bacterium | reverse complement strand
CTCGCGAAACTTATCGTGTGGGGCGAGGATCGAGAGGAGGCCATGGCGCGTGGTCGCCGTGCGCTGAGGGAGTTCGTGGTGGAGGGCGTTCATACGACCATCCCGTTTCACCTGAGGGTATTGGATAACCCGCGCTTCAGATCGGGAGAGGTCTTCACGAACTTCGTTGCCACGCACATGCAAAGCGGGTAAGCTGGGGCTATCGTGAGCCGGACGGAGCTGGACTTCGGTGAATTCAGGATTGCCTCAGGCGTGCTCGAGACCATCGCGGCCCTCGCGATTTCAGAGGTCGATGGCGTCAAGGAAGTCGATGGCGGCGTGATGGGTAGCATCGCCTCGTTGGGGCGGAAGTCCGCGCGCGGATTGGTGATTCGTGTGGAGGACGACACGATAGCGGCCGATGTCCACATCGTCGTGGAACACGAGACCGTCATTCCTCGAGTGGCGCGCGACGTCCAGGCGAAGGTCACCCGGGCGCTGGAATCCATGACGGGGTTGAAGGTGAGCGCGGTCGACGTCCACGTACGGAGCCTAGACTTCACCCCCAAGAGCTCGGACTAGACTGACAGGCGCGCCTGGTCCTTGGGGCTCCGACGTTCTGCAGGCAGGGGTCCGCCATGCTCGAACGACGCAAGTCCAGACAGGCCGCTCTCGAGATACTTTACTGGCGTGAGGTATCGGGGGGGTCCGTCGAGTCGCTGGCCGAAGAGTGGGAGCAGGTCCGGGGGCGTCCTCTGGATGTGTTCGCGCTCCGATTGGCGTCGGGTGCGGTTGAGAACTCCGAACGCATCGATGAGCTCATCCAGCGGTACACGGACAACTGGGCGCTCGAGCGCATGCCGCTGCTGGATAGGAACATCATCCGGGCGGGTCTGTACGAAATGCTGTTCGAGGGTGATATCCCGCACAGCGTGTCGATAAACGAGGCGGTTGAGCTTGCCAAGGTGTTCGGCACGGATGACTCGAGCCGGTTCGTGAACGGCATTCTGGGGCGTATCGCGTTGGACCTACAGGAGTCGACCAGCAAGCGATAGGATGGGGGTGGCAGCAATAGGCAAGGAGTGCAAGCCCGCGCCCTCGGTCGACGAGGCGCTGGTCCGGCTGCGGGAGATCGTCGAGAGGGTGCGTGAGAAGGACACCGACATCGAAGCGTCACTGGATCTGCTGGAGGAAGGTATCGAGCTGGCCAACTTCTGCACTGAGGAGATAGACCGGGGGACGTGGCCGGAGCAGGCCCTGGAGGAGACAGACGGCGAAGCGTGAGCGGCCCACCCTACCCCGATGACAAACGGAAGCTGGTCGACAAGTACCTTCTCGAGTACTTCCCGGCGGCCGATGCTCTCTCGGCCGAGGTCTATGAGGCGATGCGCTACAGCCTGTTCTCAGCTGGGAAGCGCTTTCGGCCGGTTGTTGCACTGTCGGCTGCTGAGGTGCTGGGCGGCGCGGTCGAGGACACCCTGCCGGTGGCTTGTGCCATCGAGATGGTTCACACCTACTCACTCATTCACGATGACTTGCCCGCGATAGACAACGATGACCTGCGCCGCGGGAACCCCACATGTCATCGCAGGTTCGGGGAGGACATCGCTATTCTGGCCGGAGACGCGCTCTACGCCGAGGCGTTCTATCTGATCGCATCAAGGCAGACAGCGCCGTCCGAGGTGGTCGCTCTGCAGCTGGTGAGGGAACTGGCGTCGTCCACGGGGGTGCGCGGCATGGTAGGAGGGCAGGTCATCGACATCCGTGCGACAGGTGGGGATCTTTCCGGCGAGACGCTGACTCTGATGCACGAGCGCAAGACCGGCGAGCTGATAACCTTCTCGGCCCGAAGCGGGGGCCTGGTGGCGGGCGCGTCGGAGGCACAGATGGCCGCGTTGACCGCCTACGCAGGGGCACTTGGTTTGGCTTTTCAGATTACCGATGATATCCTTGATGTCACCGGAGAGACTGCGGTTTTGGGCAAAACCGCAGGTCAGGACCAGGACTCGAACAAAGCCACCTTTCCCAAGGTCTTCGGCTTGGACGAATCTCGCCGGCTTGCCTCAGAGGCTGTGGTGAGAGCCAAGAGCTATCTGGTGGACCTGCCAGATGGTGGTAGACAGTTGGCGGAGCTGGCCGATTTCGTCTACCAGAGAGAAAGCTAGGCTCATGGCCAAGAACGGCGGCAGGAAGACGCGCGGCTACCGGTTCCTGGGGAAAGTGTCATCCCCGCGGGACTTGAAGTCCCTGACTCCGGAAGACCTCGAGGTTCTGGCGGGCGAGATACGTGACAAGATCATCGCGACCATCGCCAAGACCGGTGGGCACCTGGCGCCCAATCTCGGCGCTGTCGAACTCACCATCGGCCTCCACCGCGTTCTCGATTGCCCCAAGGACAAGATCGTCTGGGACGTCGGCCACCAGTCCTACACGCACAAACTCTTGACCGGACGCTACGCTGAGTTCGACACCATCCGACAACACGGTGGGTTGTCCGGCTTCCCCAAGCACGATGAGAGCCCCTACGACTGCTTCGACAGTGGCCATGCCAGCAACTCCATCGCTGTGGCGTTGGGCCTGGCTGAGGGCAGGGACAAGCAGGGTGGCGATGAGACGATCGTGGCGGTCATCGGGGACGGGTCGTTGACGGGCGGACTGGCTTACGAGGCGCTCAACCAGGCCGGCCATTGGGGCACTCACTTGATTATCGTCCTGAATGACAACGTGATGTCGATCTCCCCCAATGTCGGAGCGATGGCGTCTTACCTGGCCCGCATCCGGTTGGACCCCGCATACAACAAGTTGCGGGACGACATCGAGGACTTCCTGCGCAAGATTCCGGCCGTCGGCGAGATCATGCTGGGGATCGGCGAGCATATGCGCGACGGTCTCAAGCACCTGGTGGTGCCGGGCATGATCTTCGAGGAGCTCGGCTTCACCTATGTCGGACCGATCGATGGCCACGACATCGCGGCGGTGGAGCAGAACATCCTGGGCGCCAAGAACCTGAAGGGACCGGTCGTCGTCCACGCGCTGACCCAGAAGGGCACCGGCTACGCGCCGGCGGAAGAGCACCCCGAGAAGTTCCACGGCACCAATCCCTACGTGGTCGAGACGGGAGAGCCGGTTGCGAAGGGCGGACTGCCGTCATACTCGGCGGTCTTCGGCGAAGCGGCGGTCGAATTGGCCGCGGCGGACGAGCGCATCGTCGCGATCACGGCAGCCATGAGCAGCGGCACGGGCCTCTCGAAGTTCGCCGCTAAGTACCCGGACCGGTTCTACGATGTCGGCATCGCGGAGCAGCTGGCCGTGACCTTCTCGGCCGGCTTGGCGCTACAGGGCCTGTTGCCCATTGTGGCGATCTACTCCACGTTCCTGGAGCGGGCATATGACCAGCTCATCCAAGACGTAGCCCTCCAGGGCCTCCATGTCGTTTTCGCGGTGGATCGAGGTGGACTGGTAGGGGAGGACGGGCCTACGCACCACGGCGTCTACGATCTGTCCTACCTGCGCTCGATCCCGGGCTTCACCGTCATGTGCCCGAGCGACGAGGTCGAGCTGCGCGACATGCTCTACACCGCCACACAACTAGCCGGGCCGGTCGCGCTTCGCTATCCGAGGGGTACCGGACTCGGGTTGCCGACCCCGCAAGGGTTCTCGGCCGTTCCCATCGGTGAGGCCAAGATCATCAAGAAGGGCAAGGACATCTGCCTCATCGGCGTCGGCCGGATGCTCCACAGAGCCCTAGAGGCGGCGGCTCTTCTGGAGGATGAGGGCGTCTCGTGCACCGTCGTCAACCCGCGGTTCGTCAAGCCGCTTGATGCGAAGATCATCCCCGCCATGGCCGCCGGCCACGGTTTGATCGTCACTATCGAGGAGAACTCGATCCGCGGCGGATTCGGCAGCGGAGTGCTTGAGCTCTTGGCGGAACAGAACGCAGGCCCTTGTCAGGTTCTCGCGCTGGGGATACCCGATGAGTTCATGAACCACGGCGCTACCGACCTCCTCCTGGCGAACGTCGGCCTGAGTCCCGAGGGCATAGCGCGGATGGCCTTCGAGCGGTACCGGGGCACGCGCCGCCGGTTCGGCGCCGGCTAGCCTCGTCCCCCGAGATGGTCCGTCAACGTGCCGATAGGCTCCTGGTCAAGCGCGGTGTTGCCCGAAGCCGCACTGACGCGGCTGAGCTTATCGAGGCCGGACTGGTCCTGGCCGCGGGTCGGCCGGTGGCCAAACCGAGCTCCCTCGTGGACGAGAGTGTGCCGCTAGAGGTCCATTCGGAGGATGACACTCGACGGTATGTGTCGCGCGGCGGTCTCAAGCTGGAGGGGGCACTGCGGGAGTTCGGGATCGATGTCGACGGAATGAAGGCCATCGATGTGGGGTCGTCCACCGGCGGGTTCACGGATTGCCTGCTCCAGCACGGTGCCTCGTCCGTGGCGGCCATAGACGTGGGACGGGGGCAGCTCGACTGGAAACTGCGACAGGACGCCAGAGTCAACGTGTGGGAGCGGACCAACATCCGGGGGGTTGTGCCCGAGGATGTCGGTGGCCCAGCCGATGTGCTGGTCGCGGACGTGTCGTTCATCTCCCTCTCGAAGATCGCCGGACGCCTAGCCGGTCTGCTGCGCGACACCGGCCGCGCGATCATTCTGGTAAAGCCGCAATTCGAGGCACCACGCGGGGCGGCCAAGAAGGGGGTCGTTAGGGAGCCCGCGCTCCACCTACAGGCGCTGACGGGCGTGATCGCCGCGCTGGGTGCCGTCGGGCTGGTGACTGTGGATGTGGCGCACTCGGTACTTCTGGGCCCCAAGGGGAACATCGAGTTCTTCCTTCTGTGCAGACATGCGGCAGTGGGCGAGCAGCCTCTGGATGAGGCGGAGCTTGAGGCGAAGGCGGAGCACACCGTCAGCCGAGCACACGAAGAGCTCGTCGGCGTTCCCGAGGCTGCAGAAACACCGGAAGGGAAGGTAGCTGGGAAGTGAAGCGGATAGGGATCATCGCACACCTGGGAAAACGTGGGGCGGCCGAAGCGGTTTCCGGACTGGTCGGATGGATAGTTAGCCAAGGGCTGACTCCCCTGGTCCAAGAGCCTGATGCCCGGGCGCTCGGCCTCGCGGATCATGCGTGCGGAAGCGACGCGCTGAAAACTGCCGATCTCATCGTGGTGCTCGGGGGTGACGGGACAGTGCTTCGCGCCGTCCGCGTGCTGGACGGTGAGGAGGTGCCGCTCCTCAACGTGAATCTGGGGAAGTTCGGATTCCTGGCCGAGGTGGAGCTCGAGGGGTTGTACGGCGGCCTGGAGCGCGTCCTGGACGGACACCTTCGTCAGGAGCGCCGGGCCATGCTGAAAGGGACGCTCGTCTTCGATGGTGATGAACCGGTCGAACGGCACGCTTTGAACGAGTTCGTGGTTGAGCGCGGCGGACAGCAGAGGCTGCTGGAGATGAGCGTTTCCATAAACGGTTCTATGTTCAACGAATACGCTTGTGACGGGCTCATCTTCTCGACCCCAACCGGGTCGACCGCCTATTCCCTGTCGGCCGGTGGTCCGATTTGCGCTCCCCGCACGGAGGCCATACTCATGACGCCGGTCTGCCCTCATGCGCTGTTCGACCGCAGCCTGCTGCTGCCGGCCGATGATCGGGTGGAGGTGTCGCTGAGCGCACCGGAGAAGGACGTCGCGACGGTGAGCAGCGACGGATTGGTCGTGGCGCGGGATGCGGGTTTCAAGCGTCTGGAGCTCCAGACCAGCGAGCGTGGCGTCGTCCTGGCCAAGGTCGCCGACCGCGACTTCTACGCGCTGCTGAAGGCGAAGCTCAAAGTGTGGGATCTTTTCAACCGATAGGGCGAGCCTGGCCGATCCGCTGCGCGACCGGGGGACGAGGGGGCGGGCGGATGCGCTGTAGTATAATGACCGGGTATTCTGACCTCCTGGGATGAGCGGACAACCCTTGTATGCTTGAGTATCTACACGTCGAGAACCTGGCTCTGATAGACGAGCTCTCCCTTGACCTCCACCCGGGCCTGAACGTCTTCACCGGGGAGACCGGCGCGGGCAAGACCATGCTGGTCGGCGCCGTGAACATCCTGGTGGGGGGTCGGACGGATGCGTCGCTGGTCCGGGCCGGCGCGGAGGAAGCTCTGGTCGAGGCTGTCTTCGCGACCCCGAACGCCGAAGACGAGGGCGGTGAGCTCTCAGTGTCGCGGAGTCTTCTCAGCACCGGACGGAGCCGGTCCCGTATGAACGGCGCCGTGTGTACCGTCTCCGAGCTTGCCTCGTCGCTCGGGCCGTTGATCGACCTCCACGGACAGCACGAGCACCAGTCGTTGCTTTCCGTGGATCGCCAACGAGCGCTCCTGGACCGATACGCCGGCCGGCCGGTAACGGAACGGCTGGCCGCCTACCGAGCTCTGTTCGAGAAGGTCGGCCTGCTGCGCGAGAAGGTGGAATCGCTGTCGGAGAGGAGCACTTTCCTACAGGACAAACGTGAGCTACTCGAGTTTCAGGTTGACGAGATAGAGAAGACGAGGATCCAGCCGGGAGAGGACGAAGCGCTCGAGAAGGAACTGGGCGTGCTACGCAACGCGGAGAAGCTTGTTGAGGCAGTCGGTGCGGCCTCGGCTCTCCTCAGCCGAGACGAGACCGGGGCCATCGATCTCCTGCGGCTTGCGACGACGCGGCTGGAAGCCGCGGCCGCAGTGGACGGGCGCCTGGATGAGATCACCGCCTCGCTCAGGGAGGCGATGTTCCAGGCGGATGCGTGCCGCGCCGACATCGAGCGGTACCTGGACGCGCTGGAGTTCAATCCCGGCCACCTGGCCGAATGCGAGGAGAGGGCGTCTGTTCTCGCGCAACTCAAGCGGAAATACGGGGATACCCTGGAAGGTGTGATGGCGCGCCTAGAGGATGCCAAGGCGGAGCTTGAGTCGCTGGACATGGCCGGGGAGGACCCGGAAGAGCTGGGCCGCTGCCTGGAAGAGAAGACCGCGGAGCTGATGTCGTCCGCGGAGGAGCTCTCGCAGGCCAGGCGCGCCGCGGCGTCCGCGCTCGGGAATCAGGTGGGCGGGGAGCTGGAGGGACTGGGTCTAAAGGGATGCGAATTCGAGGTGCGTTTCCTTGAGTCTTCTGAGGGCTCACCGGCGCCCGGCCGCGATGGCCTCGATGATCTCAGGTTCATGATTGCGCCGAACCCTGGAGAAGCCGCGCTTCCTCTGGCGCGGTCGGCCTCCGGCGGTGAGCTATCGCGCATCATGCTGGCCCTGAGGATCGTGCTGGCCGCGGCCGACGAAGTGCCGGTATTGGTCTTCGACGAGATTGATGCCGGAATCGGCGGGGCTACGGCAGCGGAGGTGGGGGAGCGGCTGGCGGCGCTGTCCGGCTTCCACCAGGTCATCTGTGTGACACACCTGCCGCAGATTGCGGCGTTTGCGGACGCGCACTTCGCGGTGCGGAAAGAGGAAGCGGGCGATAGGATGGTCACGAGGGCGGAGGCGCTCGACGCGCCGGACCGGGTCAAGGAGATCGCCAGGATGTTGTCAGGAGCGGAAGTGTCGCCGGCGTCGATCAGGCACGCCGAGGAGATGTTGGAAACCGCGCGTGCCTCGAGGGAGCGACGTGCCCAGGCAGCGGCGCGTTCGAGCAACCGCAGGAAGGCCGGATAGTGTACTTCGAGGGTACGGCCCGTTTGGACAAGCGTACCAAGGACCTGGTCAAGCGTCTGCGACCGGGCGATGTGGCCATCATAGACCACGAGGACATCGACCGCGTGTCGGCGGAATCGCTGATCAGATCGGGAGTCGAGGTGGTGGTGAACGCGGCGCGGTCGGTGACCGGCCGGTACCCGAATATCGGGCCGCTGCTACTCTGCTCGGCGGGGCTTCACCTGGTGGACAACGTAGGTCAGGCCGTGTTCGATCGGCTCAAGGATGGTGAGCTGGTGACGGTAGACGGCGACAAGGTGTTGTCACGGGCCGGGGAGATCGTGGGGAGAGGAGAGAGCCAAACAGTGCTCTCGATCCAATCTAAAATGGACCAGGCGAAGGTCGGCTTGGGCGACGAGCTGGAACGGTTTGCGGTCAATACGTTGGAATACATGGACAAAGAGCGTGACCTGCTGCTGGAGGGGGTCAGTCTGCCGGACACGGCGACCGACTTCCACGGACGGCACGCTTTGGTCGTCGTGAGGGGCTACGAATACCAGGAGGACCTGCGGGCGCTGAAGCCCTACATCCGCGAGATGAAGCCGGTGCTGATCGGCGTCGACGGGGGCGCCGATGCTATGCGGGAGGCCGGCTACGCGCCGGCCATGATCATCGGGGACATGGATAGTGTGAGCGACGATACGCTGGGCTGCGGGGCGGAGTTGATAGTCCATGCGTATCCGGACGGGGAGGCGCCTGGGCTGAAGCGGCTCGAGGCGGCCGGTCTGGCGTCGAAGGTGTTCAGGGCGCCGGGAACCAGTGAGGATCTCGCCCTGCTCCTGGCGTACGAGAAGGGGGCCGAGCTCATCGTCGCGGTGGGCACTCACGCCAACCTGATAGAGTTTCTCGACAAGGGGCGCAAGGGCATGGCCAGCACGTTCCTGACGAGACTGAAGGTGGGCACTCGCCTGGTCGATGCCAAGGGCGTCAACAAGCTGTATCGTAGTACGGTAAAGATGTCGCACCTGGTGTTGTTGGCTCTAGCCGCGATGGCGACGTTCACAGCGGTCATCATGGCGTCGGCGCGGGTGCGGGCCTTGCTCCGGCTCGTGGTGCTCACAATCCGGTCCCGGGTGGGGCTCTAGGAAGGGAGAGACATGTTTGACATCAGATACCACATCGCCTCGCTGATGGCCATATTTCTGGCGCTGGGGCTAGGGATACTGCTCGGGACGGTGATCATCGACAAGGGGAGCTTGGCGCGTCAGCAGACCCAGCTGGTCAACCGGCTGGAATCGACGTTCCAGACGTACAAGGAGGACAACCGCCGCTTGAGCCGGGACCTCAAGGCGTCCAACAAGTTCGAACAGATGGTGCTCCCCGCAGTGATCGACACGATGCTCAAGAAGCGTGCGGTCACGCTGGTCATCTCTCCCGGGAGCGACGTGTCGGTAGCTCAGCGTACGGTGAAGACTCTCGCGTCGGGCGGTGCCGATGTATGCACCGTCACGCTGTCGGCGGCGGACTTCAAGACATCGGACCCGGACGTCAAGGGTAAGCTGGAGAAGTACTTCAGCAAGACGAAGAACGCGAAGTCGGACTTGATCCAAAACGTGGTGGCGCGTCTGGCGACGGAGGTGGGCGGTCCCTCGGATCGATCGCTGCTCAAACTGCTGACCCAGGTGGGTGCTGTGCAGCTGGAGGGTGAGGGCAACCTTCCCGCGGAGGCGGTGGTGTTTGTGGCTTCTCCGGAGGACAGTGGCGAGCAGTCGAGTCTGGTTACACCGCTCACGCAGTCATGGAACGCGGCCGGGCTAGATCTGGTCGCCGTAGAGGGATCGAATGCCAAAGACAGCCAGATGGCCTGGTATCTGGGCCAGGGTCTGAACACGGTCGACAATGCCGATACCGTGCCTGGTCAGGTTGCCCTGGTCTACGTCCTGCGCGGGGCCGAGGGGAACTGGGGCGTCGGGCCGGAGGCAGAGGGCCTGATGCCGCCGGTGCCGTCCATCCGGTGACATGGGGGTGACCGGGCCTTCCGCGGCGGTGCTTGTTATCGCCTATATGCAGGAGACGCGGATATCGACTACGGTGGCTGCCCTGGCCCGATTGCGGACCCAGGGCGTCATCGGGCGGATCGTGGTGGTGGACGACGGTTCGACGGACCAGACGGCCGAGGCGGCCGAGGCGGCCGGCGCGGAGGTGGTCAGGTTGCCGAGGAACGTCGGCAAAGGCGGCGCGACCTGGGCGGGGCTGAGCGAGCTGCGGGAAGGCGGCGCTCGCGCGCCGGACGTCATCGTGCTGGCGGATGGCGATTTGGGCGACTCGGCTACGGAGCTGACCAAGCTCGTCGAGGCCGTCACTGAAGGCCGAGGAGACATGGCGATCGCCGTCTTCCCGGCGGCCGTGCGAAAGGGCGGGTTCGGCATAGTCAAGGGTTTGGCGCGATGGGGCATACGGCGCGCTACGGGTCTCGAAGCGAAGGCGCCGTTGTCCGGCCAGCGTGCGCTGAGGTTGGAAGTGGCCCAGGCTCTGGACGGAATCGCATCGGGGTTCGGGATGGAAGTAGGGCTGACCATCGATGTCGCCCGGGCCGGCTTTCGGATCGTGGAAGTGCCGGCTGAACTGGGCCATTCCGAGACGGGGCGTGACGTCGCGGGGTTCCGTCATCGCGGCCGACAGTTCCTGGATGTGGCCAAGGCGCTGGTCGGACGCCTGATCTGGAGACGAGGCAGGTGATGTTCGCCGTCGGCCTGGCGGTATCAGCGGCCGCGGGAGCTGCGTTGCTTCCGGCAACGCGCCGGCTTCTCGTCTGGGGTTCCGGCGGGCGCACCAATTGGCGCGGGGTGCCCACGGTGACGGGCGTCGGTGTGCTGATCGTTCCGGCGATGTTGCTGTCCTGGACAGGCGCGGGGATTCTCCTGCCTCGAACTTTTAGTACTGAAGGACGGTATCTGCTCGGGCTGGCGTTCCTAGCCGGCGTGGCGTCCCTTCTCGGACTGACGGACGATCTGTTGGGCGATAGCGGCGACCGGGGCTTCGCGGGGCACTTCCGCGCATTGGCTCGGGGGCGGATCACCACCGGTCTGATCAAGGCTGTCGGAGGGGTAGCGGCGTCCGCAGTAGTGGCCGGCCTGTTCGCGCCGGGTCCGCTAGGAGTGGTAATCGGGTCGCTCACGATGGCCAGCTGCATGAATCTGGGTAACCTCCTGGATGTGCGGCCCGGGCGGGCGCTGAAAGCGTGGTTCTTGGTGCTAGGATTGCTGTTCGCGTTCAGCCGCGGCGGTGTCATGTGGGCGGTTTGGGGGAGCTTCCTTGGAGTAGGCGCGGTGCTCTTAGCAGCGGACCTGAGGGAATACTCGATGCTCGGGGACGCCGGATCGAATGCTTTGGGGGCTGTTATTGGGTTTCTGTTTGTGGTTAACTTCGACTTGAAGGTCTGGCTGGTCCTCCTACCGGTCCTGCTACTTCTCCAGTTGGCATCGGAGCGATGGTCATTCACAAGGGTCATAGAAGGAATCGCACCTTTGAAGTGGGTAGACGAGTTGGGACGACCCACCGGGCCGCAGATGGACACGTGATACCAGAGAGTAGAGGTTCCAGCGGCTCCTAATCTCCGGCATCTTGTTTCCGAGGTCGTGGCAGAGCGAACCTGGAGGGATGTTGGCCAAGCACATCTTCGTCACCGGTGG
>CAYWVN010000049.1:0-11426 GCA_964461725.1 uncultured Coriobacteriia bacterium | reverse complement strand
GCTCACGACGATCCCGAACTTCAGCCCCTTGGCCACCATCTTGCCTTCGTACGTCTTCATCTCTCCTCCTTGTCCGCCATGTCCGTCCTACCGATACCATCCGCCTTCTCCAGTATGTGCAAGAGCTTCCTCTTCTTGGCCCGCAGGTATTCCACGTTCTCCGTCGTCGGTTCCACCTCGATAGGGACGCGCTCGGTGACCGTCAGACCATATCCTTCCAGGCCGACGATCTTGGTCGGGTTGTTGGTCAGCAGCCTCATCGAGGTGAGGCCCAGGTCGACCAGTATCTGGGCGCCGATGCCGTAGTCGCGGAGATCCGGCAGGAAGCCGAGCTCCTCGTTGGCCTCGACCGTGTCACATCCTTGTTCCTGCAGCTCGTAGGCCCGCAGCTTGTTGGCCAGCCCGATTCCCCGGCCTTCATGGCCTATCATGTAGAGGAGCACGCCGCTCCCCTCCTTCTCGATCGCCTTCAGGGCCTCCTCAAGCTGCCAGCCGCAGTCACAGCGCAGCGAATGGAAGACGTCGCCCGTCAGGCACTCCGAGTGCACGCGCACCAGGTGGTGCGGCCGACGCGCGACCTCACCTTTCACCACGGCCCCGTGGTGCTTGTGGTCCAGACTGCTCTCGTGGCGGATCGCGTGGAACGGGCCGAAGCCCGTCTGCAGGTTCACCTCCGCCACCCGCCGCACCAGCTTCTCCGTGCGGCGCCGATGTTTGATGAGATCGGCGACGGTGATGATCTTGAGGCCGAACTGCCGCGCGACTTCCTCCAGCTCAGGAAGCCGGGCCATGGTCCCGTCGTCATTCATGATCTCGCAGATGACGCCGGCCGGGATAAGGCCGGCCAGCCGGGCCAAGTCGACCGCCGCTTCGGTGTGGCCGGCCCGCTCGAGCACGCCCCCGGGCTGGGCTCTCAGCGGAAAGACGTGCCCCGGCCGAAGGATGTCCTCAGGCTGGGTCGTCGGATCGACCACCGCTAAGATAGTCTCCGCCCGGTCGCGCGCCGATATGCCCGTGGTGATGCGGCCCCGCGCCCCGATGGACACCGCGAACGCCGTCTCGTGAGTGGAGGTGTTCTCGTCGACCATGGATGGGATGTTCAGTTGGTCGAGGCGCTCCCTGGACGCCGGCATACAGATCAGGCCCCGCCCGTGTTTGGCCATGAAGTTGATGGCCTCGGGAGTCACCCTTTCAGCCGCCATCACGAAGTCGCCCTCGTTCTCGCGGTCGGCGTCATCGACCACGATCAGCATCTTGCCTGCTTTTGTATCGGCCAGCGCCTCCGTTATCGACGCGAATCCGCTACTTGAAGCCAAGTTCTCTGAGCCTCCCCTCGCTGAGCCTTCCGCCGCCCGGCGCCTCGCGTTTCTCCCCGGCGCCTCGGCGCGCATCCTCCGGTGTGTCCGTAGCACTCGTCGTCGCACTGGCCGTCGCACCGCTCAGGACGAACCGCTGCACGTACTTGCCGATCAAGTCGGCCTCCAGGTTGACCTTGTCGCCCACTTGGAGCGAGCCGAGCGTGGTCTGGTCGCCTGTGTGCGAGATCACAGTGACCGTGAACTCGTCCCCTTCGACCCCGACCACCGTGAGGCTCACGCCGTCCATCGCCACGGATCCCTTGGGCACGAGATAAGGTACGACCTCCGACGGCACCCGGCAGCCGATTTCGAGGATCCCGTCCTTCGAGGCACAACGCGTGATCGCACCGACCCCGTCGACGTGGCCCGTCACCAGATGCCCGCCCAGCCGATCCGACAGCAGCAGAGCAGGCTCCAAGTTTACCGGCCTCCCCGGCCGCGCCGCGCCCAGGATCGTAGCGGCCAGCGTCTCATCGCTGAGCTCGGCCGCGAACCAACCGTCGCGCACCTCTGTCACGGTGAGACACGCGCCACCCACCGCCACGGAGTCGCCAACTGAGAGCTGCCGCGCCGTTGCGGGGGCAGCCACTTCGACCACAGCTGTGGCTCCGCGCCGCGTGCAACGACGCACCGTGCCGACCTCGCGCACTATTCCAGTAAACACCTAATGCCCCCTCCGTACGGCCGGACAAGCCGTCACCACGATATCGTCTCCCGCCCGCGCTATTTCCGAGACCTCGAGCCTGCCCGCCTCGGGCAATGAGCGCGCGAGCAGACCGGGCACGTCGTCCCCGCCGAACAGACGCGGCGATAGGATGAACACATACTTGTCGACCAGGTCCGCTGCGGCCATCGATGATGCCAGACGCGGGCCACCCTCGAGGAGCACGCTCGATACCTCCATGTCGGCCAAGGCCGTCATGAGCTCCGGCAGGCCGACCTCCGAAGAGCCGCCGGTCTCCGTCTCTATGACCCCGACGCCCGCCTCGATGAGCGCCTTGACCCGCCTTCTGGGCGCCTTCTCCGTCACGGCGACCCATGTCGGTATGCGCTGTGCTGTCCGGACCAGATAGCTGTCAAAGGGGATGCGCGCCCGGCTGTCCGCCACCACACGCCAGGGATACCGCCCTGGACGGCCGCCTCCGCGGGCCGCACCGTCCGGCCCCGAGCCGGCGACTCCACGCGCGGTGAGCTTCGGGTCGTCCGCCAGGACCGTCCCCAGACCGACCATGATCGCGTCGCTCTCGGCCCTCATCCGGTGGACGAGCCGACCGGCCTCGCGACCACTTATGCACGTCCGGCGACCCCGGGCGGCGGCCACCTTCCCGTCCAAACTGGCGGCGCATTTCAGAGTCACGAACGGGCGGTGCGAGCGCATGTAGCGGACGAAAACCTCGTTCTGCCGGGCGATCTCGTCCGCCAGTAGTCCCGTCCGCACGTCCACGCCCGCGCGCTCTAGTAGGCGCAGGCCTCGCCCGCCATGTCTCGGGTTGGGGTCCGCCATGCCGGCTACCACGCGCTTGACGCCCGCGGCCAGGATAATCTCCGTGCAGGGCGGCGTCCGGCCGGTGGTCGAACAGGGCTCCAGCGTGACGTATAGCGTCGCCCCTTTGGCGTGGGCGGCGGCGCGCTCGAGCGCCATCACTTCCGCATGCGGTCCGCCGAGAGCCCCGTGGCACCCCTCGCCCACCACGCAGCCGCCTTTCACCACAACGGCCCCGACCATGGGGTTCGGGCTCACCAGACCACGACCCTGCTCGGCCAGACCCAACGCCCGCCTCATACAGGCCGCGTCCTTGGCCGTGAACGTATCGTGTCGTCGCGCTTGGTCCTTCGATCTCGCCATCGCCGCCTGCCCCCTCAGCCCACTTCCCCGGTCCGTCCCTCCGAATTGCCCTGCCTGGAAAAACACAAAGCGCCAAGGAGAACGCGTCCTTGGCGCCAACACATAGCCGGCCCTGGTCCGCCTTCTCCCATCCAGACTGTCACTGTCGGCTCCGGAACTTCCCCGGATCGGCCCGGCTGCGGCTTCCTATCACCGTCGCATCGGGTTCGCGGGCTGTACCGCCGGTGGGGAATCTCACCCCGCCCTGAAGGCATACATATTCAACTAGCTGGTACCTTAGCAGAGGAAAGGGGTCATCTCAAGCGGCCTCGGCGGCACGGCGGAGCCCCCTCAGCGCATCGGTCGCGTCCTCGCGGCCGAAGACCGACGCCCCGGCCACCAGGACGTCCGCACCGGACCGGAAGACATCGCGGGCGTTGGACAGGCCGATGCCGCCGTCAACTTCGATCTCAAGCTCGAGCTCTCTCTCATCGATGAACTTCCTCAGCTCTCGGATCTTCTCGAGCGACTCGACCAGGAACTTCTGACCCGCAAAGCCTGGATGCACCGACATGATGAGCACCAGGTCCACCTCGCGGATGATACCTTTGACGGACTCCAGCTTGGTGTCCGGATTGAGAGATATCCCCGCCCTCAGCCCTCGGTCTTTGATCAGCCCGATGGTCTTGCCGGGCTTGCGGCACGCTTCGATGTGGAAGGTCAAGATGTCCGCGCCGGCCTCGGCAAAAGGCCCCACGAAGTGGTGTGGGTGCTCGATCATCAGGTGGACGTCGAGCGGGATGCGGACGTAGTGCTTCAGCGACGCGACGACCGGGACGCCAATGCTGATGTTCGGCACGAACCGGCCGTCCATGACGTCCACGTGCAACCGGTCGGCGCCGGCCCGCTCCACCGCCCGGCAATCGTGCCCCAGATGGGTGAAGTCGGCCGACAGTATCGACGGCGCAATCTTTACCTTGCGTTTCACATTGACTCCCCGAAACCTGTCCCAACCACCAGAACGCGCCGATGCGCGGATGCGCGCTCACATTCTAAGGTTCCCGTGCCGCCCCGACAAGGACACGCGCTCAGCCCCTCTTCACCAAGCGCGCGATGAACATCCCGTCGGTGCCGTGGATGTGCGGAAGAAGTTGGAGCATCCCCGAGGACTTCTCGCGCAGCTTGGCGGGCAGGAGGCAGCTGATGTCCTCCAGGCTGAACTCGGAATGTCGCTTCAGGAACCCGCCCACCACGTCCTCGGTCTCGCGTCTCGCTATGGTGCAAACCGAGTACACCAGCACCCCGCCCTCGGCCAGCTGCGAGGCCGCGCTCTCAAGCAGCCGGCCTTGCAGGAGGGCCAGCCCCGCAATCTGCTCGAGCGACTTGCGCCAGCGGGCATCCGGCCGGTGGGCCAGCGTTCCCAGCCCGCTGCACGGGGCATCCACCAGGATGCGCTCCGGCGGCCTGTCGAGACCCAGCGTGATCGCCGTGGCGTCCCCCTCCACCAGAGCGATGATTCCCACGCCCAGACGCCCCGCGGCCTCCCCCACCAATTTCAGACGCTTCCCGTTCGAGTCAACGGCCACGACGGAGCCGTCATTGTCCATGAGCTCCGCCAGGTGGACCGCCTTGCCACCGGGCCCGGCACAGAGATCGACCACAGTCTCGCCGCGTCTGGGGTCCACGACGTGGGCCACCAGCATTGACGCCTCCTCCTGGACGGCCACCAACCCCTCAGCGAACTCCGCCCAGGCAGTGATGTCTCCCCCACCACCCACGACGACCGCCTCGGGCAGATAGCGGCCCGTCTCGGCTGCAATCCCCCGCTCCCGCAGGGTCCGAATGAACTCGGGGCGGGTCGTCCTCGACAGCTGTAGCCGCACCGTCATGCGGGGGGTCTCGTTGTCCGCCAGGCAAAGCGCCTGGGCCTCTTCAACGCCCAGCTCGTCGATCCACATGTCAACGAGCCACCGGGGATGCGACGTCGTCACAGCGATGTGCTCCGCGATGTCCTGGTCCCGGTCGGGCCATCGGATTGCGTCCTGCTCGTCGGCAATGCGTCGCAGGACGGCATTGGCGAAGCCGGCTAGGCCCTTGTGTACTTCCCGTTTGGTCTGCTCGACCGCCTCGCTCACCGCGGCATACGCCGGCACCCTGTCCAGGTAGAGGAGTTGGTACGTGGCCAGGCGCAGGATGTCGAGCCCCTTGGGAGGCAGGTCGTCGAGCGAACCCTTGGCGAACTGCTCGAGGACCCAATCGAGCGTGCCTTGTCGGCGGAGAGTTCCGTACGTGAGCTCGGTCACGAGGGCCCGGTCTGGCTCGCTGAGCCGACTCCGTCTCAGCGCCCGGTCCAACACGAGATTGGCATACGCATCCGACCGGTGGACCCTGAGTACGACGTCCAGCGCCACATCGCGCGCGGTCGTCACCGGCCGAGCACCGCCCCCGGCGCCACGTGACGCCCGCGCAGGAACGCCCCGCCACTCATCCGGGCCTTACCTTCAGGCTGCACCTCGATAAGCTCCAGCAGTCCCTCGCCCGTCGCGACGAGGAACCGGCCACCAGAGACTACCAAGACCCCGGGCGCGGTCGCGCCGCGCCCCGGCTGGTCGGCCTGCTGCGGGACGACGGCCGTCCGCCACACCTTGAGGACCGCTCCGTCCAGCAGGGTGCGGGCCCCAGGCTCCGGATCCAATGCGCGGACCAGATTATGGATGCGGCCCGACGGCGCACCCCAGTCGATCGAGCGCTCCGCAGCCTTGATCTTGGGGGCGAAGCTCGCCCGGGAGTCGTCCTGCGCCTGAGGCACCAGCGTCCCAACTTGTACCGCGGCCAGCGTCAGCACCAGCAGCTCTCCACCCTGCTCAGACATACGGTCGGCCAGCGACCCGGCGGTGTCATCATCATGAATCGCCACCGGCACCTGCATCAACACCGGCCCCGTGTCCATGCCCTCATCGAGGAGCATCGTCGTGAGACCGGTCTCGACGCGCCCGTCCATCATGGCGCGCTGGATGGGCGCCGCCCCCCGGTACTCCGGCAGGGCCGACGCATGAAGATTCACGCAGCCATACTCCGGCCACTCCAGGAGCCACTTCGGGATAAGCAATCCGTAGGCGACCACGACGACCACCTCGGGCGCGGCCGCCTCGATGGCATCGGCCGCCATTTCCGCTGGAGAGAGCCTCAGTGGCTGCGAGACGCTGAGGTCCCGTTCCAGTGCAGCCGTCTTCACCGCCGGCGGTGACGTGCCGAGTCCTCGGCCGCGCGGGCGGTCGGGTTGCGTGATCACCAGAGTGATATCGTGGCCGTCCTCGAGCAGCGCCTGCAACGAAGGCACGGCGAACTGTGGTGTTCCTGCGAACACGACCCTCATCGTGATTCCCCTCTGTGCGCAGAGCCGCGAGGACCCCGCCCTAGCTACCTCATGATGTGGCCCATGGCCTCCAGGGCTTTGCGGCGCTCCTCCCGGCTGCACCGGTCGATCGCCAGAATGCCATCCAGGTGATCGATCTCATGTTGGATAACACGGGCGGGCATGCCTTCCCAATCGACAGTAACCGGTCGCCCCTCGAGGTCTTGCGCCCGCACCTTGACCTTCGCTGAGCGGCGGATCGTCATCTTGAGATCCGGCACCAGGCTCAGGCACCCCTCTACTTCCTCTTCCGTTTCCTCGCTCTTTTCGACCACCTCAGGGTTGACGAAGGCCAGCAGTTCGCCCTTGTCCTCGCTGAAGTCCACCACAAGTACCCTCTTTACGACCCCGATCTGGTTGGCGGCCAGCCCCATGCCCGGAGCCTCGTACATGGTCTCGGCCATGTCTTTGACCAGCTCTTTCAGATCACCATCAAAGATCTCGACCGGCGGGCATTTCTCCCGCAGAACCGGGTCGCCGAATCTCCTGATTGAACGTCTCGCCAAGTCGGACTCTCCTCGTTCGCGCACCCCGATGATATCGCGTGCTATGGTTCCACGCGCCCCTTACCCGTATTCTACAGCACCCAGACGGGGTCTACGTCGATCAGTAGCCGCAGGCCCGAGCGCCCCTCGGCTCCACACAAAGCCAGCATGTCCCGCCGGCGGGCGGACAGCCAGCTCTTCGCGGCCGCAGCGTCGGCACATTTCAGCATGATGTGCCAGCGGAAGCGGTTCTTTATCCTGGCCAGCGGCGCCGGCGCAGGCCCGACGGCCTGCGCCACACCCTCCGCGTCGGCCAGCATCCCGGCCAGACGCCCGGCGGCCCCGGCCACCTCGGCCTCCACGGGCCCGCTCAAGATCAGATTGATGAGCGCCCGATGTGGAGGATACCCGAGCTCCTGACGTTCGGCCAGCTCGGCCTGGTAGAACGCCTCAAGATCGGCGGCCTGCGCCGCCTGAACCGCAGGCGATTCCGGAGCGTAGGTCTGGACGATGACCCGCCCCGGAATGCCGCCCCGACCGGCCCGTCCGCTCACCTGCATGAGAAGCTGATAGGTACGCTCCGCCGCCCGGAAATCGGGCAGGTTCAAGGCGGTGTCCGCGTTCACGATGCCGACCAGGGTCACCTCCGGGAAGTCCAGGCCCTGCGCGATCATCTGAGTGCCGAGCAGCACCGCGCCGGGTGTCTTCTTGAACCGCGTCAGCAACGCCTCGTGGGCACCTTTTCGCGTTGTCGTGTCGGCGTCCATGCGTATCACCGGCGCCCCGTCCAAGAGGCGTACCAGCTCCGCCTCCACGCGCTGGGTACCCACGCCGAACTGGTGGATCTCCCGGCTGCCGCATTCCGGGCAGGCCAGCGGTGGCGGCGCATGATGGCCGCAGTGGTGGCACAGCATCAGGTTACCCCGCTGGTGGTAGGTCAGTGACACCGAGCAGGATGCGCACTGGACGGCCTTCCCGCAGCTCCGGCACATTACGAAGCTGGCAAAGCCGCGCCGGTTCAAGAACACGATGGCCTTCTCGCCCCTCTCCCGGCAGGTCATCAGCGCGCTCCGGAGCTGGTCGCTGAAGACAGAGTACTCCTCGCCGGCCGGCTTGATCCCGCCGCGACGGCGCTCTATCTCCTCGCGCATGTCGACCACGGTCATCGCGGGCAGCCCGTGTGGGCCCACCCTCTCAGGCAGACGGACTCCCGCAAACTCACCGGTCTCAGCATGCCGACGGCTCTCGATAGAGGGGGTCGCGCTCCCCAGGATCACCTTCGCGCCGGTCAAGTCGGCGCGCTTGATGGCCACCTCCCGGGCGTGGTAGAAGGGGTCGCGCCCCTGCTTGTAGGACGTCTGGTGCTCCTCGTCGACGACAATGAGGCCGAGCCCGGCCAACGGAGCGAACACCGCCGAGCGCGCGCCGACCTCCACGCGGTACCAGCCCGTGAGGAGCACGTGCCACTGATCGAAGCGCTCACCGGTGCGCAACGCACTGTGCAGCACGGCCACGTCGTCGCCGAACCGCGCCCGAAAACGCCCCACCGTCTGCGGAGTGAGAGATATCTCAGGCACGAGCACAATGGCCGTGCGACCCTGGTCCAGCGTTCTCTCGATAGCCCGGAGGTACACCTCGGTCTTGCCGCTCCCGGTCACGCCTTCCAACAGGATGACGCGCCGGTCCGTCTTGTCGACCACCTCAAGAGCCCGTCGCTGCTCCCGTGTGAGCTCTACCGTGCCACTCTCCGGACGGATGCCGGAGTGGGCGCTGCGCTCCTTGGGTCGGTCTACTTGGATAGCCAACCCCTTGTCGATGAGACCGCGGACCGCCGATTGCCCGAACTCGGCGACCGCTTCCTGCTGAAGGATGACCCCGCGTTCGCCGAGCGCGCGCATCAACCTCGCCTGCTTGGGAGCCCGCGTCGCGACGGCGGCTAGGGCGGCCTCCTCACGCGTGGACCCGGCACCCGCGTCTTCCTCTCGCAGACCCGGCTCCGCGGCCACCAGCCAACGGCGTATGAGCGGCCCCGCGCCACCCGGCGGCAACGCCAGGCGGAGACACGCCGCAAAGGTCGAGACATAGTAGTCGGCCATCCACCGGGAGAGCTCCACCATCTCGGGGAGAAGCGCGGGGGTGTCGCGCAGCACACGCCTCACGGGGCGCAGCTTGCCGCCGTCGAGCTCGCTCGAGGCCGCCAGCTCAACCACGAAGCCCGTCCGCTCGGTCCGGCCGAACGGCACCGCCACGATAGAGCCCACAGCCAGCGATCCGGCCAGCTCAGGCGGCACAAGATAGTCGAAGAGGCGATCGACGTCGCGCGAGGGAAGATCGATGATGATCCGGGCAATCGCGTCGCTCGCCATGTCAGCCTACGCCCGGACCGCCGGCATCGGGCGGCACCGCGGCAACAGCCGGCTTCTCGGCAATCGGGCCGTCGGCGAGCTCCGGCCGGGCCGCCGCCGCGGCCTCCAGTTTGTCGCTGAACCGATCGAGACGCCGCTCGGCATCCTCATACTTGTTGCGCGCGTTGGTGACGTGCCGCCCGACCGTGTCGAAATCGGCCCGGAACCGGGCCAGGTCTTGCCGCAGACGAGCCAGGTGCTCCATCACGTCCTTGGCCGTCTTCTCGATGTGGAGGCCGTTGAGACCCAGTGCGATGGCCTGCAGATACGCGTAGAAGGAATTCGGTGACACCGGGATGACGCGCTTGGCGAGCGCGTAGGCGCTGATGCTCTTGCCCTCGCAAAGCGCCTCCGTGGACACGATCATCTCGTAGTAGACGTTCTCGGCCGGGACGTACATCAACGCGAAGTCGTAGGTGCCCTCATCGGGCAGGATGTACTTGGCGGCAATGGCATCGATGTGCTTGCGGACATCGCGCGCGAAGCCCTTTCGTTGGGCGGCGCGCTCCCCGTCGGAGTCCGCTCCAAGAACTCGCTGGAAGTTCTCCAACGGAAACTTCGAGTCCACGGGGACCAGGTTGGGGCCCAACCGGATCACCGCATCGACGGTTTCGCCCGACCTGAAGCGGTGGCCCATCCTGTAGAAGTCCGGCGGTAGTATCTGGTCCAAGAGGTCGGCCAGCAAGTACTCGCCCAGTCCGCCGCGAGCCTTGGGGGCACGGAGGATGTCCTGGAGGCCGGCGATGTCCTTGCCGACCTCGAGCATCTGCCCGGTCGCCGCCGAGAGCTCGCCGAGCTTGCCCGACACCTCGGCCACGGCGCGGCCCGCGCCTTCGAGGCGCTCACCGATCGTCCGGTTGGACTCCTGCATAAGATGGCTCATCTGCGCCGTGGTCTCTGCCAGCTCCCGGCGCAGCCCAGCCACCTCTTGCTGCATCAACGTCACGGGTGCGAGATCCAAGGCGGTGGCGGGCTTGCGACGCGTGGCTATCCACGTCGCCACACCCGCACCTACCGCAGTCGCGAAGACGACGACCAGCGCCACCACCAGAAGAAGCTCGGTCAAGCTGGGCATAGGCACCTCCAAATGGTTTCAGAGGCATGATACACGAGGGCGGTGACAGTCGACCGGCTAGTGTCGACGGCTCGTTGTCACCGACTTCAGGCAAATGATAGACTCCCAGGCAACCGGGAGCCCGCAGCCGGCTGCCGGAACTCGCGTCGACCGCCGTCAGTACAGAGCGAGGAGCCCACATGGAGGACCACGAGGAGAAGGTCGCCGAACGCGTCGTCGAGAGAACCGTCCTCAAGCCGGGGGAATCCTACACCGAAAAGCGCCAAAGCTCCCGCAGGGTGATCCTCATCATCGACTACGTCTACTGGGTAGTGATGGCCCTCTTTCTCATCCGGTTCATCTTCCGGCTCGTCGGCGCCACCAAGGCCAGCAATCCCATCGTGAACTTCATCTACGGCGTGACCTCACCCATCTACCATCTCTTCACGGGAATCGCGCCGGACTGGTATGTAGGCGGCAACAAGAGCCCCGTCGTCGAGCTATCGGACCTCATCGCGATCCTGCTGATCTGGGTCCTCTACCACGCCATCCTGAAGCTGATTGACGTCGTCCGGTCGGAGTAGCGCCCGCTCCTACAGCCCAGCGCCTTTCTTCAGCGCGTCCGCCTTGTCGGTCCGCTCCCAGGTGAAGTCCTTGTCGTGCCGCCCGAAGTGGCCGTAGGACGCCGTCTTCCGGTAGATAGGCCGCCTGAGGTCCAGGTCGCGAATGATGGCCGCGGGCCTCAAGTCGAAGTTCTCCTTGACGAGGTCCTCGATCCTGTGGAGATCGACCTTCTCGGTACCCAGGCAGTCGACCATTACCGAGACCGGGTGCGCCACGCCGATGGCACGAACCCCCACCATGGTCCACTTCTCTGCCATGCC
>CAYWVN010000048.1:0-11464 GCA_964461725.1 uncultured Coriobacteriia bacterium | reverse complement strand
ATCAAGCATGTTCCCCACCATTGCCCGCAATCGGCTGCCGTTCTATGCAGCTTGACAGCATTCGGTTAACCCAATATGCGCACAGTACGCGAAGAACCGAATGATGTCAACCCTCGGAAGACAGATCTACAAGGGGCCATCGGAGAGCGCGCCGGAAGGCGGCCGCCCGTCTAGCTCGAGCGCACCGTGGCTGACAGCCGCTCCGCGAGACGCGCGGTCACGCGCTCCTGCACGTGGCCGACCTCGTCGCCGGTGAGCGTACGGTCCGGCGCCCGGTAGACCAGCGCGTAGGCCAGGCTCTTCTGCCCGGGCGGCACCTGCTCGCCTCTGTACAGGTCGAAGAGGCGCACTTCCTTCAAGAGCTTGCCGGCCGCGTCACGTATGACACTCTCGACCTCCTCGGCCGGCACAGCCTCATCGACTACCACCGCTAGGTCCAGAGTGACGCCGGGAAAGCGCGGCAGCTCACGGAAGGCGCGCGGCTCTCCCGCCACGGTCGCCAATTCCGACAAGTCCAGCTCGCAGAGCTCGATTGCCCCCGCCGCCTCGATGTCACGCACGACCTCCGGATGCAGCTCGCCCAGGATCCCGAGCACTTCCCCGCCCGCCAGGACTTCCGCGCACTGGCCGGGATGGAAGGTGGGGTGGCCGGCCGGGCGGAACTGAACGACCTCCGCCCCAAGTTCGGCCAGCAGCGTCTCGACCACGCCACGGATGCCGGCGAAGTCGGCGGGCTGCGGGTGGGTACACCAGTTCTCCGGCTGTGGGAGCCCGGTCAGCGCCATTCCCACTCGCTCGATCTCCGCTGGAAGCGTCGCCTCCGGCTGCCGATGGAATACGCGGCCCAACTCGAACAGCCAGGCGTCCGCCTGACCGTAACCGGCGTTGTGGCGGACCGCCTGCACCAGCCCCGGCAGGAGCGTCGTCCGCATGATGGACTGTTCCTCGGTGAGCGGGTTCTTCAGACATACGTGCCGCCCTCCGCCAACCTCGGGCCATCTGATGAGCTCCAGATCCGCCGGGCTGATGATGCTGTAGTTGATGGTCTCCATGAGGCCCGCGCCCACCAGGATGCGCCGCACCTCGCGCACCAGCTTCTGCTGCTCGGTCAGCCGTCCGACGGCATGACCGCCCTTGGGAAGCGTGGACAGGATGAGGTTCAGCCCGTGGATACGCGCCACCTCCTCGATCAGGTCGATCTCGCGCTCCAGGTCGCGGCGGAACGTCGGCACGCGCACCGACAGCGGCGCCTTGGCTCCGCCGTCCTTCACCTCCAGCCCGAGACTCTTGAGGGTCCCGGCCATCCGGCGGCGCTCCAGAGACGTTCCGAGCACCGCGTTGGCCCGCGCCGGCCGGAGCTTCAGGCTGCCCGGCTGCACCTTGTTTGGATAGGCATCGACGGCCCCCCTGAGGACCTCGCCCCCGGCGGTCTCCTGGATGAGCGCGCACGCCCGGTCGGCCGCGAAACGCGCGCCGTTCGGGTCGACGCCCCGCTCGAAGCGCATCGAGGCCTCCGAGGAGAGCGCCAGCAGCCGCGCCGTGCGCGCGATGTTGACGGGCTGGAAGTTGGCCGACTCCAGGAGTATGTCCTTGGTGTTCAGCCCCACCTCAGAGCTCGCTCCCCCCATCACGCCCGCCAACGCGACCGGCCCCTTCGGGTCGCAGATCAGCAGCATCTCTGTGTCGAGGTCGCGTTCGACGTCGTCCAGGGTGGTGAGCTTCTCGCCCTTCTTCGCCCGCCGGACGATTATGTGGCTCTTGTGCAGCAACGCCTGGTCGAAAGCGTGCAGCGGCTGCCCGGTCTCCATCATGACGTAGTTGGTGACGTCCACGACGTTGCTGATCGGCCTGACACCGGCCGCCATCAGACGCCGGCGCATCCAGAACGGCGCCGTCCCCAGCGTCACGCCGCGGATGACACGCGCGACGTACCGCGGGCACCGCTCGACGTCCTTGATGTCCACTTTGGCTTGCTCTGCCGCCTTGGCCCCGACCTCCCGGAGGCTCGCCTTCGGCACGCGGAGCTTCTGGCCGGTCAATGCGGCCACCTCGCGGGCCACGCCGACCATCCCCAGGCAATCCGGCCGGTTGGGTGTTATCTCCAGCTCGAGCACGGTGTCGATGACCCTGAGCGACTCATCGACACGCGCCCCCAGCTTCAGCCCCTTGTCCAGGACCATGATGCCGGAGGAGTCCTCGCCGAGTTCCAGCTCCGTCTCCGAGCACATCATGCCCTCAGAGTAGACGCCGCGAATCTTGGCCCGCTCCAGCTTGAAGCCGCCGGGGAGCTTCGCCCCCACCATGGCGACCGGCACCGTCTGGCCCACCTTGATGTTCGGCGCGCCACAGACGATGGCGAGCGGCTTGGCCTTGCCGACATCGACCTCGCAGTAGGTGAGCCGGTCCGCGTTGGGATGCGGATCGATCCGCTTGATACGGCCGACGACCACGCCGTCCAGGCGCGTGCCCAACCGCTCGGTCTTCTCGACCGCCGTGCCGGAAAGGTCCAGCCTGTCGGCCAGCTCCTCCGGCGACAGCGTCACATTGACGTATTCCCCAAGCCATTCGAGCGATACCTTCACAAGAGCTCCTACCCGGCGCGGCCGGACTAGAACTGCCTCAGGAACCTCAGGTCGTTCTGGTGGAAGAGACGCAAATCGGGAATCCCATACTTCAGCATAGCGATGCGCTCCACCCCCATGCCGAAGGCGAAGCCCGTGTAGCGTTCAGAGTCGATGCCGACACATTCCAGCACGTTGGGGTCGATCATGCCGCAGCCCAGGATCTCCAACCAGCCGTTGTCCCCGCACGAGCGGCAGCCCTTGCCGCCGCAGATGCCACAGGAGACGTCGACCTCGGCGCTGGGCTCGGTGAACGGGAAGAAGCTCGGACGCAGGCGCACTCGGCGGTCTTCGCCGAACATCTCCTGAGCGAACACTTCCAGGGTCCCCTTGAGATCGCCCATCGTGATCCCCTCGTCGACGACGAACCCCTCCACCTGCTGGAACATCGGGAGGTGCGTGGCATCGGCAGTGTCACGCCGATATGTCTTACCCGGCGACAAGATGTAGAGCGGCGGTGACTGCGCCTCCATCACCCGTATCTGCACCGGGGAGGTGTGCGTGCGCAGGAGCACGGCGTCGGTGACGTACAATGTGTCCCAGAGAGTGCGCGCCGGATGGTCCGGCGGCATGTTCAGGGCCTCGAAGTTGTAGTAATCGAGCTCTACCTCGGGCCCCTCGGCGACCTGATAGCCGAGCCCCAGGAAGATATCGATTATGTCGTTCATCACCTTGTTAACGAGGTGCTCACGCCCGATGGCCGGGCGACGACCCGGGAGACTCACGTCGACCGCCTCGGCCAGCACCTGCTCCTCCAGCACGCCGCGGGTGAGCTCGGCCTCCCTGGCTTCCAGCGCTTCCTCGATGGAGACACGGGCGCGGTTGGCGGCCGCCCCGACCTTGGGTCGCTCGGCGGCGGACAGCCCGCCCAGGGTCCGCAGCACCGCGGTGACCTCGCCCTTGCGGCCAAGGTAGCGCACGCGCACCGCCTCGAGCTCCTCGAGCGACTTGGCCGCCTTGATGTCGGCAGACGCCTGCTTGGCGATCGCTGCCGGGTCCGGCCCGGCCGCCTTCTTCGCCGCCATCGCTACTCCCCCGCCCCGTCTACCGTCATTCCTCATCCTCTGTTTCCGTGGCGCGCCCGCTGCGCACGACGCGGTCGCGCAGCCACAGGTAGAAGCCGGGCATCCGGCGCATCAGGAACTTCTTCGCGCCGACCAGTATCTTCAAACGCACGTTGGCGACCCAGACGAGCAGCCCGTACGGCTTCCACCGGGTAACGAACGCCCGGTCGACCAGCCGCTCGGCGGGACCCCGCAGAAGAACCGGCAGCGCGTTCACCATCTTATACAGCCGCACGAAGATACGGAAGTAGCGCTGCACGAAGATGACCTGCGTCTCCGAGAGCGTCGGCTGCCTGAGCGGTATCTCCTCCGTGTAGTCGAAGTGCGGCTCCACGAACCCGTTCTCCACGGCGATGTCGAAGAGCCGCGTGTTCGGATACGGATAGAACACCGTGTCCACGATGCGGTTGGGTTTGAGCTCCGCGTTCAGCTTGATGGTGGAGAGGATCCGGCCCATGTCCTCGAACGGCAGGTTGATCATGTTGTAGGAGAGTGCGCTGATGCCGACCTCCCGGCAGGCCTCGAAGGCCTCCTTGATCTGTCGCACACTGATGTGGCGGAGCAGCACCTCGTTCCGGATGTAGTCGTCGCCGCTCTCCACCCCGAAGTGGATCAGGTAACAGCCGGCGTCTTTCAGCATCCGGATGGTCTCGCGGTCCATGAGGTTCACCCGGAAGCGGCACGAGAACGGGAGGCCGATCTCCTTCTTGTAGAGGCCGGTGAATTCCGCGAACCACGCCTTGTCCATCGGCAGGATGTTGTCCATGAAGTTCACGTACTCGATGTAGGGGTACTTCCGCTTGATGGTCGCCAAGTATTCGATGGCGTTCTTGGGGCTCCGGAAACGCGTGTAGCGCTTCTTGTTCTCGTAGAGGTCGCGGATCTGGTGGTTGCAGCAGTAGGTGCACATGTACGGGCAGCCGCGCGAGACCATGACGACCGCCGTCTTGATGCGGGAGCTCGCCAGATTGTCGAAGTCGAAGAGCTCGAAGTCCGGCAGCGGGATGGTGTCCAGGTCCTCGATGAGCGGCCGAACGGGGTTCTTGATGATCTGGCCGTTCTTCTTCACCCAGAGGTTCCGGATGTTGTCGTGCGGCTTCCCGGCCGCCAGCGCGTCGGCCAGCTCGACTATCGCGCCCTCGGACTCGCCGATCGTGATCATGTCGATGCCGGGGACGTCGATCGTCTCCTGGGGCTCCAGCGTCGGGTGGTAGCTCCCGCTGATCGTCGGGACGTCGGCGACCTCCTTGGTCCAGGCCGCGTAGTCGACGACGAACGGGAAGATGCTGGTGCGGGTGGCGAAGGCGACCAGATCGGCGCCCTCGGACTTGATGCGGGCCTGGAAGTCGGCCTTCTCGGCCGGACCCGTCAGGTGGTAGAGGGCCACCTCGTGCCCGGCGGCCTTCAACACGGCGGAAAGCGAGCCCAGCCCCTCCGAGTAGCTGCCGTGCTGCTGGGTTCCGCCGACCGTCTCTTGGAAATCAGGATAGACAAAAAGGACTTTCAGGTTCGGTCCCCCCAAGAAGAGTTGTAGCGAACTGACGGGCGCGGGCTACTGCCCGGCGGCCTGCTGGTGCTCGCCGGCCTTCTTGGCAAGCTCGGCAAAACCCTCGGGGTCGCTCACGGCCATCTCGGCCAGCATCTTCCGATCGATGTCGATCTCAGCGCGCTTGAGGCCATTCATGAAGTGGCTGTAGGAGAGACCGTTCAGGCGCGCGCCCGCATTGATACGCGTGATCCAGAGGCGCCGGAAATCGCGCTTGCGCGCCCGGCGGTCGCGATATGCGTACGCAAGGGAGTGCATGACCTGCTCTTTGGCGGCCTTGAATGTCTTGCTCTTGGATCCCCGGTACCCCTTGGCCAGCTTGAGGATCTTCTTGTGCTTCTTCTTAGCGCTGGTGGCCCTTCCGGCTCTCGGCATGGTCGGACTCTCCTTCTATCTCCGGCTCCATCTCCCGGCGCCCTCGGCGGACCTGCTACTTGCCGAGGAGGCGCTTGATCGAACGCTCATCACTGGATGCCACGGTCGTCGGCTTGCCCAGGTTGCGCTTGCGTTTGGCCGACTTCTTCTCGAGGATGTGGCTCTTGTATGCCTTCACCCGGGAGACCTTCCCGGTCCCGGTCAGCTTGAATCGCTTGGCCGCTCCCCGGTGCGTCTTCATCTTGGGCATGTCAGCTTGTCTCCTCCGGTATCGTCTCGGCGGCTTCCGTCCCGGCCGCTTCAGCCTCGGCAGCGTCGACTTCCTCCGCGGCAACGACCGCCTCCGGAGCCGCCTCTGCCTTCGCCTCGGCCTCCGCGGCGCCTTCCTCGGCGTCCGCCTCGTCCTCCGCTGCCTCAGTGTAGCCTTCATGCTTGAGGCGGTACTTCTCATCGTCCTGGTGCTTCAGCTCGATGGCCGCCTCGACGAACTCCTTGTGCGGCGCCAGCATCATCAGCATGTTGCGGCCGTCCTGCTTGGGCGACGACTCTACGGTCGCCAGGTGCGTCACATCTCCAGCCAGCCGCTCCAAGAGCTTGCGTCCCAGCTCCGTATGGGTCATCTCGCGGCCCCGGAACATAATGGTCATCTTGACCTTGTGCCCCGCCTCGAGGAAGCGAACAACGTGCTTCTTCTTGGTCTCGTAGTCATGGACGTCTATCTTGGGGCGCATCTTCATCTCTTTGATGACGAGGTTCGCCTGGTGCTTGCGCGCCCGCTTGGCCTTCTGCTCCTGCTCATAGCGATACTTGCTGTAGTCCATGATGCGACAGACGGGCGGTGTCGCCAGAGGCGCCACCTCGACCAAGTCCAGCCCATCGTCCATCGCGATCTTCAAGGCCTCATCGGTGGGCTTGATGCCCAGCTGCTCGCCGCTCTCGGTGATGAGGCGCACCTCGGCGGCCCTGATGCGGTCGTTCAGGCGGACATTGCTGTTAATGGGACCGCCACCTCCACGTTGTCTCTGATGCCTGCACTCCCGGCACTCCCCCTTTCGGCCGCCCGGTCCTGCCGGGCGGTGCTCCTAGCCAACCTATCCGTTCGGACAATAGAAAAGAGCAGCATCCGCTACTCTCATGTCTGTATCCAGTTCACCTGGAGAACCACACACGCTGGCCTGCGCGGCCGCGGTGAGGTGAGAAGCTTCTCATTCAGCGGATGCTTCTGCTTGTCATAAGTGGACGTAGTATAGCGCGCTTGCCCCGCCTACGACAAGTGCCGCGGCTGAGGCTGCCGCGGCTGAGGCTGCCGCGGCTGAGGCTGCGGCTGAGGCTGCCGCAGCTGCTGATGCTCCGAACAGCTACAGGCTCTTGGCTGCGTAGCCGAGGCGCCGCAACATCGAGATGATATGGGTGCCCTTGGTCTTGGAGGCGTCGTACTCCAGGGTGAGCTTCTGCGTCTTCAGGTCGACGGTCACCTGGCCGACCGAGCCCTTGAACTTCTCGCCGAGGGCTATCGCCACGCGCTGAGCAACCTCTTCCGAGTCCATGCCCTTGATCGTGCACTTGAGCACTTTCGTGCTCTTGGCGGGGACGTCCCCCCGGGTGGCCTCGAGTGTCGAAGCGTCGGCCTGCGGCTGCCCCTCGCCCTCGTGCGTGTGCGGCTTGACCTCTTGTGGGGGGTTGCTGACAAGCGCGACCCCGGTGACCGCGAGGATTGCCGCCAGCACCAGGCCGAGGGCCACGTATCTTCTATCCTTCATTCGCTTGCGCCACCTTTCCACTTCCTGCCGACCCCCAGCCGTCGTCTACGCGCCGGGGGGTTTGATCTCGTCGGCCAGCCGGGCGATGAAATCGGCCAGGGGCTTCGGACCGTGATCGGTGCCGGAGCGGTCCCGGACGGCTACCGTGCCGTGCTCGGCCTCGCGGTCCCCCACCACCAGCATGTAGGGGGTCTTCTGGAGCTGCGCGTCGCGGATCTTCTTGCCGGTCGATTCACTCCGGATGTCCAACTCCGCCCGCGCACCTATCTTTGCGAGCTCCACCATCACCTGCTCGGCGTAGTCATTGTGCCGGTCGGCAATCGGCAGAACCACGACCTGCACCGGCGCGAGCCAGGTCGGGAAGGCGCCGCCGTGGTGTTCGATCAGCGCGCCCATGAAGCGCTCCATCGACCCCAGCACGGTGCGATGGATCATCACCGGCCGGTGCTGCTGGTTGTCGGCGCCCCAGTAGACGATATCGAAGCGCTCCGGCTCGTTGAAGTCGACCTGGATGGTCGGCCCCTGCCAGAGCCGGCCGATGGCGTCCTTGAGCTTGATGTCTATCTTGGGCCCGTAGAAGACGCCCTCGCCCGGGTCCTCCACGTAGTCGACATCATGGTGCTCCAGGGCGCTCCGGAGCGCATCGGTCGCCCGCTCCCAACTCTCCTCTGTACCAACGTACTTCTCCGGCCGCGTCGAGAGCATGACGTCGAACTCCTCGAAGCCGAAGATCTTCAGGCAATAGAACGCGAACTCGATGACTCCGGTGATCTCGCCCTCGAGCTGTTCGTCCGTGCAGAATATGTGCGCGTAGTCCTGGGTGAAGCCACGCACCCTGAGCAGCCCGTGTAGCACACCGGAGCGCTCGTGGCGGTAGACCGTGCCGAGCTCGAAATAGCGCGTGGGGAGATCGCGGTAGCTCCGCGGCTGGTTCTTGAAGACGAGCAAGTGCCCGGGGCAATTCATCGGCTTGATGCCGTAAGGCTGGCCCTCGATGTCGAAGAAGTACATCGGATAGCCCATGTCCAGGTGACCGGAGACCTTCCAGACCTCGGTCCGCATGATGTGCGGGCTTATGACGAACTCGTAGCCCCGCTTGGTGTGCTCGCGCTTCAGGAAGTCCTCGATGAGGAACCGGACCGTCGCGCCCTTGGGATGATAAAGCACCAACCCGGGGCCCAAGAGCTCGTGGATGGAGAAGAGGTCCAGCTCCTTGCCGAGCTTGCGGTGGTCGCGCTTGGCGGCCTCCTCCAGGTGGGCCAGGTACTCGTCCAGCTCGGACTGCTTCTCGAAGCCCGCGCCGTAGATCCGGGTCAACATCGGCCGCTTCTCGTCGCCCCGCCAGTAGGCGCCGGCCGTCGAGAGCAGCTTGAACGCGCCGATCTCGGCGGTGCTGGCGACGTGCGGCCCCTTGCAGAGGTCGGTGAAGTCGCCGTCCCGATAGATGCCGACCTTCTCATCCTCGAGGTCGTCTATCAACTCGAGCTTGTATGGCTGGTCCTTGAAGACGGCCCGCGCCTCGTCCTTGGAGACCTCTTGATGCTCGAAGGGGGCCGCACACGAGATGAGCTGCCGCATCTTCTCCTCGACCTTGGGGAGGTCGTCGGCCGAGAGCTCCGCGCCGCCAAGATCGAAGTCGTAGTAGAAGCCGTCGGAGATGGCCGGCCCGATGCCCAGCTTGGCATCAGGGTAGAGCTCCAGCACCGCCTGGGCCATGACGTGCGCGGCGCTGTGCCGCATGGTTTCCAGCCGCTCTTCGTCCACTTCGGTGACTCCTCCGTGACCCCCGCCCGCGCTCACAACGCGCGTGACAGGCCTCTTTTCGTGCGCCAATTTAACCACAAAGCCCGATCGCTCTCCAACGGACCATGCGCGGAACTCGGACTCGACCTACGCACACGGCTAGCACGCCGGTCACGGCCCGGGCGAGACGCGGAATGGGTCGTCTTGACCCCCCCCCTCCGCGGGTCTAGGGTGGAGGCGCGCCTGTGAGTAAACTGGAGGTGCTATGAGGCACTCAAGCATGCGATCGGCGGGGGCAACCTTCTCCTGGATCAGGGGCTCGGCGTTAGCCTGCACGCTGTGCCTGCTGCTGATTCCCGCTGGGACTCTCATGGCCGGCAGCGACGTCAAGGTCAACCAGGACGTCGGCATCGACCTTCAGAACGAGATCAGCCTGGTGGTCAATCCGGCCAACTCCCTGAACCTGGTCGCCGCCTACAACGACGACCCCGACAAGAGCGGCGGTTTCGACACGGGCCCCGGCATCGGTCTGAGCAGTTCCACCAACGGGGGATCCACCTGGAGCACGACGCACTCGGCCTCCATCTGGGGGCACGACTTCGACCCGACGGTGACAGCCGACGCCTCCGGCAACGTCTACGAAGGCCACATCGCCGGCACCACTGCCTGGACGTACCCGCGGACGAACACCGGGGTATTCGTGTCCCTCTCCAGCGATCAGGGCGCGAACTGGACACAACCGACGACCGTGGAGGCCTTCATGGGATTCGGAGTGACCACCGTGCCCTTTGTCGACAAGTGCTACATGGCGACGGACATCTATGCCGCCAGCCCACAGCGGGGACGCGTCTACATAGTCTGGCAAAGGGACGCGACCGACTACGTCCACTCGGAGATATATGCGGCGAGCACGACCGACCAGGCGCGCTCTTTCAACGCACCGGTCAAGGTGAACGACAACACCACTTCCGCCAGCCTGAGCAACGCCGCGGTGCCGGCCGTGACCCGCGACGGGACAGTCTGCGTCGCGTGGCTGGAGACGATGCAGACGCACGCCGGTCAGACAAGCGCCCACATCCTCTTCGACAAGTCCACCGACGGCGGCGCCACCTGGAACCCCGACGTCACGGCGGCCGCGTTCACCAAGGTGGCCAAGAACCCGGAACCGCCGCCCTACTCATCTTTCCGCACTAACAGCTTCCCGGCCATGGCGACGGACCCAACCGATGGGCGACGCATCTACATCGTGTACACGGGCGACCCGGACGAGCCGGGAGGACCGGACAACGGCAACGTGTACTTCGTCCGCTCGACCGACGGCGGCGCCAACTGGAGCACGCCGGTCAAACTCTCCGACGACCTTGGAGTCAACGGGCAATTCAGCCCCTGGATCACAGTCACACCGGCAGGTCACATCTACGCGGCCTGGTACGACCGGCGGGCGGACCCGTTTGACATCAATATCGACATCTACTACACGTACAGCACCGACGGCGGCGGCACCTTCTCCGCCAACCAGAAGATCAACGACTCGCTGATCCTGCTGGCGCCCGACGTGATCCCGAGCTCCAACTGGTTCGGCGAGTACCTTGGGCTCGCCTCGGACACCGGCTACGTCCATTTCGCCTGGACCGACACCAGGAATGGCGAAAAGGACATCTACTACGACAAGCTCGCACTGGGCACCGCGACCGACACGACACCGCCGGTGAACCCGACGCTCTCCAGCCCGAGTCACGCCCCCGGTGCCTGGTCGAACGACAACACCGTCGACGCTACCTGGTCCGGCGCAACCGACGACTCGAGCGGCGTGGACGGCTTCTCGATCGACTGGAACGGCTCGCCGACGACTCAGACGGATACCAGCGCGGACGTCGACGACACCGTGGACACGACCACGTCACCGCCCCTGGCCGACGGTGACTGGTACTTCCACCTCCGGACCGAGGACAACGCCGGCAACTGGTCGACGGACGCGACCATGGGGCCGTTCCGGCTGGACACGGCTGCCCCGGTGCGACCGGGCAGCTTCGCGGCCTCAGGCGGCGACGCGCAGACCACGCTGTCGTGGACGAACCCCGCTGAGCCGAACCTAGACCGGGTGCGTGTCCTCCGCTCCGCCTCGGCCTTCGCTACCGCCCCCGGCGAACCTGGGCAGACCCAGGCATACGAAGGGACCGCCGTGACGAGTTCCGACACCGGGCTGGCCAACGGTACGCTCTACTACTACTCGGCCTTCTCGCGCGACCTGGCCGGCAACTGGAGCACCCAGCCGGCGACCGCGACTGCCCGACCCCGCTTTGACACGTGGCTAACGCTGGCGGCTTCGCCTACCCTGCTCTCCTACAAGCAGAC
>CAYWVN010000047.1:0-11845 GCA_964461725.1 uncultured Coriobacteriia bacterium | reverse complement strand
TGTGCCGCAAAGTGTCGGAGCACGTCGGGGCCCGCATTCGGGGCCTCCCTGATTCCGCGGCTCGAAGAGGCTGGTGGGGGCTGCGGCTCTGGGCCCGGTCTTCGAGGACCGTGCTGCTGGTGTGGACGAGCTGGTCACCGGCGCAGTCCTTGTGCAGGTACGCCGATGCGCCGGCCCTCAGCATCATCGCCACATAGCGACGGTCGGTATGCATCGACAGCACAACGACCTTGACGTTCGGGACCTCGGTCGTGATGCGCCGGGTCGCCTCGATGCCGTTCATGCCCCGCATCCCGATGTCCATGACGACCACGTCAGGAGCCGTCTGGCGAACGAGGGCGACCGCCGTGGCACCGTCCGCGGCTTCGCCGACCACCTCGAAGTCCGGCTGTTGCTCAAGCATGCCGCGAATGCCCGCCCGCATAATCGCGTGGTCGTCGACCAGTATGACTGTGGCAGTAGCCTGTCCCGGAATCCGCATCTCCCGCCCCGGCGGTCGCCCCACTCTCCGCGCAGCTGTGTCCTTCGCAGCAAGAACGCCGTCCAGCTCGCCCACCGGGAACAGCGTCTTGACGCTTCACATCCTCCACACTCGATGCTCGCGTCGCCCGCTCCAATGGATGCAGCCCCAGCGTAACCCGGCCTGGCAACGGGGGCTATCGGGGAATACCTGATTCGGAGCTTCGAAAAGCGCCCGGTACCGGGTACGGCCGAGCAAGGAGACGGATGCGACGCCGGTCGGGTGCGGGCGCCTAGCCGTCCAGCGATGTCAGGCCTTCACGGACCGCGAACTTCGTGAGCTCGGCGACGCTGTGGATGTCCAGCTTGCTCATGATGTGCTGTCGATGTGTTTCCACGGTCTTCACACTCACGTGAAGCCTCGACGCAATCTGCTTGGTGGCCACCCCTTCGGCCATCAACTGCAGCACCTCGCGCTCCCGGTCCGTGAGTCCGGCGAGGGAGTCGGCGCTCGCCGCGGTCAACTGATTCACGTAGTCGTCGACCACACTCCCGGCCACCGACGGGCTGAGGTAGGTGTGCCCGGCGATGACCGCGCGGATGGCGCGGACCAGCTCCTCGATGGCGGAATCCTTGAGCAGGTAGCCGCTGGCGCCGGCCTGGAGCATGCGCGCGACGTAGCGGCGGTCCGAGTGCATGGAGAGGGCGATGACCTTGACGTCGGGGCAGTCCTCGGCGATCTGGCGGGTCGCCTCGATGCCGTTCAAGAGCGGCATGGCGATGTCCATCACGACGACGCTCGGGCGCAGGTCGCGAGCCATCTGGACGGTCGTCCGCCCGCCGCGAGCCCGTCCCACGACCTCGAAGTCGGCCTGGCCATCCAGCAGCGAGCACAGACCCTCCCGCACGATCTCATGATCGTCGGCCACCACAATCCGCGTGCTCATCGCACCCCTCCCCCAGAGGGTGACTCGCCCTCTTTGAGAAGCGGCACCTCCAGCGTGAACCGCGTGCCCTTTCCTTCGTCGGAACTGACCGATAGCCGCCCGCCGATGTGATCCAGCCGCTCCCGGATACTGAAGAGCCCGAAATGGCCCGACTCAGTGGGCGAGCTCTCCAGCTCTGCCTCGTTGAAGCCCGCCCCGTCGTCCTGTGTGCTAATGAGCATCAGCGGCCCGTCGCGCCTCATCGAGATCTCCACACTGTCCGCCCCGGAGTGTTTGGCTGCGTTCACGAGCAGCTCTCGCACTGCCTGGAAGAGCAGCACCCGGACGTCGTCATGAAGCGGCTTGGGTTGGCCGTCGTCTCGGGTTGTCGTACGGATTCCGTATCGCTCCTGGATCTGCTCCCCCAGCCACTCAACTGCCGGCTCCAGACCCAGTTCATAGAGAATCGGCGGGCTGAGCTCGAAGGTCAGCGAGCGCGCGTCCCGAATCGCCTCATCGACGAGCGCCCTGATGTCCTCGGGAGGTTCGCCGTCCGGCCCCCAGGCCTCCTTGGCTTTCTGGGTCAACCGGTTCTTCAGCAAACCCAGAGTCTGCACGATGCTATCGTGCAAGTAGCCCGCGATGCGCCGCCGCTCCCGCTCCTCGGCAAGAGAGAGCTCGGCGGCCAACGTCCGCAGCCGGTCCCGGCTGCTGATCAGCGTGTCCTCGGCCTTCTTGCGCTCCCCAATCTCCCGGAGGAGACGCAGATTGGCGGCCGTGAGTTCCGCGGTACGCCCCTCCACCCGGCGCTCTAGGCCCGCCGCCAGCGATCTTACCTGGTCCTCGGTGCGCTTGCGCTCGGTCTGGTCGATGGCGTAGACGCGTATGCGCTCTTGGTCCTCGACGCGCCAAACGGAGACATGGTAGAAGCGCCCGCTCACCTCCACCTGGGATGTGCCGGAATCCCTCCCGGCGCCTGCGAACGATTCGAAGCACCGGAGGGCCACCTCGATGACAGGGTGCTCCGCTCCATGCATTTCGATGCCCGGGAACTCCCTGGACCCGGCCGGGTTGATGAAGGTGACTGTCCCCTGGTAGTCGGTTTCCAAGACCGGCGTCGGGTTGCGCCCCGGGAACGAAGCCAGCCACTTAAGCTCGGCCTCCACCTCTTTGCGGGCAGTGATATCGCGCACGATGCCGGTGAACACCATCCGCCCACCGACCCGCCCCTCGGCCAACGAGAGCTCCAGCGGGAACTCGGCCCCGTCCTTCCGCAGGCCGACGCACTCGATGGTGGTTCCGATGATACGCGACTCCCCGGAAGTGAGAGCTCGCTTCAGCCCCTCCTTGTGCGCCTCGACACGGGATTCAGGCACGATGGTGGTCAGTGACCGCCCGACGATCTCCTCCGCCGCGTAGCCGAAAATCGACTCAGCCGCGCTGTTCCAGAGAACGACCTCGTCACGCTCATTCGCACAGACGATGGCATCGGTAGCCGTCTCGGTCACCGTCCGGAAGCGCTGCTCGCTCTCCTCCAAAGCCTCCAGTGTGCGGCTGTTGTTCAGAGCGATGGCTGCCAGTTCCCCGAAGGCCGCCGCGAACCGCGCGTCATTGTCGGTGAAGCCGTTCGGCTTGTTGGCCAGCCCCATCAGGCCCAGCGCCTGCCCTCCGATGTTGAGAGGAGCGAACATCACGCTGTTCAGCGGGGCGTGGCCTGCCGGCATGAACCTCATGTACTCGCTCTCCAGGAAATCGTTGTCGTAGACGACCCTTCCAGTGTGGTAGGCTTCCGCGCGCAATCCCCTGATCGGCATCGGCAGGCTTTCATCGACCGAACAGGAAAGACCCCCCGCATCCAAGAAGACGACCTCGTTCTCAGAACCGTCCGCGCTAAGCAAGGCGATGTAGCCGACCGCCGCGCCGGTCAGTCGCTTGCACGCATCGAAGATGGCCCCCGCCGCATCGACGAAGTCCCGGTAGCGGAGAACCGCCCTGGCCCCGTCTAGGAGCGCGGAAACCTCGCCCTGGCGGCGCCGCGCTTCATCGAGCGCAGCTTCCCGCTCGCGCTCCGCCTCTCGGCGTTCGGTAATGTCCTCCCCCAAGCTCAGGGTCCCTGCATTACTGCCTTCCTCGTCCTGAAGAACCGTGTTGGTCCAGGCGATGGTTCTCTCTTCTCCGCCCCGCGCGCCGACGGGGTTCTCGAACCGGTAGACCCCGCCGACTCCGCTTTCCATGAGTCTCGCGAACTCCGCACGAACACCGTCCCGAGACCGTTCGGGAATGAACCTGTCGAACCAGTCGGCACCGATGGTCTCGCTCTCGTCGCAGCCCAGTATCCGGCAGGCCTCCTTGTTGATGAGAGAGACCCGGCCATCCGAGTCGAGAGCCACGATCATCGTCCCGGCGATATCGAGGTAGAGGCGCGCTGTATCCTTTCCCTCCGGGCTGCCCTCCGACACTTCCAGCCTCCTCTGTAGCCAAGATGGCTCTGCGAAATGGCCCCGTGGATCGCAGATTACCCATAGCATACCATCGGGGAGGCCGAGATTGACCCGCTGAGCTATCGGAACGGAAGGGTCTCTGCGAGAGGCAACCTGGGAGGCGGCCGGGTGGACGGCCTCAGCGGACGCAGCGGGGGCAGGTGAACCAGGACCGGAGCGCGAACGGTGGCCTAGTCCGCGTCTGGCGGTGCCTCGCCTTCGTGTCCGGCGTCGTGTCCGGCGTCGTGTCCGGCGAGATGCTCTCTCATCGCCTTGGTCAGCTCTTGGATCTGTCTGTGGGAACGATCGCGCTCCCGCTGAGCCTGCTCGAAACCGGCCAGCATGACGTTGACCTGCCCGGCCAGATCAGCCAGCTCGTCACGGCCCGACTCTGACACCCGGGTAGACAGACTGCCGCTCCGGGCGATGCCGGCCACCTCAGTGCCGAGCTTCAGCACCCGCGAGATGACCGTTCTCTCGAAGACCTCCACCGACACCACGACGAACACGAGGCCGACCGCGGAGAGCGCCAGAAGGAAGTACAGGATGCTGGTCTCACCCTGGCTGAAGACCGGCCGCGGCAACTTGATCTGCAGGAGCACGTTGGCGCGCCCGTAGACATCCTTCAACAGCACGTACGCGGCCACCACGTCGTGACTCAGCGGCCGGACGACGACCGGCGGTCCTTCTGACAAGGCTGGGGCGGATCTCGGAAAGGACACCACGTCGCCACGGCCGTGATACGGCCGCAGTCGCACGTCCATGTAGACGGTCTCCGCCATGCGCGTGATCTCAGCGGGGCTGAGATACCGCCCCATTATCAGATTGCCTCTCGCCGGACCTTTGCCCTGGCTCGTGGCGATGGGCCAGGAGGCCACCAGCATCGGCCCGTCCGCGAGAAGGACGATGCCGGCGGCGTGGCTGTTCAACGAGCGATGACGCACCAGAGGACAGCCCGGCGACTTGATGTGGTGGAGAAGCGACGCCGGCACCGGCGCTGCTTTCGTCCTCCGGAGATCGAAACCCTTCGAGTAGGCGACCCGGCCGCGATCGTCCGTGAGCACCCTGGCATTCAGGCGGAGGTCCCGGAAGGTCATGTCCACCAGGTTCGACCGGACGTAGGCAGGGTTCCTCGTCTTGATGTAAGCGTAGGTGTCATCCCACCAGGCCCAGTCCTTCGTGTTGGCGGAAAGCGACGAGAGCTCCACGTTGAGGGCCCCCGCGGCGCGGCGGGCGTTGGTGCGGGTCTCGGATTCCTCGAGGTCGGTGAAGCTCCGAAGTAGCATGAGCCGCGCAGCCAACCCGAGAACGAGCGAAATGGCGACGACGGTGAGCCCGACTGTCAAGAGGACCTTTGTCTGCAATCTCACCGGCAGAGCTCACTTCCTCATGGTGGGGGCGTCGTGCGGGCGGGCGGCTACTCGTCGAGCGTCTCTCTTACCTTCACCAAGAGCTCTTGGGGGGACAGCGGCTTGGGCACGAAGTGCAGCTTCTCGCTGAAGATACCCTTCTTCTCGAGAACGCTCGGCGCATAGCCGCTGGTGAACAAGGCCTTGACGTCCGGCTTCACCTTGCGGATCTCGTCGTAGGCCTCCTTGCCGTCCTTCTTGGGCATCACGACATCGAAGACGAGCAACCGTATGCGGTCCCTATTCTCCATGAAGCGCGCGATGGCCGCTTCACCGTCTTCCGCCTCGATGACGTCGTACCCGAGCTCCTCCAATGCCTTCTTGGTCACACCCCTCACATCGGCCTCGTCCTCGGCCAGGAGCACGGTTTCCGTGCCCCCCTCCGGGACCGCTCTCATGGCGTCTTTCGCCGGAGCGACAGGCACGGTAGTGATGGGCAGATACACCTTGAAGGCGGTCCCCTCCCCCGGCCGGCTCACGCAGTCGATATAGCCTCGGTGCTGTTTCACCACGCCATAGGCGATAGAGAGCCCCAGGCCGGTGCCGTGCCCTGGGCCCTTGGTGGTGAAGAAGGGCTCGTACATCTTCTGGACGGTCTTCTCGTCCATGCCGACCCCGGTGTCCGTGACGGTGATGAGCGCGTAGAGCCCCGCCTCTCCATAGCCATGGCCCTTGAGGAACTCGCTGTCCAGCGCGGCGACCTCAGTGGTGATCTCAAGCCGGCCGCCCTGCGGCATGGCGTCCCGGGCGTTGGTGGCCAGATTGATGAGCAGCTGTTCCATCTGGCTCTTGTCGGCCAGCACGGAGGGGTCGTCGTCAGACTGCGTGACGACCAGTTCGATGCTCTCACCGATCAGCCTGGTGAGGAGTTTCGCCGCGTCGTCGACCACTCCGCAGAGCTTGAGCGGCTTGAGGTTGACGACCTCCTTTCGGCCGAAAGCCAGCAGGCTATGCGTCACGCTGGCTGCGCTCTCCGAAGCGGCCATTATCCGGTCGACGTGGGCGCGGAGCGGATCGTCCTCGGCCATCTTGGCCTGCAGGATGCTGGAGTGTCCGATGATGGCCGTCAGGATGTTGTTGAAGTCGTGCGCGACGCCGCCGGCCAGCTGGCCGATGGCGTCGATCTTCTGCATGTGAAGCAACTGCGCCTCCAGCTTCTTTCGCGCCGTGATGTCGGAGGTAATGTGTACCGCTCCAGTGAGATTGCCGGCTGCGTCGAGCAGCGGGTGCACCGAGACCTCGTACCACCTGTCGTCCTGCTGGATGACCGATACCTCCCGCCGCATGCTTTCCCGCATGCGGACCAGCGGGCAGTCCGCGATGGGCTCGTCGGTCCCGTGGATCAGCCTGTGGCAGGACCGGCCGATTATCTCGGAAAACGGTCTGTCGAGCAGGCGGGCCATGGCTGCGTTGCAGCGGCGAACGTGGCCGGCCGAATCCAGAAGGCAGACCGGGTCTGAGATGGCGTCGAAGGTGGTCCGCCACTCTTGAGCAGCGGCCTTGAGCACATCCTCGATCCGGCGGCGCCAAGAGATGTCCCGCAGGTACACCGAGACGCCGTCCTGCAGCGGGTAGGCGCTGATCTCCAGGAAAGCTCGCTTGCCACCGATGCGATACTCATCGATGAAGTTCTGCGGGCGATGCGTCCGCAGGACCTCCAGGTACATCTTCTCCGGGATGGTGCCGGCCAGCCCGGGGAAGAGGTCGTAGACCGACTTCCCGATAGCTTCTTCAGCCGGCGTCCCCGCGGGATTCTCGGCCGCCTTGTTCCAGTAGGTGCACTTGAGGTCCTTGTCCAGAACGAAGAAGATGTCGCCCAGGTAGTCGGCCAAGTCCCGATCGACCGGTCCCGGCTCCACAGCGGGAGCCTGCGACGGCCCGCCGGATCGCGACGCTATCGTCTGCCACCCCCGCGCTCCCCGCACCAGGGTCAGGTCGCAGGCGGCCACCGCTTTGAGGGCCGCGGCTACGTCGCACCCCTCCAGACCGTAGGCGCAGAGGAATGCCACTCGCGGCTGGCCCGCGCCCGCGGCGGCGTGGCGTTCGCGCTCCTCGCGCATGGTAACGATCGCGTCGGCCAGTCGCGATGAGCTCACGGCGACCCTTAGCCCGGCGAAGCCGCCTGCCAGAGACTTGCCCAGACGGTCTGTGACGTCCGCGGACAGTTTCCTCTGATCCAAGACGCCTTCATGAAGCAGCGTCGCCTCCCGGGCGAACTCGAGCTGCCCTCGCTCCAGGTAGGTGTCGATTCCGGGGATGACTTCCCTCAACGCTCCGGCCGTGCGCGCGTCATCAGGCGCATCCACCATGTACCAGACGCAGAGCTCGTTGCCTTCCAGTCCCGCCGTCAGGTACTCGGCCAGGACTTCGGTTGTCTCGCCATAGCCGCGAGTGAAGCAGCAGACACACCCGCCCCACCCCAGATCTTCTGCGCCCGCTATGCCGGCACTCCTTGGTCCATCCATGCGCAGACTCCATCAAACCCAACGGCGCGCTCCTCCGGGCGTTCACTCCATGTATCGGCCACTCTGCGCGCTGCCATGAGCACGCTGCGTCACTGCATACAACGTGCGGTCACGCTCGGAGTTACGCGAGAAGCGTTCGGTCACTCTTGCGCCCGGAAGCCTACTCCAGGTAGTCCTTGAGCTTGCCGCTCCTGGTGGGATGGCGCAGTTTGGAGAGGGTCTTGCTCTCTATCTGGCGGATGCGCTCGCGCGTGACTCCGAAGACGCGCCCAACTTCTTCCAGCGTGCGTGGGTGGCCGTTGACCAGACCGAAGCGCAGCTCGATGACCTTCCGCTCGCGCTCGGAGAGCGAATCCAGCACGTTCCGAAGCTGCTCCTGCAAGAGCGAGAACGACGCCGCGTCGGGCGGGATGATGGCCTCCTGGTCTTCGATGAAGTCACCAAGCTGGCTGTCCTCTTCCTCACCGATAGGCGTCTCCAGGCTGACCGGCTCCTGCGATATCTTCAGGATCTCGCGCACCTTCTCCGCCGTGAGACCCATCTCTTCACCGATCTCCTCCGGCGCCGGTTCGCGTCCTAGGTCCTGCAGGAGTTGGCGCTGGACGCGGATGAGCTTGTTTATCGTCTCGACCATGTGCACCGGGATGCGGATGGTGCGCGCCTGGTCGGCAATGGCCCGGGTGATGGCCTGCCGGATCCACCACGTGGCATAGGTCGAGAACTTGTAGCCCTTGCGGTAGTCGAACTTCTCGACCGCGCGGATGAGCCCGAGGTTCCCCTCCTGGATGAGGTCCAGGAAGAGCATCCCGCGGCCCACGTAGCGCTTGGCGATGGACACGACCAGGCGCAGGTTGGCCTCGACCAGCTTCCTCTTGGAGGCCTGACCCTCGCGCTCCAAACGCTTCAGTCCGCGGACTTTCTCACGCGCCAGATTGCCGTTGGACTCGAGCTTCCTGGTGGCGTTCTCACCGGCCTCGATCGACTTAGCCAGCGTGACCTCCTCCGCCGCCGTCAAGAGCGGAACCTTGCCGATCTCCTTCAGATACATCCGGACCGGGTCGTTGGTGAGCGTCTTCACCGAGAGGTCGATCTTCTTGGGAGCGCGCTCCGGCGCCTCTTCCTTCTCCTCCTCTTCGTCCTCTTCCTCGGCCTCTTCCGACTCCTCGGCCGCCTCTACGATCTCGACGCCCTGGTCGAAGAGAAAAGAGAAGATGTTGTCTATCTGGTCGGCGGAGAGTTCCAACGCCTGAAGGGCCTCGTTGATCTCATCGGAAGAGAGCGAGCCCTTCTTCTTGGCCGAGGTCACCAGGTTCTTGACTTCTTCGATCTCCAACTCAACGATTTCAACCAATTTCGTCTTTGCACCAGCCTTCTTCGTCTTCTTTACTCCGGTTTTCACTGTCCCAGCTTCCGTCTGGCGGCCTCGAGCGAGACCAGCTCCGCAAAAAGCGAATCGTACTCTGTATCCGCGGAACCCGCAAGGGAGTCAAGTTTGCCCCTCAACTTAGTTATTTGACGCTGGAGGGCGAAATCCTCTAAGCGGACCACAATTTCCTTTCCATATCTCTTCCTATCCTCGGCCGGTATGTCCTCCAGCATTAGGCCGGAAGCCAATTTCCTCGCGCTTTCCTCAAGATTGCTCATGCCGGACACGATCCGGTCGATACGAACGGCCGGCCCCAGACCCTGGAGCACCTCGACCAACCGTCGGTGCACCGCCACCGAGAACCGGTCCGGCTCCATCCCACCCAGCACAACGATGAACTCGCTTGGGAATTGCAGCACCAGCCGGAGGAACTCCCGCTCCGTGCGCCCCTGGATGTCGAGCTCCGATAGTTCGTACAGCTCGGGGCCGAGGCCGGCGCCGTCGCCCGCGCCGGCCGCTTCAACGTCGCCCGAACCGGGAACGCCACCGCCGGCCGGGGCGCTCCCCGCTCCGCCCGCCGCTCTGAAACCGAGACCCCGTCTCGCCCTGTCTCGCTTCTTGGCCAGCTCCGCGGCCAAGGAGTCCGCGCTCACGTCCAGGCGGTCGGCCAACATCCGCGTGTACTCCTCCTGGGCCACCGCGCTCTGGAGCTGGGCGATCACCTCCAGCCCCTCGCCGGCCGCCTTCAGCTTCTCGCGACTCTTGGTGAGGTCGTGACGCCGCAGAACTTGCTCCAGCATGAAGTCGACCAGCGGCTTGGCTGCCGCGACCACTTCAGCCACGCCCTCCGGGCCGGCCTCGGCCGCCAGATCGGCCGGGTCCTGGCCTTCAGGCAGGACGGCGACCTCGACATCCACCCGCTCCCGTTCAGTGAGGTCGCCGATGCGCTCGTGCCCGGGCAGGCGGAAGTCCGAAGCGTACTCCATCCCCCGCTCGGCCGCCTTCACGCCGGCCGCGTCCGCATCGAAGAGGAGCACGACGCGCTCCGCGTGGCGCGCCAAGAGCCTCAGGTGGTCGGCCGTGAACGCGGTGCCCAGCGTAGCCGCCACGTTCTTGACGCCGGCCGCGTAGAGCGAGATGAGGTCCGTGTAGCCCTCTACCACCAGCGCCACACCGCTTCCCGTGACTTCGCGCCGCGCCTGATAGAGACCGTAGAGCTCGCGGCCCTTGTGGTACACGGGCGTTTCAGGCGAATTCATGTACTTGGGCGTCTCGCTCTCGTCGATGACCCGCCCGCCCAGGGCGACCGTCCGGCCTTTGATGTCGAGGACCGGAAAGATCACGCGGCGCCGGAAGCGGTCGTAGAGCCCGCGCTTGCCGGGCACCGCCAGACCGGCCCGCTGGATCTCATCGGAGGTGAAACCCGCCTTGGAGAGGTGTCCCAGCAGCCCGTCCCACTTCTCGCCGCCCCACCCGAGCTTGAAAGCGACGGCAATCTCCTTGTCATAGCCGCGGGACTTCAGATACGAGCGCCCGGCCTCACCCTCCGCCGAGAGGAGCAGGTGGTAGTAGTATTCGGCGGCCTGTTCGTTGGCGGCAAGCAGCCGGGTCGCCGCCGAGACCGCCTGGCGCGCGGCCGGCGACTCGTCCACCTGGAGGGCGAGGCCCACCCGGTCGGCCAAGGTGCGCACGGCCTCAGGGAACTCCAGGCCGTCGATCTTCATGAGGAACGTGAAGACGTTCCCGCCCTCGCCGCAACCGAAGCAGTGGAAGAGCTGCGTGGCCTTGTCCACCTTGAAACTGGGGGTCTTCTCCTTGTGGAACGGGCACAGGCCCCAGTGGAGCTTACCCTTCTGCTTCAGCGCGGTGTGCTGGGAGATGACCTCCACGATGTCGGCCCGCCCGCGGATCTCATCTATGTCTTCGTCTCTGATTAAGCCTGCCATGGTAGTGTCCTGAATCACCTTGCTGCGGCCTGATGAAGAGACATCCCGGAGAAGATACCTTCCGGAGAACTACCCCCGGATCGCGCTGCCGCGCGCCGAGGGCTCCTAGAGTAGTCTTCGACCACCGCGGCCGTTGTCCTGCCTATTGAATGGAAACAGCCGACCGGAGACGCGAAAGCCGGCCGCACAAGGCTGGCTCCCGCCAGTCCACCCCTTGCGTAGGCGAGAAGCCAGGCCGCCTACCAGCCGCTATCTGGCCTCCAGGTGCCAAGCTCCTGTGCCACTAGAGCCCCCGGTTGAACACCGGCGCGAAGATGATGGCGATGACGCTCATCACTTTGATCATGATGTTCATCGACGGCCCCGCGGTGTCCTTGAAGGGATCGCCCACCGTATCACCCACCACGGCTGCCGCGTGTGTCGCCGTCCCTTTGCCGCCATGTGCGCCGCTCTCGATGTACTTCTTGGCGTTGTCCCACGCGCCGCCGGCGTTGGCCATGAAGATGGCCATGAGAAACCCGACGACCAGAGAGCCGGCCAGGTAGCCGCCGAGCGCCTGCGTGCTCCACAGCCCTATCAGGACGGGGCTGACCACAGCTATGCCGGCCGGGGCGACCATCGACCTCAGCGCCGCGCGGGTGCTGATGTCCACGCACTTGGCATACTCGGCCTCCACGCCCTCTTGGCCCTCCCGGAGGCCGGGGATGGTGCGGAACTGGCGCCGCACTTCCTCGATCATGGCCGAGGCCGCCCGCTGGACGGCCTTGATGGCCATCGAGGAGAAGAGGAACGGG
>CAYWVN010000046.1:0-11946 GCA_964461725.1 uncultured Coriobacteriia bacterium | reverse complement strand
AGATCCGCGAGCTCAGAGAGCGGGTCCGCTACACGCCCGCGCAGGCCCGCTACAAGGTGTACATCATCGACGAAGTCCATATGCTGACACCGGAGGCCTTCAACGCGCTCCTGAAGACCCTCGAGGAGCCGCCACCGCACGCCATCTTCGTGCTCGCGACGACGGAGCTACACAAGGTTCCGCCCACCGTACGGTCCCGTTGCCAGCAGTTCGATTTCCGGCGGATCGGCGCGGCCGACATCGCCGGGTGTCTGGCAGCCATCGCGCGGCAGGAGAGCCTGACCGTTGCCCCCGGGGTGCTGGCTCTCATCAGCGAACATGCTCAAGGGTCGCTCCGCGATGCCATCCAGTCGCTCGACCAGCTGGCGGCGTTCTGTGACTCGGCGATGGAGATGGCGGATGCGGAGGCGCTCCTTGGGGTGACGGATCGGAGCATCTTGGTCGACCTGACAGGCCTCGTGCGCCGCGGCGACGCGGGGGGAGCCTTGAAGCTGGTCAACACGGCCGCCGAGAGCGGGCACGACCTCAGACGGCTCGTTCAGGACTGGATCGGCTACCTGAGAGACCTGCTGCTCGTGGCCGGCATGTCCGGCGAGGACGATCAGACCCTGCTGGATCTGGTGAACGCAACGGCGGAGTCACTGCCCGGACTCAAGGAAGCCGGCGCCCAGCTGACATCGGCGTTGGCCGCTGAATGGCTGAAGGAACTCGGGCAGCTGGCGGGGGAGCTCCGGTGGACGACGGACCCCAAGTTGGCGCCCGAGGTCGCGGTGGTCGGTATGTCGCAAAGGCCGGCAGGAGGTATCCTGTCGACGCCGTCCGAACAGGCCGCGGAGAGCTCTGCCACAGAGGCTCCGGAACGCGCTGCGACTGGGCAAGCGTCGGCCGTCCCAGCTGCACCCGCCGCAGCTGAAGCCGCCCCGGCCGAAGCCGGCCCCGTCCCTGCGGCGGCTGCGCCACCGCGGGCCGAACCGGCCCAGGCACAACCAGCCCCGGGCGCACTGTCATCGGAGCGGCGGCGCGGGGCGCCTCGGGCGTCGTCCGACGTCTGGGCGCGCATCCTGTCGGATCTGAAGGCGCGTAGCGCCCCCGCGTATTCCTTGGCTATGCACGGTTTGCCCGGCGAGTTGGGCGAGGGGAAACTGAAGGTGGTCTTTCGAGAAACAGGCGGGGCGTTGTACAAGAACCGCTTGGAGAGCGAACCGCATCTGTCGGCCGCCGAGGCCAGCGTTGCGGCGGTGATTGGGCGGCCCGTCCGGATCGTGTGTGAGGTGATCTCGCGCGGTGGCGGAGGCGCGGGCCGGCCTGAGTCCGCGCCTCGGCCCACAGCCGAACCCGAACTCTCGCCGCAGCCCGAGCCTGCCATCGAACCGCAGCCCGGGCCCGAACCGGAGCCAGGGCTCGCAACGGAGCCCGAACCCGAGCCGGGCGCCGAAGCAGACATACACACCCTGCTGCGCGCCGGACTAGGCGCGCAAGTGGTCGATGTGCTAGACGCAGATGAGTCCGGAGGGACAAAGAAGAAGAGCGGGGGAAGGGCGGCACAATGAAGGTGAACTACGGCAAAATGATGAAGCAGGTCCAGAAGATGCAGGAGGACATGGCGAAGACCGAGGAGTCCCTGTCGGACGAGCGCGTGGAAGCGGGCTCGGGCGGGGGCGCCATCCGGGTGGTGGCCAACGGCCGGCAGGAGATCCTGGAGATACACATCGACCCGGACGCGGTCACTCCTGACGACGTCGACATGCTGCAGGACCTTGTGCTGACGGCGGTCAACAACGCGCTGCATGAGGCCCGCGAACTCGCGGCGAAGAAGATGCAGCAGGTGGCCGGGGGCCTCGGGCTACCTGGCATGATGTAGGGCGGATCAAGCGAGCATGTACTACGCGGAGCCGGTTGCCCGGCTGATTGAAGAGCTATCCAAGCTGCCCGGCGTCGGGCCCAAGACGGCCCAGCGCCTCGCGTTCCACATCCTGAAAAGGGGCCCCGATGATGCCACCAAGCTGGGGCAGGCGATCATCGAGGTCAAGGAGAAGATCCGCTTCTGCCCGGTCTGCTTCAACCTGACCGACCAGGAGCTCTGTGAGTTCTGCCGGGACAGCTCGCGTGATCAGAGCCTCATTTGCGTCGTCGAGGAGCCGCTCGATGTAGTGGCCCTCGAGAAGACCCGCGAGTTCAAAGGCCTCTATCACGTGCTTCAGGGGGCCATCAACCCGATCGAGAACATCGGACCTGAAGACATCAAGATAAAAGAGTTGCTCAAGCGTCTTGAAGGCAATAGAGTAAGGGAAATCGTCCTCGCCACCAACCCCAACATCGAAGGCGAAGCTACTGCTATCTACATTTCTCGGCTGGTGAAGCCGCTCGGGGTTCGAGTGACCCGTTTGGCCAGCGGCCTACCGGTCGGCGGGGACCTAGAGTATGCGGACGAGGTGACACTGGGCCGCGCGCTGGAAGGGCGACGCGAGCTCTAGGGGTCCGCACGAAGAGGGAGGAGCCGTGAAATGGCGGAGTTGACCGAGGTCCGGTGGCACGGCCGCGGCGGGCAGGGCGCGGTCACGGCCGCCAAACTGCTGGCCGAGAGTGCCCTGGCCCAAGACAAGTACTTCCAGGCGTTCCCGGAGTACGGGCCGGAGCGCATGGGCGCGCCGATCACATGTTTCACCCGTATCAGCCCTGAGCCAATCAATGTGCGGTGCAGTGTGACCAACCCGGACATCGTGGCTGTGTTGGACCCGACGCTCTTGGGCACGGTGGATGTGACCCTGGGACTGCCCGACGACGGGGTCCTTCTGGTCAACACCCCCAAGAGCCCGCAGGACGTGCGCCAGGAAGCCGGTATCGACGGGCGCCGCGTGTTCACGGTGGATGCCACACAGATCGCGCTTGAGACCATCGGCAAGCCGATTCCCAACACGCCCATCCTAGGTGCTCTGCTGAAGGTCACCGGCATGATGGATGTCAGCAAGCTGACCGATCACTTGAAGAAGTCCTTCGGCAAGAAGTTCGGCGACGACATCGTCAGTGGCAACGTCAAGGCGGTGGAGCGGGCATACGCGGAGGTGAAGTCCGAGTGAAATGGGACATAACCGACATCCAGAAGTGGAAATGGAACGATCATCCGCTGGCCGCGACGATTCCCGAGGCCGGCAACGCCCAGTACTACCACACAGGCGGCTGGCGGACGCTTCGGCCGCGCTGGCTGGAGGACAAGTGCACGCACTGCCTCTTCTGCTGGGTGTACTGTCCGGACAGCTCGGTGGTGGTCAAGGACGCTAAGTTCGTCGAGTTCGACCTCGACCACTGCAAGGGGTGCGGCATCTGCGCCGAGGAATGCCCTCAGGATGCCATCGAGATGGTGGAGGAGGGAGAGCAGGATGGCTAAGACGGTCGCGCTCACCGGCAACCATGCTATCGCTCAGGCGATGCGCCAGATCAACCCGGACGTAGTGGCCGCCTACCCTATAACGCCGCAGACCCAGATCGTCGAGGAGTTCTCGACCTTCGTCGCGCAGGGCATCGTGGACACCGAGTTCGTGAACGTCGAGAGCGAGCACTCCGCGATGAGCGCCTGCATCGGCGCTGCCGCTTCGGGCGCCCGCGTCATGACGACCACGTCATCCCAGGGTCTGGCGCTCATGTGGGAGGAACTCTATATCGCGGCGTCGCTGAGGCTCCCGATAGTGATGCACGACGCCAATCGCGCGCTTTCCGGGCCGATCAACATCCACTGTGACCATAGCGACACCATGGGTGCCCGCGACTCCGGCTGGATACAGATATTCTCCGAGCATGCCCAAGAGGCCTATGACAACACAGTACAGGCGGCCCGCATCGCGGAGCACGCGGATGTGCGGCTGCCGGTGATGGTCAACCTGGATGGCTTCATCATCAGTCACGCCATCGATCGGCTGGACCTGCTGGATGACGACGAGGTCAAGGCCTTCGTTGGGCCGCCCGGCGGCATCGAGGCGACGTTGCTGGATGTCGACGCTCCGATAACTGTCGGGCCGTTCGACGGCCTGTACGGCTTCTACGAGGAGCACAAGTACCGCCAGACGGTGGCCATGAAGGCGGCCAAGGGAGTCATCCTGGAGATCGCTTCCGACTTCGCCGAGCTGTCCGGTCGCGGCTACGGGTTCTTTGAGCCATACAAGATGGACGACGCCGAGGTAGCGATCATCGTGCTCGGCTCCACGGCCGGTACGGTGCGTGCGAGCATCGACAAGGCGCGGGAACGCGGCGTCAAGGTGGGCATGATCAAGCTGCGGGTGTTCCGGCCGTTCCCGGCTGAGGAGCTGGCCGCGGCGCTGGCCGCGGTGAAGGCCGTGGCGGTCATGGACCGCTCGGACTCGTTCGGCGCGGCGGGCGGGCCGGTCTTCCTGGAGACCCGCTCGGCCCTGTACGGTCTGGCCGGCCGTCCCGTCGTCGCCAACTACGTGTACGGGTTGGGCGGCCGCGACGTCGGCTTCGAGGATATCGAACGGGTCATCAACGAGACGGTGGACCGGGCCAAGACGGGGGACCAAGGCGCCTTGGTCACCTATCTGTCACTCAGGGAGTAGGTGGTAGCCATGGCGAACATCAAAGAGCTCTCCTCCAGAGAGGACATGCTGACCGGCGGCCATCGCCTGTGTGCCGGCTGTGGTGCCTCGGTGGCGGTCCGTCAGGTGTTGCTGTGCGCGGCCGGCAAGCCGCTCGTCGTTGGATGCGCCACCGGTTGCCTCGAAGTGTCGACCACGATATACCCTTATACCGCGTGGAAATCATCGTACATCCACAACGCATTCGAAAACGCGGCGGCTACCGTGAGCGGTGTGGAGACCGCCTATCGGGCGCTCAAGAAACGCGGTGCGGTGAAGGAAGACTTCCGCTTCGTGGCCTTCGGCGGCGATGGTGGCACCTACGACATCGGGCTGCAGTCGCTCTCCGGCGCGCTCGAGCGCGGCCATCGGATGGTCTACGTCTGCTACGACAACGGCGCGTATATGAACACGGGCATCCAGCGCTCCGGCGCGACGCCCTACGGCTCGTGGAGCTCGACGACTCCGGTCGGCAAGGCGTCCTTCGGCAAGCCGCAGTTCCGCAAGGACCTGACGGCCATCGTGGCCGCCCACAACGTCCCGTACGTCGCCCAGGCCTCCATCTCTGACTGGAAGGATCTCACCGCCAAGGCGGAGAAGGCGTTCGCCGCCGATGGCCCGGCGTTCCTAAACGTCATGGCCCCGTGCCCGAGAGGCTGGCGCTACCCTTCCGAGGACACCGTGAAGATGGCCCGCCTGGCCGTGCAGACCTGCTATTGGCCCCTTTTCGAGGTGGAGAACGGAGTCTGGAAGATCACGCGGAAGCCACGCGAGAAACTGTCGCTCGAGGAGTGGCTGAAGCCGCAGGGGCGGTTCATGCACCTCTTCCGGCCGGAGTACGCTCACGTCCTAGAGGAACTCCAAGGCCACGTCGACCGGGAATGGGACCGGCTCCAGGGACGTTGCACCCCGGTGCAGCCGGCCTCTTGACGGGAACAAAGGGCAAAAGGCCTTCGAGAGTCTGCCCCGGTCGGCGGCGACGGCCGTCCAGAACGGAGGACCGGGCCGCTTGGCGGCCCGGTCCTCCGCTGTTTCGAGGCTCAAGTAGAGCGAGCGGAGTAACGATACAGTTGGAAGAAGTAGCGTGCCAGGAGCCGCCATAGGGAACCAGGGGGCCTAGATTGTTGTTTGCCCGGAGGTCGCATACCCCTCTGCTCGCTCTTGCGCTGGCATCGGTGCTGCCGCTCGTGGCCGGTTGCCCGCGCTCGAAGACCGACTTACCCGGGCGGATGAAGACCAAGAACCTGCGGATTTCGGGGTCGGGAACCTGTCTGCCGCTCCTTCGGATCCTGGGCAAGGAGTTCCACAGGAGGAACCCGTCCATCGCCATCCGTTTCCTGCCCGGGACGCGTTCCAGTGGCGGCATCAAGGGGGCTACGATCGGTTTGCTCGACATCGGGGCAGTCTCCCGTCCTCTCGAGGGGGACGAGAAGGGTCTGGGGCTGAAGTACTGCGTCCTGTCACAGGACGCTCTCGCCATCGGGACCAATCCGTCGGTGCCGCTGGATTCGATCACCTCAGAGGAGCTTCGCGGGATCTACTCCGGTCGCGTCACCAACTGGCGTAGCCTGGGCCTCAAGCCGGGCGGCATAGTCGTCCTGGACCGCAACGAAGATGAGTCCGCCAAGATCATCTTCAGGGAGCATGTCCTCGGACCGGCCGGCAGGTTGCCGGTCACCAAGGAAGCGGTCGTGCTCTTCTTCGAGTCGGACATGGTTGACGCTCTCGAGGGTACCCCGAACTCGATTGGATACCTGTCGGGGGGGTTGGTGGTCTCCAGTCGTCGGAAGGTCAACCTGGTCAAAGTAGACGGCGTCTATCCGTCGGTCGACAACGTTCTCTCCGGGCGGTACCGGATTGTCCGTCCGCTAGGGGTGGTTCTGCCCAGCGATCCGTCGCCGGAAGCGACCGCGTTCGTCAAATTCGCCCGGAGCGACGCCGGGCATGATCTCATGGAAAGCGAAGGGTTTACGCCGGCCAAGTAGGTGAAATGCGCTCGATGAATCGTTTGGGTGGGTCGCGGATTGCCCTGAAGATCGCTTTGCCGATGGTTCTCTTGCTGCTGGGCACTGCTCTGGTGGCGGGGCCGGTCGCGCGTACCTGGGTATCCGATACCATCGAGGCCGGCGCTATGGAGCGTCTGGTCGAACACCGGTCGATGGCCGCCGAGGTGATCGAGGACGCTGAGGGCAACCTGGCCCTCTTCGCGCGGCTCATCGCCGATAGCGTCAGGGTCCGCAAAGCTTTTGGGTCTCGCGACTCGGGCGCTCTGGTGAGGGAGCTCCTGCCGTTTCAAGTCGCCACCGGCGCCGGTCTTGCGGTGGCCGTCGACTCGCGCGGCCGGGTGCTCGCTTCAACCTCCGGGCGCTATCGTCCGGGTCAGTCACTCGCCTGGATGCCGGTGGTGCAGAAGGCACTCACCGGGATGAACGTGGTCGACTTGGTCGGCGTTCCCCGCGGGGCGGAGCTTGTGGGAGGCGCTCCAGTGCATTCGCCGACCGGTGACGTCGGGGCCATCTTGGTCGGGACGCTGTCTCTCCAGCCGGTGCTCGACAAGATCAAGGCGACTACGCGCTCGGACGTCGTCGTGTGCACGCCGTACCGGAAGATGGGCGGCACATTCCGGCGTCCGGATCCCGATATCCGGGTACCGCGAGATGTCTGCATGCGGATAGAGGAAACGGGGGCCCCGTTCTTCGGGTCGGCGACGATCAACGGGCGGCCCTACCGCGTCGTCTATTTCCCTGTAATACTGCACGGCGAAGTGGTCGCCACCGGCGGCATCTTCTCCTCGGCCGAAGACGTGGTAGCGGCTGAGGAGACGGTCACTCGCGATGTCATAGCCCTGAACGGCATCCTGTTGGCAATCGTGGCTCTCGTCGCATACTTGGTTGCGCGAGGCATCACTCGGCCGCTAGGCCGGCTCGTGGCGGCCGCGCGGCGGATCGCCGACGGGGACCTGTCTGAGGATGTCGAGGCGGCCACGGCGGATGAGGTGGGCGACCTGGCGGAGGCCTTCGGGACTATGACAGAGAGTCTGCGTGCCCGCACCGACGACTTGACCCGCCGCATGATCGAGCAGCAGACGCTGTATGATCTCAGCCGCATCCTGGGCAGCACTCTGGATCTCTCCGAACTGCTGAGCGTCATGCTGAATACCACGATGAAGGTCTTTGATGCGGAGATGGGCAACGTTCTGCTGATCGACGAAGATACGGGAGAGCTGGAGTCGATGGCTCGGTTGGCGCCGATGTACGGTGAGGTGGCCGAGGGTGAGGGAGAGGCAGATCTTGCCGAGACCATGGCCGAGTGGGTGGCCCGAGATGGCAAACCGCTCCTGTTCGGCAGGGGCGGCGATGACGGGCTCCTGGCTCGCTTCGCGGCACCCGCCCGCTCGCAATGCGCCATGTGCGTACCGTTGCAGCTCCACGAGCGGACGGTCGGCGTGGTGGCCATCAGTACCACCAAGGCGACGTCTGTCTTCACGGAGGACAGCGTTCAGTTGCTTTCCACGATCGCCGGCCAGGCCGCGGTCTCCATCGAGAACGCCCGGCTGTTCGCTCGGCTTCAGGAGGCCTACCTTTCCACGGTGCGCGCACTCGCGGCTGCCGTGGATGCCAAGGATCCGTACACCCGCGGCCACTCAGAGGAGGTCGCCAAGTACGCTACTATGATCGCCGACCAGCTTGATTTCTCCGAGCAGCACCACACCGCGCTGGTCACGGCGGCCTATCTGCACGACATCGGCAAGATCGGGGTCAGTGACGAGGTTCTGCACAAGCCGTCGCGGCTCTCTGAGCGCGAGATGAACTCCGTCCGTCACCACTGCATGATCGCCGCCAACATCCTCTCCCCCATTCCTTTCCCCTGGAAGGTGACATCGACCGTGCGCCACCATCACGAGCGCTACGACGGCGCCGGATACCCGGCCGGGCTGAGCGGGGAGGAGATACCGCTCGATGCCAGGATTCTGACCGTTGCGGATTCGTACGATGCGATGATCTCAGACCGGCCCTATCGTCGCGGCATGACCAGCGACGAGGCCATCGTCGAGCTGGAACATTGCGCCGGAACGCAGTTCGACCCGGCACTCGTTGAGCAGTTCGTCAAGGCCCTCAGAGAGGCACGGAGTAGGCGGGCCAGCGAACCCCGAGAGCCGGTCGTGGCGGGGCAGGAGCGCCAGGAGGGCAGGGCCATCTTCGTCAGCATCGGTCAGTCACTGATGCAGCAGTACGGCAAGCTCGGCGGCTCAAGAGTGGCCAAGAAGCTGGAGGACGACTTGAACACGTATCTGTCCCGGCGCGGGTGCGACATCCACGTAGCTGAAGGCCAGTTCGACATCGGCATGGACCACAAGCTCGCCGTCGAGAGCGAGACGGAGCTATACCGGCAGTTGCTCTCCAAGGAGGTCTCCCTCATCTCCAACCTGGTCGGCGACCGCATCGCCCAGCAGATCTATCTTAAGGCTCTCGATGGGCTCACCAAACGCTTCCGAGGCCTCGCCGAGCGATATGGCTTCGACCGGGTCGTCGGATAGTTCCGGGGGACAATGTCGCCGCCCGCAATGCCGTTTACCTCGTGTTTCTAAGCCCTTCACGGTTGCCGCCTCCAAGGCCCGTTGCTACAATGGCGGGAACCGTTCTGTCCGACAGTCTAGCTGGGGAGATGGCAGGCCTGTGAGTATCGTCGTCCAGAAGTACGGCGGAAGCTCGGTGGCCGACGCCGAGCGCATAAAGGGCGTGGCCTCACGTATCGTGAAGACCCACGAGCGGGGTAACCAGGTAGTCGTGGTCGTATCGGCCCTTGGCGACACCACGGATCGGCTATCGGAGCTGGCTCATCAAGTCAATCCGGATCCGCCGGAGCGCGAGATGGACATGTTGCTGGCCACCGGCGAGCAGCAGTCGGTGGCGCTCCTGGCCATGGCCATCGAGAGCTTGGGGCACCGTGCCATTTCGTTCACCGGATTGCAGGTGGGCATCGTCACTGATTCATCGCATACCAGGGCCAAGATCGTGGACGTTAAGTCCAAGCGGATCCTGGAGGAGATCGGCCGGGGGCGGGTGGTTATCGTGGCGGGCTTCCAGGGCGTCACGTTGGACAACGACATCACCACCTTGGGCCGAGGGGGATCCGATACCACCGCGGTTGCCCTGGCGGCCAAGCTAGGCGCCCAAGTGTGTGAGATCTACACTGATGTCGACGGGGTCTACACGGCGGACCCTCGCATCGTCGCTGAGGCGCGCCGCATACCGGGCATCTCCTACGAGGAGATGCTGGAGATGTCGGCCACCGGCGCCAAGGTGATGCAGCTGCGCTCGGTAGAGTACGCCCGCAACTATCGCGTGGAGATACACGTGCGTTCCAGTTTCACCGAAGAGGCGGGAACGCTGATCAAGGAGGCGGATGACTCCATGGAAAAGGCCATAGTCACGTCGGTCACGCACGACACGACAGAAGCGAAGGTGACCATCTTCGACGTGCCGGACCGTCCGGGCGTGGCCGCCAAGGTCTTCGGCGCTCTGGCGGACGGCAACATTAACATCGACATGATCATTCAGAACGTGAGCGAATCCGGGACCACCGACATCTCCTTCACCACGGCCAAGGCGGACCTGGTCCGGGCCCGGGATATCATGGACCGGCTGGCGGCTGAGCTGGGCGCGCGCGGTACCTCCTACGACGAGAACATCGCCAAGGTGTCGCTGATCGGGGCGGGCATGAAGACGCATCCGGGGGTGGCGGCGCGCATGTTCGCGGCGCTGGCCAGGGACGGGATCAATATCCAGATGATATCGACCTCGCCGATCAAGATCGCCTGCGTCATCGACGCGGACGGCGTAGACGAGGCCGTGCGTAGCCTCCACACGGAGTTCGAGCTGGGAGCGGTCAGGTCATGAAAGTCAAACCAAACGTGGCGGTTGTCGGGGCTACCGGCGCCGTAGGCGAGGAGATGCTGAAAGTCCTCGAGGAGCGGGGCTTCCCGGTCGGGAAGGTGAAGCTCCTCTCGTCGGCGCGCTCGGCAGGGCGGCTCTTGACCTTTCGCCGGACCGCTGAGACGGTCGAGGAGCTGGGCAAGGAGTCCTTCAAGGGCGTCGATATCGCGTTGTTCTCGGCCGGCGGCGGCGTCAGCCGTGAGTATGCTCCGGTGGCCGCGGCGGCCGGGGCCGTCGTGATAGACAACTCCAGCGCCTGGCGTATGGACCCGGATGTCCCGCTGGTCGTTCCCGAGGTCAACCCGGATGCGGTTGGCGACCGGCGCAAAGGCATCATCGCCAACCCGAACTGCTCGACCATCCAGATGGTGGTTGTGCTGAAGCCTCTCCACGAGGCCGCGGAGATGAAGCGAGTCGTGGTTTCGACCTACCAGTCCGTCTCGGGGACTGGGTGGAAGGCGATGGATGAGCTGCGCCGCCAGTCGGCGGCCGTGCTGGCCGATGAGCCGGTCGAGTGCGAGGTATATCCGCACCAGATAGCCTTCAACGTGCTACCCCACATCGATGTCTTCGCAGAAGGCGACTACACCAAGGAAGAGATCAAGATGGTCCGGGAGACCAGGAAGATCATGGGGCTCCCGGAGCTCAGGATCACCGCGACCACCGCGCGCGTGCCGGTGTTCGTGGGGCACAGCGAATCGGTGAACGTGGAGTTCCAGCGGGCTCTGTCGCCGGAGGAGGCGCGGCGCATCCTGTTCGCGGCCCCCGGTGTGGCGGTGGTGGACGACCCGGCCAAGAACGAGTATCCGCTCGCGCTGGAATGCGGCGGCCGCGACGAGACCTTCGTCGGCCGAATCCGGGGGGACGACTCCGTCCGGTACGGACTCAATCTCTGGGTAGTTTCCGACAATCTGAGGAAGGGCGCTGCCACCAACGCGGTGCAAATCGCCGAGCTAGTCACGTAGGAGCTGGAGGGCCTCGCGTCGCCTACTTCCGCTAGTCACGTCCCTGGAGAGTCCGGAGACCCTGGCCTGTCGAACCGCGTCCGAACAGGTAGAGCCCGAGCACGACCTGCGGAGTGGCGCTCGACCGGTCGAGGTTCTGGGCCGCAATCAACTCCATCGCGCCCTGGGGCTTCAGCCCGTGGCTGAGGAGCAGGTAGGCCGCGGCCAGGTGAGGCGACGCAGAGTAGGGTGCCTCGCGCGAGACCCTGCTGAGTTCACGCAACGTGGGTCCGATGTCCTTCGTCTTCAGCGTGACGTAGTAGTTGCTCAAGTACGGCTGCGCGTGCCGGTATTCGGAGCGCCGGATGAGGTCGGCGTTCGAGGGCTGGCGTCTCAGGTACAGCAGGGCTACGTCATCCCAGTAGACGAGGGCCCAGTTCCGCCGGGGGTAGTCCAAGGTGGACCCGATGTTGCCCCGTTTCC
>CAYWVN010000045.1:0-12113 GCA_964461725.1 uncultured Coriobacteriia bacterium | reverse complement strand
ACGGCCTCGCGGACCACCTGCGGCCGCCACTCCGCGATGACGCTGCCGTGCTTCGAGAAGCTTAGCCCCCGACTAGCCAGCATGGCGCTGGCGGCTCTGAACGCGGCATAGTACGCGCGGTTGACGGCCGTCTCCCACCGCTCTGCACTTGCGGCGGCCTCAGCGTCAGAAAGTGCTGTGTCGGCTCTACGCATTAGTGCCCTTGCGGCCGACCTCTGGGGATTCACCCCGTGATCTCCACGCCATCGCGCTCCAGGTTCCGCGAGAAGAACGTCTGGCGCCGCAGCAACTTGCGCCAATAGGCCTCCGTGACGGTATAGGGGGCGACGAACGACTGCGAGTGAACGGCGGCCTCGTAAGCGGCCCCAGAGATCGCATCGTGCGCGTGCGCGGTCTCGCGATCCACAACCACGAGCACGTCGATATCTGAGTCGGGAAAGCCTTCTCCCCGCGCCTTCGATCCGTAGAGCACGATGCGGCGGACGCGGCCCCCGAGGTCGTCGCGCAGGTTCTTTGTGAATACGCTGAGGGCCTTCCGGTCTTCAGCAGTAAGACCCTTGATGCTGGTGATTGTCATACCCCAAGTGTAACAGGAGCGGTCAAGCGGGGCGGCCCAGAAGGCCTGCGAAGAGCGTCGGCCTGTTCCTGAGGTGACGCTGTAAGATGCGCCGGGCGTGCTCTACGGCTCCCCGACAGCACAAGAGCATGCCGGCGTGGCGGGCGCTGCAGGATTTGAACCGGTGGCCTCCGGTTGAGGGGGACTGGTGTTGAACCCCCGCGCTACCGGTTGACCCTACTTTGTTTGACGCTTCTTTTGTCGCCGTGCTATCATCAACCGCTGTTCGCCCCGTGAGTGGGCTGTCCCACCTGGTAGAAGTGTCCGAACCGAACGAAAGCGGGCCATGTACGCGATAGTCAAGGCCGGAGGTCGCCAGCACAAGGTGGCCGAGGGCGAGGAGATCGTCATAGATAGGGTCGACGGGAAGGTCGGGCAGGCCCTCACGCTTGCGCCGGTCCTGTTTGTCGGCGGCGAGAAGGTCAAGGCGGATGCCGGCGACCTCTCGAAGGTCGAGGTCAAGGCCTCCATCGTCGAGCAGCTTCGCGATGACAAGGTCTTAGTCTTCAAGTACAAGGCCAAGAAGAACTATCACCGGACGCGCGGGCATCGGCAGCATCTGACGCGCGTAAAGATCGAGTCGATCGGCGCGGCGGGTGCCAAGAAGGCGGCGAAGTCAGAAGTCGAGGCGCCGAAGGCGAAAGTCGAAACCCCGAAGGCCAAGTCCGCGGCGAAGCCGACGAAGGCCAAGGCAGCGGCAAAATCTGAGGTCAAGACCCCGAGATTCGCGAAGCCGAAATCCGAGGCCAAGGCTCCGAAAGCCGCCAAGCCCGCGGCGAAGGCTTCCAAAAAGGCGGCCAAAGAGGCAGAATAGGGTCCTGGGGTGTTTCGCCCCGGTGGAGCGGGTGACGCGCAAAGACCGGCGCAACGCATAGCACGGCGAGGTGTTCAAGATGGCTCACAAAAAGGGAATGGGCTCGACCAGGAATGGTCGGGACAGCAACTCTCAGAGACTCGGCATCAAGCGTTTCGGCGGCCAGTTCGTGACGGCCGGTACCATCCTGGTGCGGCAGCACGGCACCAAGGTGCGACCGGGCCGGGGCGTGGGCCTCGGCCGCGACTACACCCTGTTCGCGCTGGTTGACGGACACGTCAGCTACTACGGGAGTAAGAGCAACGGCCGCAAGGTGGACGTTCTAGCGGGGGAGACCGCCTAGCACGAGCCTCCAGGAAGAGGACCCACAGACCACCCAGCCGGGTGGTCTTTTTGTTGTAGGATGTGGCCATGTTCATCGATGAAGCCAAGGTACACGTCAAAGCGGGCGATGGCGGCAGAGGCTGCGTGAGCTTCCTCAGGGAGAAGCACCGCCCGAAGGGCGGGCCCGATGGGGGAGACGGCGGCCCCGGGGGCGACGTCGTGCTGCGGGCGGACGCCCATCTGCACACGCTGATCGACTTCCATCGCCAGCACCATTTTCGCGGCAAGCGCGGCGGCCATGGCGGCGGCAACAACAAGAGCGGGGCGGCCGGCGAGGGGATGACGCTGCTCGTGCCGCCCGGTACTGTCGTCAAGGACGAGAAGGGCTCGGTTCTGGCCGACCTGGACCGGCCCGGGGCGGAGATGGTCGCGGCGGCCGGCGGGCGGGGCGGCAGCGGGAACGCCCACTTCGCCAAGCGCAGCCGCCCGGTGCCCGTGTTCGCCGAGAAGGGTGAACCCGGCGAGGAGCGCCCGCTGCAGCTGGAACTGAAACTCCTGGCCGATGTGGGGTTGGTGGGCCTGCCGAACGCCGGCAAGTCGACCCTACTCCGCCATATTTCAGCGGCCCGCCCCAAGGTGGCCGACTACCCGTTCACGACGCGCCAGCCGCAACTGGGTGTAGCGGCTCTACCCGACGGGGACAGCTTCGTCGCGGCCGACATCCCTGGCCTCATCGAGGGGGCGCACCAGGGCGCCGGCATGGGCGTCGGCTTCCTGCGCCATATCGAGCGTACGCGCGTCCTGGTGCACTTAGTCGACCTAGTTCCGCCCGACGGGTCCAGTCCGCTGGAGAACCTGGAGGCCGTGCAGCACGAGCTGGCCTCGTACAGCGCGGTGTTGGCCGACCGACCGACGATCGTGGCGGCCAACAAGGTCGACCTGCCGGGGGCCGAGGCGGCATGGAAGTCGCTTGAGCGCGAGTTGCGCTCGCGGGGCGCCGCGGCGCTGGCCGTGTCGGCGGCGAGGGGCGAAGGTGTCGACGAGCTGCTGCGGGAGATCGGCGCGCGTCTGGCCGAGGCGCGCTCGGCGCCCGCGGCCGGCGTGCCTGAGAGGACGGCGGCCGGGGCCGGCGAACGAGACGAGGGCGGCCCGAGCGATCGTCAGGGGCCCTTGCACGTCATCGGCCTCAAAGAAGAGGACCAAGTGCTCGTGATGGCCGCGGGCGACCACACGTGGAAGGTTTCCGGCCCCCGCGTGGAGCGTTGGGTGAAGATGACGGATCTGGACAACGAGGAGGCGGTGGCCCACCTTCAACGGCGCCTCAAGAAGGTCGGCGTGGAGGAGCGCCTGGCCGAGCAGGGGGCCGTCGAGGGCGACGCCATCGAGATAGCGGATGTCACGTTTGACTTTGTTCCTGAGCGCTGAGTAGAGTCGGCTGGGTATTATGGCGAAGGAGGTGGCCGCGGTGGGCAAGAAGGCTGAGAAGGCCGATAGCAGGCGGGTCGTCGTAAAGATCGGGACCAGCCTGATCGCCGACGCTGAAGGCCGCCTCGACCGCGCCGAGATGAGCTCCATCGTCCGGCAGATGGCCCAGCTCCACGGCGAAGGGCACGAGGTTCTGCTGGTCACATCCGGCGCCATCGCGGCGGGCGTGGAGGCGCTCGGTCTCCCCGCGCGTCCCAGCGCCATACCGGAGCTCCAGGCGGTGGCCTCGGTCGGCCAGGGCCGGCTGGTGAACCGCTATAGCGAGCTCTTCGCGGAGCACAACGTCGTCGTCGGCCAGGTGCTGATAACCCAATTCGAGACGACGCACCGCCGGCAGTATCTGAATGCGCGGCACACCTTCGAGACGCTGCTGAAGTTCGGGGCTGTGCCGATCATCAACGAGAACGACACGACCGCTGTGGAGGAGATCCGCTTCGGGGACAACGACACGCTGGCGGCGCTGGTCGCGCATCTGGTGAAGGCCGACCTGCTCATCCTACTCACCGACACCGAGGGGCTCTACACAGCCGACCCCCAGGAGGACAGGGGCGCCGAGCTCCTGCGCCGGGTCGAGCGGGTGACGCCGGAGATGGAGGCGGCGGCCGGGGGCAAGGGCACGCGGTTCGCCACCGGCGGCATGACGACCAAGCTCCAGGCGGCGCAGATCGTGACCTTCGCCGGCATCGGGATGTACATCGCCCCGGGCCGGCGGGCCGGCGTGCTGGCCGACATCATGGCCGCTCGCGAGGTGGGCACCTACTTCGTGCCGCGAAAGAAGCGCATCCCTGCACGCAAGCTGTGGATCGCCTTCGGCCGCAAACCCGCGGGTCGCCTGGTCGTCGACGACGGCGCGGCGCGTGCCGTCACCAAGTCGGGCAAGAGCCTGCTGCCGGCCGGCGTCACGGCCAGCCACGGCACGTACGAAGTCGGCGACGCGTTGACTGTCGAGGATAGCCGCGGCCGGGAGATCGCCCGGGGGTTGACGAACTTCAGCGCGGCCGAGGTGAACAAGATCGCCGGTCTTCGCAGCGACGAGGTGGCGGAGGTTCTCCCCGATGCGGCCGGCGACGAGGTCATCCACCGCGACTGCCTGGTGGTGCTCGAGGAGTGAGTGGGTGCGGAGTATGGGGAGGTGCCGAGAGTGACAGAGATCGCTGAAATGGGAAAGATGGCCAAGGCCGCTTCGCGGCGTCTGGTCACGACGAGCGCCGGCTTGAGGAACGGCGCGCTCGAGGCGATCGCCGACGCGTTGATCGCCAAGCAGGATGAGATCGTGGAGGCCAACGCCAAGGACATGGAGGCGGCGCGCGCCAAGGGTACCAGCGAGAGCCTGCTGGACCGGCTGATGCTGAACGAGGACCGCGTGGCCGACATGGCCCAGGGCCTGCGCGACGTGGCTGCCCTGCCGGACCCCGTCGGCCAGGTGATCGCCGGTTGGCGCGTGCCCAACGGGCTCTTGATCGAGCAGGTTCGGGTACCGCTCGGTGTTATCGGCATCATCTACGAGGCACGGCCCAACGTGACCATCGAGTGCGCCGCGCTGGCCGTGAAGAGCGGCAACGCCGTCATACTGCGCGGCGGGTCGATGGCCGTGAACTCCAACCTGACGCTCTCGCGCATCGCGGCCGAGGCGGGCGCCCAGGCGGGGCTGCCCGATGGGGCCATCCAGTCGGTGGAGTCCACCGATCGCGAGTCGGCCGGCAAGCTTATGCGCCTGAACGAGTACCTCGACCTCCTGGTCCCACGCGGCGGGCCGGACTTGATCGCGGCCGTCGTCGAAAACGCCAAGGTGCCTGTGCTCTGGGCGGGGGCGGGGAACTGCCACGTCTACGTCGACGCCAGCGCGGATCTCGTCATGGCCCGCAGGATCGTCGTGAACGCCAAGTGCCAGCGGCCCAGCGTCTGCAACGCGGCCGAGACGCTCTTGGTCCACAAGGACGTCGCCAAGGTGTTCCTGGAGCCGGCGCTAAAGGAGCTGGCGGCCAAGGGAGTCTCCATCAAGGGCTGCGCGAAGACCTGCGAGATCTTCTCGTACGCCGAGCCTGCGACCGAGGAGGATTGGCGGACCGAGTTCCTCGACCTCATCATCGCGGTGCGGGTGGTCGACGGTGTCGAAGAGGCGATCGATCACATCAGCACCTATGGGACCATGCACAGTGAAGCCATCATCACCAACGACTACCTGAGCGCCAAGAAGTTCACCGAACAGGTCGATTCAGCGGCCGTCTACGTGAACGCGTCGACGCGGTTCACAGACGGCGGGCAGTTCGGGCTGGGTGCGGAGATCGGTATCAGCACACAGAAGCTACATGCGCGTGGGCCGATGGGATTGGCCGCGCTGACCTCGGTCAAGTGGGTCATCCACGGGGAGGGCCAGGCGCGCCCTTAGCCCTTCTTCTTGGAGGGCTTGCCCGGCTCGGGGGTTTCTTCGAGCTCGCCATCCTCGCCCGAGACGCGCACGGCCCAGACGGCGAAGGCGAGTATCGCCAGAAGTATGACCAACGTAGCAATCTGCTGACCTGTCATGAACGCTCCCTAGGATAAGTACGCCGCGGACCCCAGCGTTCTCTCTTGGCAGAAGTCGCTGCCATGATAACATACGGTCAAAGGTCATGGCAGCACCGCAAGATCACAACGAGAAGGCTAGGGCAGCAAGGGTGCCAAGCGGGAGCCCCGGTTGAAGAGATACGGCATAATGGGTGGGACGTTCAACCCCATCCACTACGGGCACCTGGTCACGGCAGAGGAGGCTCTTGTCCAATTCGAGCTGGACAAGGTCATCTTCATGCCCTCAGGACAGCCCCCTCACAAGACCGATGGCGAGATCCTGCCGCCCGAAGAGCGGTATCTGATGGCCGTCATCGCGACGGCCTCCAACCCGGACTTTGAAGTCTCGCGGCTGGAGATCGAGCGCAAGGGACTGTCATACACCATCGATACGCTGCGCGAATTCCGCCATATGTACGGTCCGGAGACGGAGACGTTCTTCATCACCGGCGCCGACGCGGTCTGGGAGATCCTGACCTGGAAGGATGCCGACCGGCTGGTCGAAACGTGCGTATTCATCGCGGCGACGCGGCCGGGCTACTCTCTGGAGAAGTTCCGTCGCCTCCATGTGCTGCCGGAGAACGAGCGCGGGCCGGGCCGGCCGGTCGTCCACATCATGGAGATTCCGGCGCTGGCTATCAGCTCCACGGATATCCGGCGCCGCGTGCGCGAGGGGCGCCCGATCCGCTACCTGGTTCCTGAGGGCGTGGGGAGCTACATCCAGAAGCAAGCTTTCTACATGTCATGATGAGCTCAATCGGCCATAGTGAGGCAACGCAATTGTCATACGACCTGGAAGAGATAACTGGGGAGCTCGAGCGGGTGCTCCCGCGCGACGAGTTCGAGCACAGCCTGCGCTCGGCGGACTACGCCGTCGAGCTTGCCCGGTGGTTCGATCTCGACGAGGACAAGGCTCGGGTGGCGGGTCTGGTCCACGACTACGCGAAGGGCTTCTCCGCCGACGCGCTCGTGGCGACGCCCCGGGAGCTCGGTCTGGAGCCGGACGCCGTGGAAAGCTCCGCGCCCCAGCTTCTGCACGGACCCGTGGGCGCGCGGCTCCTCCCGAAGCGGCTGCGGATCACCGACCTCGAGATCCTGCGCGCCGTCGAGCGCCACACACTGGGTGCGCCGGGGATGACCCGTTTCGAGAAGGCGATCTACCTGTGCGACCTGCTGGAACCGGGTCGGCTCTGGCCGGAGCTCGCGCCGATACGTGAGCTGGCGGAGCGCGACCTGGACGGCGCGTTCCAGGCGGCCTATGCGCACACCATCGAGTATCTGGCCGACCACCGGAGGCCGATCCACCCGACGACGGTCGCGGTGTGGAATTGGCTCGTTCTACCCGATCGACACGCCTCGGGTGCGCCGGGCGACTCTGCCGCAGCGGGCGCTACCGGCTCCGCGGGCGACAAGGCGGTGACCGGCTGATGTCCGTCGGCTTCCGCAGCAAGAAGAAGGCATACGACAGCCTGGGCTATCGCACCAAGAAGCGCAAGGTCGAGAAGGAGCACAAGAAGCGGCGCACGCGCATCTTCCTGCTGACCTGCATCGCCATCCTGCTGCTGACGCCCGTCGTGTGGACAGGTTCCTATCGAGTGCTGCCGTGGCTCTCACGACGCTTCTTCGCAGGGCGGACAGAGCCGAAACAAGCCTTCCAGGGTAAGCAGACGCTCCTCTTCGTGGGCGCCAGGAAGTCGGGATCCAACCGGTCGGCGGATTCCATCGTCATCGCGGTCTACGACCCGGCCAAAGAGACGTTGGCCGGCTTCAACATCCCGCCTGACCTATTCGTGGAGGTGCCCGGGCAGAACTTCGAGAAGATCAGCGAGTCGCTGCTCACGGGGGTGAACACGGCCAAGGCCACTGTCCGCAACCTGCTAGGCCTGCCGATCGACCGCTATCTCGTGGCGCCATACTGGAAACAGCGTAGCCTGCTCAAGGAATCCGACTACGGAGCGCTGGTGGAGGCTGCCGAAGACACCGACCTGACGCAGGCCCAGAGAGAGCTCCTCGCGGAAGCGCTGTCCGGTCTGTCGACAGACGGCATCAACGTGATGGCGCTGCCGTCCAAGCAGATCATGGCCGGGGCGGAGACCTACTCGGAGCCCGACAAAGGCGAGATCAACCGTCTGATGGATGTCCTGTGGGGCAAGGGAGAGGCGATCGCCAAGAAGCGCGTGAAGGTCATCGTGCTGAACGGCTGCGGCGTGCCGGGCATCGCCGGACGGGCGGCGGAGAAGCTCATCGAGGCCGGCTTCCAGGTGGTCGAAACAAAGAGCGCGCTCAAGTTCGACTATGCGAAGAGCCATATCATCGTGTATAACAACAAGACTGCCGAGGCCGAACGCATCAGGGTGCTCCTCGGGGTAGGCTTGCTCGTCGCCCGGAAGATGGAGCAGGGGGTGGCCGACGTCGCGGTGATCATCGGGGCGGACTATGCCAAGAAAGAGCAGGAGGCTCAGCGCGCAGAGACCGGCAAGCCGGGTACCTCAGGTGCCGGCGTGCGCCAGACAGACTCCACGGGCACCAGCCGGTGAGGCGACAAAGGACAACCAAGAGGCCGGAGGCGCGGGAGCTCGCGCTGAAGGCGGCGGTCATCGCAGCCGACAAGAAAGGGACCGACGTCGCAGTTCTGCAGATGTCGGAAGTACTGGTCATCACGGACTACTTCGTCATCGTTGGCGGCACCAATCGCCGCCAGGTGAAGACCATCGCGGAGGCGATCGAGGAAGGGATCTCGGCCGTCGGCGTGGAGCCGATGGGCGTGGAAGGCGAGGCGCAGGCTCGCTGGATACTGCTCGACTACGGCGACGTGGTGGTGCACGTCTTCGACGAAGAGGAACGCTCCTACTACCAGCTCGAACGCCTCTGGAAAGACGCCCCGGTGATCGAGCTGCCCGCCGAGGCCACCACCGCTGACTAAGAGCCCGCCTGCCGGTACTCCTCTTCCATCGTTCGTTGGCCGACCCACGCCGCCGACCAGGCTGTCCGGATGCCCAACCCGCACGCTTGGTTCGGCATTCGTGGCCCGGGGGTGGACATTTCCGCTAGTGTCCTATAGATTCCTATTGTATCCTACCTGGCGATGCGAGGCTGCGATGAGTGAAGACGGACTCTGGGACGTCAAGGACGTCGCGCGATACCTGAAACTCTCTGAGCGGGCTGTCTATGATAAGGCCCGCCGAGGCGAGCTGCCTTCCATCCGCATGGGCGACCGCTGGCGCTTCCGGAAGACAGAGATCGATCGGTGGCTGGCCGGTCTCGCCCCTGGACCCGCGCAGGCGTCGAATACCGACTCGTCGGGGAAACGCGTGCCCTCACGCAGCGATCTCGAGCAGGTTCTCGCCACGCTGGAGGATCCGATCAAGCGTCGCCTGGCTTTCGTGGCTCTGCTGACCGAGGCCTGCGTCGCCCGAGGTTGGCCGGCTCCTGTCGTCGTCGGTGGCCATGCGGTCGAGTTCTACACCGCCGGAGGCTACACGACCATGGACATCGATCTCGTATCCGAGTCGGAGCCGTTGAGCGGGATTCTGGGGGAGTGGGGTTTCTCCAGAGAAGGGCGGCATTGGATCGACGAGGAGCTGGGCTTGGTGGTCGAAGCACCCGGTGCCCGGCTGGATCCTGGGCAACGCGAGCATCTGACCGAAGTGAAGGCCGCAGGGCTCACGGCCTATGTTCTGGGAATCGAGGACCTGGTCGTCGACCGCCTGGCGGCCTGCGTACACTGGAGCTCCGATGACGATTGGGATTTGGCCGCCGCCCTGCTGGAGGCCCATCGCGACCGCATTGATGAGGAGTATCTTCGTCAGCGGGCTGCCGCGGAGAAGGTGGGCGACCGTCTGGAGGCCATGCTCTCAGGGGGCGGAGGCCAATGAGGGTTGTCGACTATGATGAATGGAAGGTTGTCCGACGGGGATTCACTCGTGCGCAGGCCAGGTTGGCCGGTTCGCGGGACCGCCGCCGAACCCATCGGACGCGAAGCCCGGAGGAACGGCGGGCTCTAAGGCGCGGCATAGTGGCCGGCGTCAAAGCGAGCGAGAAGTCCGGCCGGATGGTCTGGACGGGCCCACGCACGATCCGGCTCGCACGATCCGGCTCGATCCGGCTCGATTGACTCGCCCTTGGCCGCTGCTATAATTGGACTACTTTCCAGACGGAAAGGGCTGTGAAGGGGAATATTGGGCCCTTTACCTGGCGAAAGTTTGGGGATGTAGCTCAGGGGGAGAGCGCCTCCTTGGCGTGGAGGAGGTCGTGGGTTCGATTCCCACCATCTCCACAAGGACCACTCTGCTAAGCGGGGTGGTACCGCGAAAGGAAGCCTTTCGTCGCGGACGGAGGGCTTCCCGGCGTTTCCGGGACCGCGGACGGGGCGGTGCACGAAAGAGACGGCATGCGAGGGCACGCGAGGGCAACCCCGCGTGGATGTGACGGCACGCGAGACGACGGAGGGACGATGAGCTGCTACATGCGTCATATGGATTGGCTGCTGGACGAGTTCGGGATGGAGATCAACAGCCATACCCGAAAGGACGTCGACAAGGCCATCCGCAAGCACTTCGGGTTCTCAGACGACGAGGAGTGCCCGGTGGTCTGGCAGAAGGTCAAGAACATGTCGACCGAGGAGCGCTTGGAGCTGGCCGACCAGCTCGAGCTATAGAGACAGGGACGCGAGAGCGGGCGGATGGCAAGCGAGAAGTACGACCCTCAGGCAGTCGAGGCGAAGTGGCAAGAGCGCTGGGCCGAAAGCGGCGTCTTCCGCGTCTCCGAGGATCCCGGACGCCCTAAGAAGTACGTGTTAGAGATGTTCCCATATCCCTCCGGCGACCTCCACATGGGCCACGTCCGCAACTACGCCATCGGCGATGTGGTCGCCCGTTTCTCGCGCATGAAGGGGTTCAACGTCCTGCATCCGATGGGCTACGACGCGTTCGGTCTGCCGGCCGAGAACGCCGCCATCGAACACCGCACGCACCCGGACAAGTGGACGCGCGGCAACATCGCTACGATGCACTCGCAGCTCGCGCGCCTGGGCGTCTCCTACGACTGGGATCGCGAGCTCGCCACCTGCGACCCCGACTACTACAAGTGGGGCCAGTGGCTGTTTCTGCGCTTCATGGAGCGCGGCCTCGTCTATCGCAAGAAAGCCGCCGTCAACTGGTGCCCCAAGTGCGAGACGGTGCTCGCCAACGAGCAGATCGTGTCTCTGAACCGCTGCTGGCGCTGCGAGAGCGAGGTCGCGGAAGAGGAGCTGGAGCAGTGGTTCTTCAAGATCACCGACTACGCCGAAGAGCTGCTGGCCGACCTGGACCGTCTGGAGGGCGGGCCGGAGCGTGTGAAGCTGATGCAGCGGAATTGGATCGGCCGGAGCGAAGGCGCCAGCGTCGACTTCCGCTTGGTCGGACCGGGCGGCAAGGAGACCGACACCAAGATCACCGTCTTCACGACGCGCCCGGACACGCTCTTTGGCGCGACGTTCTTCCTGCTCGCCGCCGAGCATCCACTGGTCGACCGGCTGGTCGCAGGCACGAAGCGCGATGGCGAGGTCGCGGAGTTCCGCGCCAAGGTGGCCGCCGAGACCGAGATCGACCGCACCAGCGCCGAGACGCCTAAGAACGGTGTCTTCACCGGCGCGCACGCGGTGAACCCGGTGAACGGCGAGCAGATACCGATATGGGTCGCCGACTACGTGCTCATGGAATACGGCACGGGCGCCGTGATGGCCGTACCCGCCCACGATGAGCGCGACTTCCAGTTCGCGCGCAAGTACGAGCTCCCGGTGCGTGTCGTCATCCGGCCGGTGGGCGATGACGGCCGGCCGGTCGCGCTTCGTGAGGCCGACATGACGGAGGCCTTCGTCGATGTGGAGACCGGGGTCATGGCCAACTCGGGTGAGTTCAGCGGGCTCCCAGCGGCCGAGGGCATCCAACAGGTGACCGCGTGGCTGGGGGAGCGAGGCTTGGGCAAGGCGGCCGTGAACTACCGGCTGCGTGACTGGCTGATCTCTCGCCAGCGCTACTGGGGCAATCCCATCCCGGTCCTGTACTGCAACGACTGCGGCGTCGTGCCGGTCCCGGACGAGGATCTGCCGGTCGTGCTGCCGCTGGACGTCGACATCTCGGCGGCCCGTGAGGCGGGCGGCAATCCGCTGACGCGCCACGAGGCGTTCGTCAGCGCGACGGGCCCCAAGTGCGGCGGTCCGGCCCGGCGCGAGACGGACACCATGGACACGTTCATGTGCTCGTCGTGGTACTTCTTCCGGTTCACCAGCCCCGGCGAGTCCGGGGCGCCGTTCACCCGGGCGGCCGGCGACTACTGGATGCCGGTCGA
>CAYWVN010000044.1:0-12176 GCA_964461725.1 uncultured Coriobacteriia bacterium | reverse complement strand
GGGTCATGGCCCGCGGGCCATCTTTGGCTACGGTCGGCCCATACGAAGTCGGCCCATGCGCCTCCAACTGCTTGGGCACCAGGAACTGCGTGGCGATGGCGCGCTTCTCCTCCTCCGTGTAGCCGGGGAAGTGGATGACCTCCATCCGGTCGCGGCGCGCCGGCGGTATCGTGTCCAGGATGTTGGCCGTGGTCACGAACATGACGTCCGAGAGATCGAACGGCACCTCCAGGTAGTGATCGGAGAAGCCGTAGTTCTGTTCCGGGTCGAGAGCTTCGAGAAGCGCGGCCGATGGGTCGCCGCGGAAATCCGCACCCACCTTGTCTATCTCGTCCAGCATGAATACCGGGTTGTTCATCTTCACCTGGTGGATGGACTGGATGATGCGCCCAGGGAGCGCGCCCACATACGTGCGCCGGTGTCCGCGGATCTCCGCCTCGTCCCGCACGCCGCCCAGGGAGACCCGGATGAACTTCCGCCCCAGCGAACGGGCGATCGACTTGCCGATGGAGGTCTTGCCGGTCCCCGGGGGTCCGGCGAAGCACAGGATCGGGCCCTTCATCCGTCCGACCAGCTTGTGGACGGCCAGGTACTCCAGCACCCGCTTCTTGACCTGCTCAAGGCCGTAGTGGTCCTCGTCCAGTATCTTGGCGGCGCGCTTGAGATCCAGCTTCTCCCGGCTGCGCTTTTTCCACGGAAGCTCGATCAGCCAGTCGAGGTAGGTCCGGATGACGGAGGTCTCCGCGGCCCCCTGCGGCATCTTGGCGAGGCGGTCGAGCTCTTTGAGGGCCTTCTCTTCGACCTCATCGGGCATCTTGGCCTTGGCGATCTTCTCGCGCAGCTCGTCGATCTCAGCCGTCTGCTCGTCAACGTGCCCGAGCTCCTTCTGGATGGCTTTCAACTGTTCGCGAAGGAAGTACTCCTTTTGGGTCTTGGTCATCTGGTCCTTGACGCGAGACTGGATCTTGCTACCGATCTCGAGTATCTCCAGCTCACGATTGAGGAACCCCGAGACTTTCTCCAGGCGATCCTGAGACCCCATGGCCTCCAGGATCTCCTGCTTCTCCTCGGTCTTGAGGTTCAGGTGGAAAGCCACGAAGTCGGCTAGGCGCCCGGGTTCCTCGATGTTCACCGAGGCCAGCAGGACTTCTTGAGGAATCGGCTTGCCCAGACGAGCACACTTCTCGAACTGGCCGACGAGGTTGCGCATCAGCGCTTCTATCTCCATGTCCTTCTCGGCCGGCTCATCGACCACTTCGACCTTGGCGCGGAAGTAGGGTTCCGTCTGGACGAACTCCTTGACCCGGATGCGCAGGAGCCCCTCGACCAGCGCCTTGGCTGTGCCGTCGGGGAGCTTGAGCTCTTGCATGATGGTCGCCGCCGATCCGATCTGGAACAGATCCCCAGGCTCGGGCTCCTGCATCTCGGCCTGCTTCTGCGTGACCAGGGCAACGATGTGGTTCTCCTTCATCGCTTCTTCTAGGGCCTTGATCGACTTCTGACGGCCGACGAACAGCGGCACGACCAGATTGGGAAAGACGATCAGGTCGCGCAGGGGTATGAGCGGGAGCGACGTGGGAACCATCGCGTCGAAGTTCTTGTCCGGCTTCTCAGGCTTCTTCACAGCTTACCCCCTAGGGTTATGGACTCTCATGATAGTGCTTCTCCGCGGACGTGCCGGCTTCCTGCCGGCGCCGGCGGGTCCCGCCGCATCTGATAGAATCTGGTTACTCATTTCTAGCGGAGGTACATGTTGAAATCAAGCAGACCCGTGCCGGGTGCCCCCGGGGCCGCCCGACTCCTGCTTCTGCTCTCGGTTGTCGTGGTCTCGGCGGTATTCCGAACCGTCATCCCGACCGGCGCCGCGCTGGCCGCGCGTCCCGCCAAACCACAAATGCGCTTCTCCTTCTCCAAGCCGTTCTACAGCGAGAAGGAACCCATCGTCTTCCGAGCGAACATCTCCAACCCGACCAAGACCCCTCTGCCGGGCGCGCTGGTGCAGATCGAGTTCTTCAACCGCATGCGTTTGGGCAAGGACGGGCCTCTTCCATCTGAATCGGTAATCCACCGAGAGCTCCTTCAGGCCGACATCTTGCCGCCCGGAAAGACCCGGCTCACCACCAGCCGCAAGGCGGGAGAGATGGGCCTGGGAGAAGGCGCCTACCCGGCGACCGCCCGGCTCATCTGGCAAGGTGAAGAAATCGCCAAGTCGAAGACCACTGTGGTCGTGGTCAACCCGCGTCTGGGCGAGCCTTTGTCGGTGGCCCTGGTCTGGGATCTTCATGAACGCTCCCATGCCGGACCCACCGGCGTCTTCTGGGATCGCAATCTGCCGAACAAGACTTTCGGAGTCCTCGGAACCCATCTCTCCGCGCTCAAGAAGCACCGAGACGTCCAGGTCTCGGCCAACATGACACCGATGCTCGTCGAGCAGATCCGCTCTATCTCCAGGGGATACCGTTTCGTCACCGAAGACAGCACGAGACCGTTGGAACTCTCGGCGGATTCGCGGGATGCGCGACGCGCCCGCCTCCTTTTGGACCAGTATGGGGCCCTGATCGACCGGGGCTCCATCGAGCTGATTCCGGCGCCCTACGCGTACCCCTCGCTCGTTTCGCTCGGACAGAGGGGTTGGACGGCCGACATCAAGGAGCAGATCGCCCTCGGCTGGAGGATCCTGCCCGCGGCCTTGGGGCTCCAGGGCAAGTTCACCGGGCTGTACCTGCCGGGGCTGCGCTTGAACTCCGCCAGTCTGCCTGTGTTGACCTCGAGCGGCATCGAGTTCACCGTGCTTGACGAAAGCTACTTCAGGCAGGCGGAGAACCGCACCGGAAGCCAGTACCAACCGCACCGGCTCGAGGACGCTGACCGAAGGCGCATCACCGTCTTCTTCAAGAACACGGCCCACACGAATGTTCTGACCCAGAGGCGCGGTGCGTCGGCCACCATGCAGCGCCTGCTGGGTGCCCTAGCGGAGGTGTACCTGTCCAAGCCCGGGTCCCGGCGCATCGTCGTGATCGCTCCGGGTCCGGAGTGGAAGCCGGACCGCAGGTTGCTCGAGCTCTTGTATAGCCGGCTCGAACACACCCGGTGGCTCTCGGCGACCGGGCTGGCGTCGGCCGCCAGCGGCCTGCCGGCGGCCACGCAGCCCCTGCAGATCGCGGAGACGCTGGCCGCACCAGGCTATCTGCAGAACAGATACTACGCTCGGCTCGGTCAGGCGAGGATCAGATACCGCAACTTCGCATCCGCTCTGGCGCCCGGCAACCCGCTGCGCGCCCGCCTGCGGGCAACGCTGTTCGTCGCCGAGAGCAGCGACTGGACACGCTCCGGCGCCGACCCTCGGCTCATCAACCTCGGGCTCAAGTACGTGCGCCACATCGACCGCACCGCGGACGCCCACTATCGCAAGGTAACCATGCCGCCGCGGCAGACCGTCACGCTGACCGGACAGAGCGGGAAGATCCCGTTGGCCATCGGGAACAGCAATCCGTTCCCGATGAAGATAACGATCCGCATGGAGAGCCATGGCTTCGACTTTCCTGGGGGTAGGCGCCAGAGCGTCACGCTGCGCCCGAAGGAGAACTTCTTCACATTCCCCGTCAGCGCGAGAGCCCCGGGGACATCTCAGGTTTACCTCTCCCTGATGAGCGGTGACGAGATGTTCGCGCGCAACACGATGGCGGTCAAGGCTGCCTACCTCAGCCGCACCTTTTGGGCTATACTGTTCCTGGCGACAGCCGCTCTCGCAGCACTCTTGAGCTGGCATCTTTGGAGAACCGGGCGCCTGAGGCGTCCCGGCGCCGGTGAAGTCGGAGGCACATGAGGAACTACACCGACATCATTGTGAAGACCCTCATCGCGATCGCCGTAATGGCGCTCATCATCAACGACGCAATGTCGCTCTTCGGCGCATGGCAGTCACACGAGGCGGCCAAGACGGTCGCCGACGCCGGGTACGCGACGTATCGCAACCTGGCCTCGTCGAAGGAGGCACAGGCCTCCGCCCTGCAGTCGGCCCGCGAGTACGGGGTGCAGCTTACCGGGTTCGGAGTGGAGAACGGACGCGTGATCGTGGAGACCTACTCCCCGCCCCGCACGACCTTCGTGGTGCACTACGTTCCCGCCCTCAAGGAGTACTTGTCGACCCGCGTGCGGGCCACCTCGCCGAGTCAGTAGACCCCGGGGAGGAATCCGCCGCCAAGCGAATGGGAAAAGCGCAACGGGTATGCCGCGTTCCAAGCAGAGACGTCGTAGGGCCCCGGGAAGACCTGTCCCTCGCGCCGGCGTCACGGAACGGTCCGAACCTCAAGCCGGTGCGCCGACCGGTCACAGTGTCCCGTTGCCACCGGGCGGGACCGGACCGGATGCCGTGCGCCGTCCCGAGCGAGTCTACGTGCTGGACACCAACGCCCTGCTCCACCAGCCTACTGTGGTGCAGGAGCTTCCCGGCGCCGAGGTGGTCATCCCGCAGACCGTGCTGCTCGAACTCGACAAGCTCAAGACCTCCCGGACCGACAAGCACCTGCTCTACAACGCGCGGGAGGTCTCGCGAATCCTCTTCGGGTTCTCGCGGTTCAGCAGTCTGGCCGACGGCGTCGAGCTCGACAACGGAGCGCTGGTCCGCGTCGCGGAGGTGAACCCGGACAGGCCGATTCCGGAGATCCTGCGCACCAAGACCTCGGATGACCGGATCATCGCGCTGGCCTACCAACTGGGGCAGGAAACGCCGCGCCGGCCGGTCACGCTGCTCACCAGCGACCTCAACATGCTCGTCAAGGCGCAGACCCATCGGATCGCCGTGCAGGCGCTGCGCGAACGCCAGACGCCGTGGCACAGAGCGTGGGCCGGCGTGGCCCGCAACCAAAGGCAGATACAGGTCATCTTCTCGGTCGGAATCCTGCTCGTGTTCGCGGCGCTCCTCATGGGGATATGGCTCTCCGTACGACAGCAGTACCCCGTTCCGACGCCGCAGGCTTCAAGCAGCCGGACGTCGACTGCCGCCGCGCGGGAAAAGGATTACCTGCGGCTGCTGGCCGAGAACCCGCGTGATCCCGGAACGCTGGTGGCCCTGGCCGACCTCTATTTTGCCCAGGGCAAGTACCAGCTGGCGACCGCCCGCTACCAACAGGCTCTGGACATCGACCCGTCGAACGCCACGGTGCGGACGGGGTTGGCCGTCGCTTTCTTCCACCTCGGTCGGACCGACGACGCGGTACGCCAGCTCCAGCGGGGGCTGGTCGACAACCCCAACATCCCCAACGCCTACTACTACCTCGGCTTGATCCTGTGGCGGGACCGCAGCGATATCGCCGGAGCGCGTCACGCCTTCCGGGACTACCTCCAAGTGGCCCCGTCCGGACCACACGCATCGGACGTGCGGCGATACCTCAAGGAGCTGGAACAGTGACGGTAGAGCAGGGTCTCGGCCCATACGACACTGTTGTGCTGGGCGGCGGGCCGGCGGGTTTGACAGCCGCCCTCTACTGCGGCCGGGCACGGCTGAAGACCCTGCTCGTGGAAAAGCAGATGGCGGGAGGCCAGGCCGCCGCCACCGAGCTTATCGACAACTACCCCGGCTTCCCGGACGGGATCATGGGCCCGGAGCTCACCGCCAACATGGAAGCCCAGGCCAAGCGGTTCGGGGCCGAGTTCGCCTTTGGCGAGGCAAGTGGCCTGGCCCTGGAAGGCGGGACGCTCCGCGTACGTCTGCCCGACCGGACGCTGGATGCCAAGACGGTCATCATAGCCACAGGTGTGAACCCCCGCCCGTTGGGCATCCCCGGCGAGAAGGAGTTCCGGGGTCGGGGCGTGTCCTATTGCGCGACGTGTGACGGCGCGTTCTTCCGAGATCAGGACGTGATCGTGGTCGGTGGAGGTGACGCGGCCGTCGAGGAGGCGATCTTCCTCACCAAATTCGCCAACCATGTGACCATAGTGCACCGGCGCGACCAGCTGCGGGCAGCCAAGGTCGTCCAGGAGCGCGCCCTGGCCAACCCCAAGGTCTCCGTCGCCTGGAACTCGCACCTCATCGAGATCCGCGGGGAGACCACCGTCCAGGAGGCCGTGGTCCAGGACAAGCTGACCGGGGAGAAGACGGTGCTGCCCGTCGCCGGGATCTTCATGTACGTGGGCAACACACCCAACACCGAATTCCTGCCGGAAGAGATCGCGCGTGACGACTCCGGCTACATCATCACCGACGAGCGTCTGGCGACCTCCGTCCCCGGAGTGTTCGCGGCCGGCGACTGCCGGAAGAACGAGCTGAAACAGGTCATTGTTGCCGCCGGCGAGGGGGCCGTGGCCGCCGTGAGCGCCGAGCGCTACATCGAAACGCTCGACTAGCGCGCCACCGTAGAGTTTCCAGGGCGGGCGGGCAAAGCTATAATCATCCAAACGCACCCGCGGAGGTGGCAGATGGGCGAGATTATGCACTTGTCAGACGACAACTTCAAGGCCGAGGTACTCGAGGCCACGACGCCGGTCTTGGTGGACTTCTGGGCAGCCTGGTGTGGACCGTGCCGAGCCATGGAGCCGATACTCACCGAGGTCGCCGACGAGCACGCCGAGAAGATCAAGGTCGCGAAGGTCAATGTGGACGACTGCCGCGAGACGGCCAAGCAATACGAAGTCCTCTCGATTCCGACATTCTTGGTCTTCTCCGGCGGCCAGGTGCAGAAGAAGCTGGTCGGCTCGATGCCCAAGGTGAAGCTGGTCGAAGAGCTGGAGCCCTGGTTGAAGTAGAGGGGTCCGCCTTTGGGAACTGAGCGCTCGCGCATCTTCGTGACCGGCGTCGTCCAAGGTGTCGGTTTTCGTCCCTTCATCTACCAACTGGCGACCTCCCGAGGTCTCAACGGCTACGTCTACAATTCCTCGCAGGGCGTGACTCTCGAGGCCGAGGGTCCGCCCGAGGAGATCGCGTCCTTCACCGAGGCGATCTGGGCCGAGGCCCCGCCCCAGGCGCGCATCGACACATTGACCGAGGAGCGGCTCCCGGAGACGGCCGGGTACTCGTCCTTCGAGATCCGAGAGAGCCTGGAGGAACCGGGCCGCTACGTGCTTGTCTCCCCGGACATCGCCACTTGCGACGACTGCCTGCGAGAGCTCTTCGATTCCAACGACCGCCGGTACCGCTACCCGTTCATCAACTGCACCAACTGCGGCCCCCGCTTCACGATCATCGAGGACATCCCGTACGACCGCCCCAAGACGACCATGCGCGCGTTCACCATGTGCCCGCCCTGCCAAGCCGAGTACGACGACCCCGCCAACCGGCGCTTCCATGCGCAGCCCAACGCGTGCGCGGTGTGCGGCCCCGAGCTCACATTCGTGGACCGCCGGACCCGGCGCGCACAACCCGCGCAGAAGGCGGGTGCGCCAGGAGAACCCGAGTCCGGAGAGACGCCGCCGCACGGCGAGGCACCACACGGCGAGGGAGCGCTGGTGGCGGCGGAAGAAGTGCTTGCGTCGGGAGGCATCCTCGCCCTAAAGGGACTTGGCGGATTCCAGCTGGCGTGCGACGCCACCAGCGAGGACGCCGTGGCTCGCCTCAGGGAGCGCAAGCGCCGCTACGGCAAGCCGCTCGCTGTGATGGTGAAGGACGCCCAGACCGCCCGTAACCTCTGCGAGATAAGCCCCGAGGAAGAGGCGGCTCTCACCCGGTCGGAACGGCCGATCGTCCTTATGCGCCGCCGCACCGACGCCGTGCTCGCGGAGGGCATCGCGCCGCGCAATAAGTACCTCGGCGTCATGCTGCCCTACACGCCCGCGCACCACCTCATTTTGCGAGACGTGGACCGGCCGCTCGTCATGACCAGTGGGAACCTCTCCGAGGAACCCATCGCCATGGAGAACGATGAGGCGCTGCGGCGCTTAGACGGCATCGCCGACGCGTTCCTTATGCACAACCGCGGCATCTACTCACGCTATGACGACTCGGTCGTCCGCGTCATCGAGGGTGAGATGGTGATGGTCCGCCGAGCCCGGAGCTTCGCCCCCTATCCCATCCGCCTACCATCCAAGGTGCCGGAGATCATGGCGGTCGGCCCGGAACTGAAGAACACCTTCTGCCTCACCAAGGATGATTTCGCCTTCGTCAGCCAGCATGTCGGGGACATGGAGAACCTGGAGACGATGGAGCACTTCGAGCACACCGTAGAGCTCTACCGGCGCCTCTTCCGGATCGACCCGAAGGTGGTCGCGTACGACCTACACCCTGAGTATCTTTCCACCAAGTACGCGCTGGGGCTATCGGGGGTCGAGCTGGTCGGCATCCAGCATCATCACGCGCACATCGTGAGCGCGATGATCGACCGCGGCGGCGTGGACCCGGATGAGCGGGTCATCGGCATCTCCTTCGACGGCGCCGGCTACGGCACCGACGGCACCATCTGGGGCGGCGAGTTCCTGGTGGCCGGCGCGGTCGACTTCGAGCGCCGCGCCCACCTGCGCCAGATTCCCATGCCGGGCGGGGCCGCGGCTGTCGCCAGGCCCTACCGGATGGCGCTCGGCTACCTCCATGAGTTCTGGCCGGAGCGATACGAGGAGCTGGCCGCGCGGTGGTTCGCGCGCATTCCGGAGACCGAGCGCCGGCTGGTCGCCCAACAGCTCGAGAAGAAGTTGAACTCGCCGGTGACATCCAGTGCCGGCCGGCTGTTCGACGCGGTGTCGTCGCTCTTGGGCATCCGGGACGAGGTCGACACGGAGGGGCAGGCGGCCATCGAGCTGGAGATGACGGCCGACGAAGATGAGACAGGCGAGTATCGCTTCGCGCTGACACTCGGAGAATCTGGCTCTGGGGCCCGCATCGGCGCCGGGCCTGACGATGCCGGGAGCATGATTGTCGTCGACACCCTGCCCCTATGGGAGGACCTGCTATCGGACCTGGAAGCCGGCACGGAAGCCGACACGATAGCGGCCCGGTTCCACAACACGGTAGCGGCCCTCTGCGCCGAGACAGTGTCGCGCCTCAGAGACGAGACCGGTCTTACCCGCGTCGCTCTGGGAGGCGGCGTCTTCCAGAACGCGCTTCTTCTTGCTAAGGTATTGGAGCGACTCCGCCGCAAGGACTTCGAGGTCCTGACGCACAGGCAGGTTCCGACCAACGACGGCGGCATTTCCCTGGGGCAGGCGTGGGTGGCCGCATCCCGATTGCGGCTGAAGGATTCCTGACCATGGCGCGAGACAAGACCAAGACACAACGGCTCTATGACTTCGTGGCCCCCGCCTACGCCTACTTCCGCCACCGCACACAGCATCGCGACGACACGACGGCGCCGCTCATCCTGCAAGAAGTCGCGCCGCAGGATGGGGAGCTCATTCTGGACGCCGGAATGGGTCCGGGCACGTACACCATGCAGATCGCCAAACGCAACCCGGCAGTCAAGGTGGTCGGCGTGGACCTGTCGCCCAAGTTCGTAGAGATCGCCGCACGCCGAGCGGCGCGTGAGGGCGTCCAGAACGTGGAGTTCCACGTCGGCGACCTGGAGGACCTCCAGTTCCCTGAGGGGACGTTCCACAAGCTCGTCTGCGCGGGCGCCATCTCGGCCGTTCCGGACCGCGCGAAAGCGGCCTCAGAGCTGCACCGCGTCCTGAAAGACGGCGGCAAGGCCGTCGTCAGCGAACCCCACAGGACCCGGAGCCGCAAAGATCGCGTCTGGCTAGCCATGATGCTGGGCCTGGGATATGTGATCCCAAGACTCAGGGGACTTCAGGCCAACGATTGGAACGACTACTACCTCGACCACGAAGACTTCCAGCAGCTGTTCGGGGAAGCCGGGTTCTCCCAAGTCACCCTTGAAGAGCCCGGCGGCGACATCTGTGCAATCTGCCACAAGTAGCCACCTTCAACTCCGCTCTCCCCCCCGTCATGGCTCCTGTCCGTCATTGCTCCGGTCTTGCCATTCCCTTATCTATTGGATATGCTTGGCTAATCATCAGCCGTGCGCGCTGCTTTCATCGGCGTGCGGCAGACTGGGGCAAGAACCGCTGGATAGGAGGTGAATACGCATGAGACATAAGCGCAGTCTGTTTCTTCTAGGCATCGTTCTCCTGACCCTGGCCGTGCTCGCCGGGTGCACGAAAGCGACGTCGACCTCAACCGGCGCGAAGGGCGAGCTTCCCACGAAGTACGCCAACCCGGACCTCTTGGCTGAAACCGCCTGGCTGGCGCAGAACCTGGGTTCCCCCGACATCCGTGTCCTGGACGTGAGAGCGCCTGACATGTACAAGGCCGGCCACATCAAGGGCGCCTTCAACGTGGCAATCACCGACACCGAGGCGAAGGGCAGCAAGGTTCCCTCGGAGGTCGCCCCCAAGGAAGAGATTGAGGCTTGGCTGGGCAAGTTGGGGGTCTCCAAGGAGACCAAGATAGTCGTCTACGACCAGATGATCACGCCGGTCGCGGGGCGCCTGTTCTGGGTGCTCGAGTACATGGGGCATCCCAGGGTCGCCGTGCTGAACGGTGGCTTCGCCAAGTGGGCCAAGGAGAAGCGCGAGGTCAGCAAGGATACGCCGAGCGCCGAGCCGACCGAGTACACAGCCTCCCCGGTGGAGAAGGTGCTCGCCACCAAAGAGGAGGTCCGCGCGCTGGTCGGCAAGAAGGACGCGGTCCTTCTGGACACGCGCCCGACCGTCGAGTTCATCACCGGTCACCTGCAGGGCGCCACCCGGCAAGACTGGGTCGAGCTCCTGACCGCCGATACGCCGCCGGTCATGAAGCCGGCCGGCGAGCTTCAGAAGCTCATGGACGACGCGGGCGTCACCAGAGACAAGGACCTGGTGCTCTACTGAAAGATCGGCTACAGGTCGTCGGTGACGTACCTAGCTTTGAGACTGCTCGGATATGAGAACGCCGCCAACTACGACGGATCGTTGACTGACGCCACCCAACCTCCGTCCCTTCCAACCAAGATCGGGCCCTAGGGCCAGCGGCTTGCCGCATCCCGGCAAGATTGAAATCGGGGGCCGCCTGTCCAGCCGGACGGCGGCCCCTTCTCTCACCCGGTGGCGCCGCTCGCGGCGCCACTTCTTCTGGTCAATCTCGCGGTCAGCCATTAGAATAGGTATACCGCGCCCGCAAGGGCAGAAGGGAGTAGGACCATATGATCGACAAGGACATGACCATCGCCGAGGTGGTTCAGAAGTTCCCGCAGACGATCGGTGTCTTCCAGGAGTTCGGTCTGGGCTGTATCGGCTGTTCCATCGCGAATATGGAGACAGTCGAGCAGGGCAGCCAGATGCACGGCCTGGACACCGACGCACTGATGGAGGCGCTGAACAAGGCTGTCGGCGGCAACGGAGAAACCTCCTCGTAGAGCGGACCCCGTGGTTAGCACAGAGATGCTAGAGAACCTTCTCACCAACCTGGCAGAAGGTGTTCTAATCATCGACCCCGACAACACCGTCGTGTTCTGCAACCAGAACGCGGCGGAGCTGCGCGGAGACGATCGGCCTCTCGGTCGGCGTGACGGAGCTCTTCGCCGACGACAACGACCGCACGCTGCTCAAGCGCTGCGACGAGACGCTGTACGCCGCCAAGACATCAGGGAAGAACCGGTACCTGCTGCATGCTGATCCGCACGCCAGAAGGACGCCGCCGGAGCGGTAGTGCTAGACTGTTCGTGTCTGAAGGGACCTTTCCGCGAAGGTTCCTTCTAAGCAAAGAGAGGTGATGTCAAGATGTGTCTAGGAATACCCGGCAAGATCATCGAGATCGCAGACAACGAAGCGGGCTTCCGCATGGCCAAGGTCGATTTCGGCGATGTGGTGCGCGAGGCAGGCCTGCAGATCACGCCTGACGCAAAAATAGGAGACTACGTCATCGTACACGCGGGCTTCGCCATCGAGGTGCTGGACGAAGAAGAGGCGGCGGAGAGGCTCAAGCTCTTCGAGGAGCTGGCCAAGGACCTGCCGCCCGTGGACACGGAGCAGACGGCGTGAAGTACATCAGCGAATACCGCGACCCGAGGCTCGCCAAGCACTTCGTCGACGAGATCAAACGCGCGACGACCAAGGACATCAGCCTGATGGAGGTGTGCGGCACCCACACGGTGGCCATCTCCAAGGCCGGCATCCGCGGCGTGCTACCCAAGAAGCTCACTCTGCTCTCCGGACCCGGCTGCCCGGTTTGCGTCATGACCTACGCCGACATCGACCGGGGCATCGCCCCCGCCCCC
>CAYWVN010000043.1:0-12806 GCA_964461725.1 uncultured Coriobacteriia bacterium | reverse complement strand
CGGTGGCGGTGGGCCTGGCGCTGTCGGTGTGGGCCGGGGCGGCCGGGAGTACGGCCCGGGCCGCGGGAGGCTACGCGTGGCCGCTCGCGGGGCTGGTCACGAGCGGCTATGCGGCGGACGCACATCGTGGCATCGATATCGCGGGCGAGCCCGGTGACACCGTGTCCGCGGCGGAGGCGGGCGACGTCGCGTACGCGGGCCGCAATCCCCGCGGGGGAACGATGGTGACGGTCGACCACGGCGACGGCTACTCGACCACCTACTTGGGCCTGGCGGGCCTGGTGGTCGGGCGCGGGTCGTCGGTGGGCCGGGGCGAGAAGGTCGGCGCTCTGGGAAGCGTGGGCGATCCGTCGTCGGAAGGAGCTCATCTGCACCTAGGCGTCTACCGGACCGCCAGCCGGGACGACAAGGAGTACGCGGACCCGATGTCGCTTCTGGGTCCGGCACCCGTGCAGCCCGCTGAGACCCCGGAGCCCGCCCCGCAGCCGGCTACGAGCGAACAGCCGGCTCACCCGCAGGCAGACCCGACTCCGGCCCATCCTGCGCCGATGCCCGCGCCCAACGGTGCCGTCGGTGAAGTCGGCGCCGATGGCGAAGCGGTGGGCCAGGGCCGTCCGCTAGAGGAACGGGACCCACGCGTCCGCGAAGATCTCCGCGAGCTGCCTCGTGGCGTGGCGGACCCGCTGCCCGCGCCGGGCTACGCGCCGGACAATGCCGGTAAGCCGGCCTCGGCGTGGTCGAGCGCGCACCCGGGCGGCCACGTGCCCAGGTGGGAGGCATCGGCCTTGCGGGGGTCATCCTCCCAGGTCCGCGTCAGCGACGGGTCGAGCGCGCGTACGTCGACGCACGGACCGGCTGGGCCGACGCTACCTGCCTCGACTCCGTTCATGGGGGCGATGGCGGCCATCAATCAGCGGGCACAAGGCGCAGCGACACCCGCCGGATCGACGTCCGCCGCTGCCGGCGCGGAGCTCCCCCAGGAAGCGGGGGCGGTGCTGGTGTCACTGCTGGCCGGTATCCTAGGCCCGACGGCGTTCCGGTCTCCCGCTCTGCGGGAGGCGCTGTCCGGCACGGTCGTATGTGCGGAAGGAACCGCTTGAGAGGCGGAATCGGGGGGCCGTTGCCAAGTGGCGATGGGGAGGCGATGCTGCTATAATGACCCAGCCTCACTCCCCCTGCTCCAGCTCAACTGGGGCCGAACTAGACCAAAGGAGGTGAAGAAGTGAGGAATTACGAGGCCATGCTTCTCTTCAGTCCGACGCTGGACGAAGACGCACACGAAGTCGCGGTTACCAAGTTCACCGACCTGATCAAGAACAACCAGGGTAAGATAGAGAAGGTCGACCAGTGGGGTAAGCGCAAGCTGGCCTACGAGATTGCGGGACACGGCGACGGCAACTACGTCGTCATCGACTTCGAAGGCGAGAACAAGACCATCAACGAGCTCGACCGGATTCTTCGCATCACCGACGACATCATGCGCTACATCATCGTGAAGTTGGACGCGTAGGAATCAGGTGTCAATCAGTATCCTTCGTCTATAGTGTCGCCTCCGCAGAAGCGGAGCGACTGTGGGGGGTGTAGGGAGTGCGAGGCTTTAGCAGAGTAGTCCTAGCGGGCAATGTGACCCGCGATCCGGAGATGAGGACCACGCCCAACGGGGCGAACGTCACCACCATCGGACTGGCCGTGAACCGCAACTACACGGGCAAGGACGGCCAGAAAGTGGAGGAGACGAGCTTCTTCGACGTCGTCTTCTGGAACCGGCAGGCTGAGACGATCAGCCAGTACGTGACCAAAGGGAAGCCCCTGCTCGTCGAGGGACGGCTGCAGTCGCGCAGCTGGGAGGCCCAGGACGGGCAGAAGCGGACCAAGGTAGAAGTGGTGGCGGACAACTTCACCTTCTTGGGAGGCCAGGGCGGCGGTCAGGGCCTCGACGAGCAAGTCGACGCGCCGGCGCCGGACGAGCTTCCGGGGGCGGAGGTCCCCTTCTAGACAAGGGCCTTGTTAGGAGGCATTCGTGGCGGATTATCCGAAGAAGACCAAGCGCAAGTTCTGTGCGTTCTGCAAGGACAAGGTGACCTACATCGATTTCAAGGACACCGCGACCTTGCGCCGGTACCTCAGTGACCGCGGCAAGATCAAGCCGCGGCGGGTGACCGGCAACTGCGCGCAGCACCAGCGCGACCTGGCCATCGCAATCAAGCGGGCCCGCGAGATGGCGCTCTTGCCATACTCCGTCCGATAGCCCGGGCGCCGGGCGACCGGCGTGGGCAGGACTGGAAGGTGGGACCGGTACGGAGAGCGAAGGCCGGATCATAGACGAACCACATAGCTCTAGCGAGGGCGCGTCCGGCCCGGATGTGACTGACCGGGAAGGGACGCGCTCGAGCGTTGCCGCCCTCCTGGGGGCGCTGACGGGGAGCCTCGCTCTGCTAACGGCGGCGTTTCTCCTGGCGCCCATGTTCATTGTCATCTTGCCGATGGTATCTGTGCCCATCCTGTGGCTCTCGTATCGTCGCGGACCCATGCTGGGGGCCGTCGCGGCCATCGGCGCTTCGGGAGTGACACTGGCTCTGGGCGGTCCCTCCGGGCTCCCGCTGATCCCCCTTTTTCTGGCCGGAGTCGTGCAGGCGGCGATGCTCAGAGCGGAGCAGCCGGCGGCCCGCGTCCTCGTCGTCTCGACGGCATTCATGTTCCTTACCTTGGGCGGCACCTTCGGGCTCACGTATCTCCTGGAAGGGCCACAGCTGGCTGTGATCCAGAGAGAGGTGCTGAAACAACTGCTTGAGGCGCGTACCGTGCTCGGAGGCCAGGGCATGTCGAAGGCGGAAGCGGCCAAGATCATCGCCTTGGCGGTCAAATCGGTGCCCTATGTGTTGCCGGCCCTCACGACGCTCATGGCGGTCGCGATGGGGGTGCTCAGCTACTCGGCGGGGAAACTCTCTCTTGGATCACGGGCGCTCCAGCTGCCGCGCTTGTCTCCCTTCGTGCACTGGCAGCTTCCGTGGTACTTTGCCTGGGGCTACGTGTTGGGCCTGGGCGGGGTGCTGTTCGCGGAGTACGCGGACCCCTGGCGGTTCGCGGTGGGGGTGGTCGGCTCCAATCTGCTGATACTCTTCGCGACGCTGTTCCTTGTGCAGGGGCTCTCAATCGTGATCTTCCTCTTGAACAAGTATCATGTGAGACCTCTCTGGCGAGGCTTCCTGCTGGCCGCCGTCATGGTGTTCCCGCTGCTCCTGCAGGCGGCCTCCTGGCTCGGTCTGCTTGATACGTGGTTCAACTACCGTAAGCAGGACCGGGCGGCCTGACTCCCGAAGCACCTGCCCTCAAGGGCGCCCAGAGGCGTCGCCAGAACGTCTTCTCCGCGGAATCACCCCGGCTGTGGAGAAAAATGTGGTGCGATTGTGGAGAGATATGTCCTAGGGGACTGCTATCATGGTCCCCCGGAAGGACTTGAGGGATAGGGTGCCGGCGGCACGGTGTTCGCATGGCGCCCCTCGTACGGGTCTGCACTCGACATAGGAGGAACGGTGAAGGTAATCCTCACATCAAATGTGGCGTCGTTGGGTCGCGAGGGCGATGTGCTCGAAGTGGCTCAGGGCTACGCCCAGAACTTCTTGATTCCCCGGAAGATGGCCGTCGCGGCGACGCCCGGCAACTTGAAGCAGCTCGAGTTCAAGCGGTCCGCGCTCGAGAAACGCGAGACCGAGCACCGTGCGCACGCCGAGGATCTGGCGGGCAGGATCTCCTCTAAGCCGGTGACCGTCGCGGCCAAGGCGGGCGCGGAGGGCAAGCTCTACGGCTCGGTGACGGCCAAGGATATCGTGCACGCTGCCCGGGAACAGCTGGGCGTCGAGCTCGACAAGAAGCAGATCGTGATCAAGGAGCCGATCAAGCAGCTCGGTGATTACGAGATCGGCGCCCACATCTATCCGGAGCGCACCGCGACGCTCGCCGTGAAAGTCGTGGCGTCCGAGGAGATGCCCGAGGATGCGATGCTGCAGGAATCGCCGGCGGCGGAAGCACAAGCGCCGGAAGACCCGGCGGCCGAGGAGGTCTTGGAGACTGCCGAGGAAGCGGCCGAAGTGGCTGAGGAGACGGCGGAAGCGGAAGAGACCGCGGAGGAGCCAGAGGAAGACGCAGAACACAAATCATAACGCCGTACTAGGGCACGGAGGACGCAAGTGGTCGACGCAGTCAGACGTTCCAGGACACCCAATCTTGAGATAGCTTCCATGGACCGTGTGCCGCCGCACAACCTGGAGGCCGAGCAATCATTGCTCGGCTCCATGCTGCTCTCGGCCGACGCGATCCCCGACGTCGTCGAGTCGGTCAGCGCCGAGGACTTCTATCGCGCGTCCCACGGCCGCGTCTTCGAGGCCATCCTCAAGCTCTACAGCCAGGGTGAGCCGGCCGATCCCATCACCGTGGCCGCCGAGCTCAAGTCCATGGGAGCGCTCGACCAGGTCGGCGGCAAACCCTACATCCACACGCTCATCAACACGGTCCCGACCGCTGCCAACGCCAAGTACTACGCCGGGATCGTCGAGCGCGCGGCCGTCCTGCGCTCGCTCATCCGCGCCGCCACCGAGATCGCCACACTGGGCTACGAGGCGCCCGAGGACATCGCCCGGGTCCTCGACCGTTCCGAGAGCCTGATGTTCTCCGTCTCCCAGAAGCGCATCTCGGAGAAGTTCATCCCGATAAAGACCATCCTCGAGGAGAGCTTCGAGCAGATCGCCCAGCTCTACGACAGCAAGACCCATCTCACGGGGCTCGCCTCCGGCTTCGTGGACCTGGACAGGATAACCTGCGGTTTCCAGAAATCGGATCTCATCATCGTCGCGTCGCGTCCGGCCATGGGAAAGACCTCCTTGGTGCTCAACATCGCCCAGCACGTGGGCTTGGTCGAGAAGAAGTCCGTCGCCATCTTCGAGCTCGAGATGTCCCGGCACCAGCTGGCCCAGCGGATGATGTGCTCCGAGGCCCGCGTGAACGCGGAGGACCTGCGGCGCGGCGCGGTCCGCGATGACCAGTGGCCCCGGCTGACCCAGGCGATGGGGCTCCTGGCCGAGACGCCCATCTATATAGACGACACTCCCGGCATCACCATAATGGAGCTCCGGGCCAAGGCGCGGCGGCTGCAGAAGCGGCAGGGTCTGGACTTGGTGATCGTCGACTACCTGCAGCTCATGGCGACCGACAACCGGGCGGAGAACAAGCAGCAAGAGGTGGCCGAGATATCCCGGTCGCTGAAGCTGTTGGCGCGCGAGCTGGACGTGCCGGTGATCGCGGTCTCGCAGCTCTCGCGTGCCGTGGAAAGCCGCGAGGACAAGCGCCCGCAGCTCTCTGACCTGCGCGAATCAGGAGCGCTCGAGCAGGACGCCGACCTAGTCATATTCCTCTATCGCGATGAGTACTACCACAAGGACACCGATGACAAGGGTGTCGCTGAGGTCCATGTGAGGAAGCATCGCAACGGGCCGATTGGCGACTTGAGGCTTGCCTTCATGCCGCACTACACTCGCTTTGCAGACCTCGCCAAGAACGTCTAAGGTCTAGTCGTATGCCAGACAAGAGCCTGGGCGGCAGCACTCCCAACGATAGCGGGCAGGGCAACGAGTACGACGTCGTGATCGTCGGCGCCGGCCCGGCCGGCATATTCGCGGCGCTCGAGCTCACCCGTCATGACGACCTCTCAGTTCTCATCGTGGAGAAGGGCGACGACATCGACCGGCGCGAGTGCCCGGCGCGGCGCGACCGCTGCATCGAGTGCCGGCCGTGCGCCATCACTTCGGGCTGGGGCGGCGCCGGCGCCTTTAGCGACGGCAAACTCACGCTGACCGCTGAGGTCGGCGGTTGGCTGTCCGAGTTCCTGCCCGCGGGCGAGCTGGACGAGCTCATCGCCTATGTCGACCACATCTACACGGACTTTGGCGCGCCGGCCAAGGTCTACGGCGAAGATGCGGCGCGGATCGCGGAGGTGGCTGCCAAGGCGACCGCCTTTGGGTTGGAGTTCGTCCCGATGCGCATCCGCCACATGGGGACCGACCGGAGCCGCGAGATCCTGGCGCGGATGCGGGAAGCGCTGGGGCCGAAGGTCACTGTCAGGACGCGCACGCGCGTGGAGCGCCTGCTCCAGGAGGACGGCCGCATCGCCGGCGTGGAGCTCCGCGGCGGCGAGAGGATCGCGGCGGGCTTCGTCATCGCCGCCCCCGGCCGGGAGGGCGCCGACTGGCTTTCGGAGCAGGCCAAGGAGCTGGGCCTCAGGCTCTCCAACAACGAGGTCGACATCGGGCTAAGGATCGAGGCCCGGGCCGAGACGCTGGAGCCTATCACCGAAGGCCTCTACGAGCCGAAGCTCATCTACCACAGCCGTTCCTTCAACGACCGGGTCCGCACTTTCTGCATGAACCCCTACGGCCAGGTGTCCACGGAGATGCACGAGGACATCATGACCGTGAACGGCCACAGCTACGCCGACACCAAGACCAAGAACAGCAACTTCGCGCTCTTGGTTTCGACGAACTTCACGGAGCCCTTCCGCGAGCCCATCGCCTACGGCAAGTACATCGCCCGCCTGGCCAATCTTCTGGGCGGGGGTATCATCATCCAGCGCCTGGGTGACCTCCGGGCAGGGCGGCGCTCGACCGCCGCCCGCATCGCCGAGAGCAGGGTGGTCCCGACGCTCTCATATGCCACCCCCGGAGACCTCAGTTTCGTCTTACCGTTCCGGCACCTCACTGCTATACTCGAAATGCTCGAAGCCCTGGACGAACTCGCGCCGGGGCTGAACTCTCGGGATACGCTGCTCTACGGTGTGGAGGTCAAGTTCTACTCCTTTCGCGTGGAGGTGAGTCCCCGGTTGGAGACGCACGTGGCGGGGCTGTTCGTGGCCGGCGACGGGGCCGGAGTGACCAGAGGGCTTCTGCAGTCCTCGGCCTCAGGGGTGATGGCCGCCCGCAGCGTCCTGGCCGAACAGACCCGGAAAGGAACCCGATAGGTGCCTGCCGTATTGGTCATCGGCTCGCAGTGGGGTGACGAGGGCAAGGGCAAAGTCACCGACATACTGGCCGACGATATGGACATGGTCGCCCGCTATCAGGGCGGCAACAACGCCGGCCACACGGTGGTCATGGGTGAGCGCGAGTTCAAGCTTCACCTCTTGCCGTCGGGCGTCCTCTATCCGCACATCACACCCGTCATCGGCGACGGGGTCGTCGTAGACCCCCGCTACCTCCTGGAAGAGATGGCCGAGATGCGCGGGTATCCGGAAAGCAGCGTCGAGAAGCTGCTCTTGTCGGCCAATGCCCACCTCATCATGCCGTACCACCGGGTGTTCGATAAGGCGACCGAGATCCAGCTGGGCGACGCCAAGATCGGCACGACGGGTCGCGGCATCGGCCCCGCCTATGCCGACAAGGCCGCGCGCCTGGGGCTGCGCGTCCAGGACATGACCGACATGAAGATCTTCCGCGTGAAGCTCGAGCAGGCGTTGCGCGAGAAGAACGCTGTCCTCGAGAAGGTATACAATCTGCCGCCGCTCGATTCGAACGACATCGCCGACGAGTACGAGGAGTACTGCCGGCTGCTCAAGCCCTACATCGGGGACGCCTCGAGAGCTGTCAACGAAGCCTTGGAGAACGGCGGGAACGTCCTTCTGGAGGGTGCCCAGGGAACCATGCTGGACATCGATCACGGGACCTACCCGTTCGTCACGTCGTCGTCGCCCGTGGCGGGCGGGGCGTGTGCCGGCGTCGGCATCGGGCCGCGCTGGGTGGAGCGCGTCATCGGCATCGTCAAGGCTTACGTGACACGGGTCGGCTCCGGGCCGTTTCCAACCGAGGAGACGGGCGAAGTGGGCGAGTGGTTGCGCGAGAACGGCCGCGAGTTCGGCACGACGACCGGCCGGGCCAGGCGCTGCGGTTGGTTCGACGCCGTGATCCTTCGCTACGCGGCCCGCATCAACGGCTTCACCGGGCTGGCCGTAACGAAGCTCGACGTGCTCTCGCAGTTCGCTCGGATCAAGGTGTGCGTGGCCTACGAGTACGAAGGCGAGAGGCTGGATACGCTGCCTGCCCACCAGAGTGTCTTCCACCACTGCCGTCCCGTCTACGAGGAGCTCGACGGGTGGCAGGAGGACATCTCCGGAGTGACCGAGTTCGACGAGCTGCCCGTGGCCGCCCGTCGCTACGTCAAGTACCTGGAGGAGCTGGGCGGCGTGCCGGTGGAGATGGTCTCTGTCGGCCCCAGCCGCGACCAGACGATCACCCTGCGGGGATAGCACGGCCGAATGCTCTAGCGTCGGACGGACCGGGGATGAGGAGGCGGTAGGTGCGGGTTCTAGTGGTCGGAGGCGGTGGTCGTGAACATGCCATCGCCTGGAAACTGCACTCCAGCCCGACGCTCGATAAACTGTACTGCGCGCCCGGCAACGGCGGCATCGCCGACCTGGCCGAGTGCGTGCCGATATCCGCGGAGGACATCGCGGGGCTGGCCGATTTCGCGGCCGCGAAGCACATCGATCTGACCGTGGTCGGCCCGGAGGCGCCGCTGGTGGGCGGGATCGTAGAGGCCTTCGAGGCCAAGGGTCTCCGGGTCTTCGGTCCCTCCAGCGCGGCTGCTCGGCTGGAGGGTAGTAAGGCCTTCGCCAAGGAGGTCATGGCCGCGGCCGGAGTGCCGACCGGCCGGTCCGAGGTGTTCACCGACATCCGCTCCGCCCGCGAGTACCTGACATCGCAGCCGGCGCCTATCGTCATCAAGGCGGACGGCTTGGCGGCCGGCAAGGGCGTGACGGTGGCCGCGACTCACAAGGAAGCCGAGCGTGCCCTGGAGGAATGCCTGGTCGAGGACCGCTTCGGCGAGGCGGGCAGAAGGGTGCTGATCGAGGAATGCCTGGTGGGCCAGGAGGTGTCGCTCCTGGCGTTCACCGACGGCCGGGCCGTGGTGGCCATGGTCCCGGCCCAGGACTACAAGCGCGTGGCCGACGGCGACTCCGGCCCCAACACGGGAGGTATGGGCTGCTACTCGCCCGTCCCGGTCGTCACCGAGGACATATATCGGCGGATTGTCGGAGAGGTCTTGGGGCCGACTGTCGCCGAGCTCGCCAACCGCGGCGTGTCCTACAAAGGGGTCATCTACGCTGGGGTTATCCTCACCGAAGACGGACCGAAGGTGCTGGAGTTCAACGTGCGCTTCGGCGACCCGGAGACCCAGGTGATCCTGCCGCGCCTGACCGGCGACCTCCTGGAGACGATGCTGGCGGTGGTGGAGATGAATCTGTCACACTATCGCCTGCAATGGAGTCCGGACGTCTGTGTGACCGTCGTCTTGGCGTCCGGGGGGTATCCGGATGACTATGAGACCGGTATCCAGATCGACGGCCTCGCGGATGCCGCTGAGGTGCCGGGCGTCGTCGTCTTCCATGCGGGGACGAAGCTCGAGGACGGGCGGGTGGTGACCGCCGGCGGGCGGGTCCTGAACGTCACCGCCCGCGGGGCGGACTTCGCCGAAGCCCGGGAGCGTGCGTATGAAGCGGCGGGCCGCATCTCGTTCGACGGAATGCACTATCGCAAGGACATCGCGGAGCGGGCCGCGCATGATGGAGGTACATGAGATGAGCAAGCCTCTGGTCGGGATACTGATGGGAAGCGCCTCGGACGGGCCGGTCATGGACGAGGCCAAGGTGGCGCTCCGGCGCTTCGGCATCGAGTACGAAGACAAAGTGATATCGGCGCACCGGACTCCCGAGCTGGCGCGCGAGTACGCGCGGACCGCCCGGGAGCGGGGTGTGGAGGTCATCATCGCCGGCGCAGGCAAGGCGGCGCATCTGGCCGGTGCCCTGGCTGCGCAGACGACCGTGCCGGTGATCGGCGTGCCCATCGTCTCCGCCGAGCTGGGCGGGATGGATGCGCTGCTCTCCACCGTCCAGATGCCCCCGGGGGTACCGGTTGCCACGGTCGCCACCAACGGAGCGCGCAACGCCGGCATCCTGGCGGCGCAGATCCTATCGCTGAAGTACCCTGAGATCGCGGTGGAGCTCACCGCGTTCAAGCAGGAGCTGGCCGAGAAAGTCACCAAGCCGAAGAAGAAGGCCTAGCGGTGATCGAGCGATACACCACTCCAAAGATGAAGGCCATCTGGAGCGAAGAGAACCAGTTCAACACCTGGCTCGAGATCGAGATACTGGCCTGCGAGGCCAACGAAGAGCTGGGCAACATCCCCGCCGGAGCGGCCGCCGAGGTGCGGGCCAAAGCCGCCTTCGACGTCGCGCGGATCAACGAGATCGAAGAAGAGGTCCAACACGACGTCATCGCGTTCCTGACCGACGTCGGCGAGCATGTCGGGGCCTCGGCCAAGTTCATCCACTACGGCCTGACGTCGTCCGACGTGGTCGACACGGCCCTGTCGGTGCTGATGAGGCAGGCCATCGAGGTCATCATCGATGAGGGCGAGCGCCTGACCGGGGTGCTCGAGGCCCGGGCCAAGGAGCACAAGGACACCGTGACCATCGGGCGCACCCACGGCATCCATGCCGAGCCGACGACCTTCGGGCTGAAGCTCCTGGGCTGGGCCTTCGAGATGCGGCGCAATCTCGACCGGCTGAAAGACGCCCGCGACGTGATAAGCGTGGGCAAGATCAGCGGCGCGGTCGGGACATACTCGTCCGTGGATCCGGCGGTCGAGCGCTTCGTTTGCGAGAAGCTGGGGCTGAAGCCGGCGGAAGTCTCCACCCAGGTGGTGCCGCGCGATCTGCACGCCGTCTACATGGCCCGGCTCGGCATAGTCGCCTCTTCGCTTGAGAGGTTCGCGACCGAGATACGGGCTCTCCAGCGGACCGAGGTCTTGGAGGTCCTGGAGCCGTTCGGCAAGGGGCAGAAAGGCAGCTCGGCCATGCCGCACAAGCGCAACCCGGTGATTTGCGAGCGCATATGCGGGTTGGCGCGGCTGGTGCGCGCGAACGCGCTGCCGGCGATGGAGAACGTGGCGCTGTGGCACGAGCGGGACATCTCGCACTCCTCGGTGGAGCGGATCATCATCCCGGACAGCACGACCGCGCTCCACTACATGCTCGTCAAGATGCGACAGGTCATCGAGGGCATGACGGTCTACACCGACCGCATGAAGCAGAACATCGAGCTGACGCGGGGGCTGGTCTTCTCGCAGCGGGTACTGCTCAAGCTGGTGGAACAGGGCATGTCGCGCGAGGATGCGTATGGCCTGGTCCAGCGGCATGCGATGGCCGTCTGGGAAGGGGACGCCCACTTCAAAGACGTATTGGCGGCCGACGACGCGGTCACCAAGGTACTGACTCCGGAGGAGCTGGAGGGTTGCTTCCAGACGGAACCGTACCTGGCGCACGTCGATGAGATATTCGCGCGACTTCAAGCCCGTGAGGGGGGCCGCGGGTGACGCCGATGCCGACCCCGACCGCGCGAGGCAAGGTCCGGGACATCTACGATCTGGGCGACCGGCTCTTCTTGGTCGCCTCCGACCGCATCAGCGCCTACGACTGCATCCTGGGCGAGGACATCCCCAAGAAGGGCGAGGTCTTGGCCAAGCTCTCCGCCTTCTGGTTCGAGCGGACCGCCGATATCGTCGGCAACCACTTCCTCTCGGCCTGCCCGCCCGACTTCCCGCCCGAGTTCCGCGAGGAGGCCGCCTACTTCGCCGACCGCAGCATGATAGTCAAGAAAGCGGAAGTCATTCCGATCGAGTGTGTAGTGCGCGGGTACTTGGCCGGTTCCGGTTGGGCCGAGTATCAGGAGCACGGCACTCTGGCCGGCGCCAAGTTGCCGGCGGGGCTCAAGGAATCGAGCAAGCTCCCGGAGCCCGTCTTCACTCCATCGACCAAGGCTGAGGCGGGCCATGACGAGAACATCACGCGCGAAGAGGCGGCCGAGCTGGTCGGCGCCGATGCCGCCGGCGAGCTGGAGCGCTTATCGAAAGCCGTCTACTCGTTCGCGGCCGACTACGCGGCCGGCTGCGGCATCATCATCGCCGACACCAAGTTCGAGTTCGGTTTGTATGAGGGGCGGATCATCCTGATCGACGAAGTCCTGACGCCCGACTCGTCGCGCTTCTGGCCGGCCGATTCGTACGCGGCCGGCGGCGCGCAGCCCAGCTTCGACAAGCAATTCGTCCGCGACTATCTCGACAGCACCGGCTGGGACCGGGAACCACCACCTCCGCCGCTCACGGACGACGTGGTCAAGAGCACGTCGGAGAAGTACCTGGAGGCCTACGAGCGACTGACCGGCCTTAAGCTCTAGGAGGCGTGCCCTCTGCAGCAACCGGTGACCCGCACCTGGCGGGTGGAAGTCACAACCAAGCCTGAGCTGCCCGACTTTCCCGGGGAGTCGGTGCGCCGCGCCATAGCCGACGACCTGCGCGTCGAGGTCCGCGGTGTGCGGCTCGTCGACGTCTACACCATCCGCAAGGAACTCGATGAGGCACAGGTCGAGCGGGTGGCGAAGGAACTCCTCACCGACCCCGTCACGCAGGTTTCCGACTTCCGGGAGACCGTGGCGTCCGGCTTCGACCGGGCGGTCGAGGTAGGCTACAAGCCGGAGGTCACCGACAATGTCGGGACGACCACGGTCGAAGCTATCTCGGACCTCCTGGGCGTCGCGTTCGCCGACGGCGAGGGCGTGCGCACGTCCCGCCTCTACCTCATGAGGGGCGACATCGACTTGAGCCTAGCCACTGTCATCGCCAAAGACATGCTCGCCAACACCCTGATCGAGTACCATAGCATCTGGGACGAGCCCGCCTGGCCCGACGCCTGGGGCCGCCAGCCCTTC
>CAYWVN010000042.1:0-12825 GCA_964461725.1 uncultured Coriobacteriia bacterium | reverse complement strand
CCCCGCGCCCTGCGGCAGCATACCCGCGATGCTATAGAGCTTGGTCACGTCGAGTGCCTCGCCGTCATCGAGCTCCGGCATGATGGTCGGCAAGCGTCTCGCGAGCATCGTCTTGCCCGACCCCGGCGGTCCCACCATGAGTACGTTGTGGTGCCCGGCGGCGGCGACCTCTAGGGCCCGCTTGGCCTGTTGCTGTCCGCGGACCTCAGCGAAGTCGAGGACGGCCGGCCGAGGGCCCCGCGCCGGAGGCGCCGCCAGATGGGTCGCCCCGTCATCTTCTCGCCGGCCGGCGGCCAGGGCAGCGACATCCCGCAGATGGGAGACCCCCACCACCTCGACCCCCGCGATGAGCCGGGCCTCCGCAACGTTGGCCGCCGGAACTACCACTCCTCGACTGCCGATCTCGCGGGCGAACAGCGCCATGGCGAGTACGCCGTTCACGGCCCGCACCGAACCGTCCAGGGAGAGCTCCCCGGCCAGCAGGTGCCCCCGCAGACCGCCGGGGGTTATCTGTCCGGTCGCCTCTAGTACCGCGGCCGCCATGGGCAGGTCGAACACCGGCCCCTGTTTCCGGACATCGGCTGGAGCGAGATTGACCGTAACGCGCCTCAAGGGGAAATCGAATCCGCCGTTGGCTATGCCGGCCCGCACTCGCTCTCGAGCCTCCTGCACGGCGGCGTCCGGCAGCCCTACTATGGCAAACGAAGGCAGGCCTACGCCTACATCAACCTCTATCTCAACCCGACAGACGTCCATCCCGACCACCGTTGCCCCGCACGCCCGCGCGACCATCAGCTCCCCCTTCGGGCCGGGGACATGGGTGCTCGTATCTGCCGGCCCTTCAGCCTGTCTATCACGCCGGCGGCGCCAACCACCCCGTACCTTCGGGCAGCATGGTATGTACTTTGGTTCATGTACGCGGGCACTGCGGGCTGCATTGGCCGCCATGGCGACAAGGCTGTGGCGGCTAGAAGGCGTTCTGGATGTGTTCGATCTCAGGCTCTCCGTCCTTCAGGCGTATCGATAGGACGTCGAACCTGAAGTGCGGAGCCCGGTGCACCGCTTCACGGGGATATCGTCGGAGCAGCCGGGCTGCGTATTCCTCGCCCAGCCGCTGCAGACGCGCCTGCTTCCTAGCATTGACGGCCTCGAAAGGACGACCGAAGCGGTTGCCACGACGCGTCTTGACTTCGCAGAAGACGATGGTGCCGGCATCTTGGGCGATGATATCGATCTCGCCCAGCTTGGTGCGGTGATTTGTTTCGAGGATGCGGTAGCCGCGGTCGCTCAGGTACCGGCGGGCCAACTCCTCACCGGTCTGCCCGGTCTCACCTCTCGACTCGACCGACATCCTACCCCCAACCCCCGATGCCGAGGTTCAGTTGCCCAGATGACGGCGCGAAGCTCCGCCGGTGCACCGGGCAGGGACCGTGCTCCTCGATCGCCATCCGATGCTCGACCGTGCCGTAGCCTTTGTTCTGGTCGAATCGAAAGCGGGGATACTCCCCCGCCAGCTCCACCATGATGCGGTCGCGCGTTACCTTCGCCAACACGGATGCCGCCGCGACCGACAGGCTCATCGTGTCGCCCTTCTTCAACCCCAAGTGCGGGATGCCGAGCCCGGGCAGTTCGAAGGCATCCACGACTACGAAGTCCGGCACCAACCGCATCCCCAAGATGGCTTCCCGAAGGGCCCGCTTGTTGGCCGCCTGTATGCCCTGCGCGTCAATCTCTCGGGGGTCGACGCTCACCACATACCAGGCGAGCGCGTTCTGGGTGATGACGTCGTAGAGCTCCTGGCGCAGGGCGGGGCTGAGCTGCTTGCTTTCACGGAGACGCACGTCCTCGAACTCCAGCGGCATGATTGTGGCGGCGGCCACCAAGGGCCCGGCCAACGCGCCGCGACCCACCTCGTCTGCGCCACCGACATTGGCGTAGCCGACCTCGGCCAGCCGGCGCTCCAATTCTCCGAGACGACGAAAACCGGCCGTCAGCTCAACGCTGGCCCGGCCTTTGCGGGAGTACTTGTGGGCCAGGGAGCGGGCACCGGACCGTGGATCGGCGGCCAGTACTTGGATGAGACGGTCTCGCTCCTCTTCCGGGGCGCCGGCCAGGCGCGCTTCCATCGCGCTCAGGCTGCGTCGCGCGCGCTCGGACCCGTCCATGGTCTAGCGCAGCCAGTGGATGCGGTCAGGCGGCCAGTAGATGGTGAAGGCCTCCCCGAGGATCTTGTCCGTCTTGATGGGGCCGAAGACGCGGCCATCCATGCTGTTCGGACGATTGTCTCCCATTACGAAGACGGAGCCTGCGGGTATCACGAGCGGCCCATAGTTGCTCAAGTCGCCCGATGTCGCGGCGGAAGGTTCTTGGGCCGATCTGCCGTCGATGTAGACCTTGCCGGACTTGACCTCCAGCTTCTGGCCGCCGACGGCCACTACCCGCTTGATGAAATCCTTGGTGGCGTCATTGGGCGGGATGAAGACGATGATGTCCCCGGGTTGGGGATCCCGGAAGCGGTACAGGAACTTGGTCACCAGCACACGGTCGCCGGGCACCAACGTAGGCTCCATGGATCCCGACGGGATGACGAACGGCTGGATGATGAAGCTCTTGACCAGCCAGGCCACCACCACCGCGGTGACGACCAAGACCGGGAGTTCGCGAAGGAAGCTGGAGAACGAACCGTGCTCTTGTTCAAGCTCGGCGTGTTCTTCGATTGTGGCGAGGTCCCGGTCCATCCCTACCGCTTCTCTTTGATGCGGGCCTTCTTACCTACCTTCTCGCGCAGGTAATACAGTCTGGCACGTCGCACCTTGCCGCGGCTAACGACCTCGATCTTGCTCACCTTGGGAGAATGCAGGGGAAACGTCTTCTCGACGCCGACTCCGAACGAGACCTTGCGGACGGTGAACGTCTCCCGCGCACCGCCGCCCTGGCGCTTGAGGACGACGCCCTGGAAGGCCTGGACGCGCTCGCGACCGCCCTCGACGACCTTGAAATGCACCTTGACGGTGTCACCAGGGCCGAACTCGGGCAGCCCCTCCTGCATCTGTGATTTCTCGAGCAGTTGGATTCTCTTCATCTGTCGTCTCCTCAAGTCAAACAGTAAGGGATTATATCCGAAGGCCAGGGGCCGTACAACGCCAACTTCTATGCGGATGTCTCCGGGTCTGCCGGTTCCATCAGCCCGGGACGCCGTTCCTTCGTTCGTTCGACCGCGCGCTCGCGACGCCAGCGCTCGATCTCGCCGTGGTTACCTGAGAGAAGCACTTCCGGCACAGAGAGCCCCCGGTACTCCGACGGGCGAGTATACTGCGGCCACTTGAGCAGTCCTGCCGCGAAGCTGTCTTCCTTGGCCGAGCGCTCGTCGCCCAGCACCCCGTCGACCAAGCGGACGGTCGCCTCGATGACGGCCATCGCGGCCACCTCGCCACCCGACAGCACATAGTCGCCGATGGATACCTCGTCTGTCGCCAGGTCGGTGTGGACCCGCTCATCGACACCTTCGTACCGGCCGCACAAGAGCAGAAGGCGGTCCTCTCGGGCAAACTCCTCAGCCAGCGCCTGGTTGAAGAGGCGCCCCTGCGGTGTCAGTAGCACGATGCGGCAACTCCGGCGCGCCTCGTTCGCCTCGAGCCCAGTGACGCCCTCGACCGCCTCGAAGAGAGGATCCGGCTTCAGCACCATCCCCGGACCGCCGCCGTAGGCCATGTCGTCGACCTGACGGTGACGGTCGTGCGTGTAGTCGCGCAGGTCGTGGGCCGCGCACTGGACTAACCCCTTGTCTTGGGCGACCCGCATCATGCCGGTTGCCAAGAACGGCTCCAGCAGCTCCGGGAAGACCGTGACGATGTCGATGTTCACTCTTGTCCCCTCGCTTCAGACTCGTCCAGCAGGCCCGGGAGCGGCCTGACAACGATCCGCTTGGTCGCCGTTTCGATCTTGACAACCACTTCCTTGGTAGCCGGAATCAGGACCTCCTTTTCCGGACCCCGGACGACGTACACATCGTTGCTGCCGGTCTCGAGCACCTCGACGACCTCGCACATCGGGGAGCCGTCTTCGAGCATCACCCGGCACCCAACGATGTCGTGCACCCAGAACTCGCCATCGGGAAGGTCGCGCAGCTCCTCGCGGTCCACCGCCAGGTACCGGCCGATCAGCTGCTCGGCCTCGGTCCTCGTCTCCAGACCCTCGAGCCGCAACTGGACGCGACGCCCCCTCGACCGGCCCTCACAGATCACTACGGAGTTTCGCACGTCGGTCGGAGGCTGGAGTGCCAACACTGATCCTGGAGCGAACCGGGCCGGCTCGTCGGTGTGAGGTTCAACCTCCACCCAACCGGCGATCCCCACCGCCCGGAGGATCCGTCCCACGACGACCATCTTCTGTTCGGCCATTTGCGCCCGCATCCAAAAAGAAAAGCCGCCCTGACCAGGCGGCCCTGCCCTAGCCGACGATGTCGACTGTGGCCCGTTTGCCTTCCCTCATGGCGGCCGCCTTGATGACCGTGCGCAGCGACTTCGCGATGCGCCCTTGGCGGCCGATGACCTTGCCTAGGTCGTCGGGGTTGACCCGCAGCTCGAAGACCACGGATTGCTCCCCTTCTACTTCGGTCACGTCGACTTCCTCGGGATGGTCAACCAGAGCCCGAGCCAGTATCTCTAGCAGCTCCTTCATAGGAGCCACCTCCAGTCATGAAGTGTCGAGGTCTAGGACTCCGCCTCGGGAGGCTTGGCAGCTTCGGGTGCCTCGTCGGCTGCATCCTCCGCCGGCTCCGGCGCGGCTTCTTCGCCTGTGGATGCCTCAGGGGGCGCCTCAACCGTTGCCTCTTCGACCGCGGAAGCTTCAACCGGGGCGGCGGTGGCAGCCTCAACCGGGGCTGTCTCGCTCGCCTCAACCGGAACGCTAGCGGCAACCTCAGCCTTCGCGGCCGCCGTCTTCGCAGCCGCCTTGGCCAGCGCCCGTTTGGAACGTGCGGGCTTGGGTTTCGGCTCGGAGACGCCTGCGATCACCAGCAGCTTCTGGACGGGATTGCTGGGCTGCGCCCCCCGATCCAACCACAGCCGGGCCTTGTCCGCGTCTATCTCGACCAACGACGGCTCCATCCGGGGGTCGTAGCGTCCGATCGCGTCCAAGTAGCGCCCATCCCTCGGCATACGCCCATCGGCTACCACCACGTGGTAGAAGGGGTTCTTCTTGCCGCCGCCGCGGCTCAATCTCATCCTTACGGGCAAACCCTTACCTCCTAGTCGCCGGGCAAACACAGGACAGCATAGTATATCATCCCCCAAATGGAAAGAGCCCCTTGCGCCCGCGTCGTGCGCCCTGCGCCATCTGCTTCAAGAGCTTCCTCGTCTGCGCGAACTGCTTCAAGAGCTGGTTGACGTCATGCACGCCGGTGCCGCTACCTCGGGCGATCCGCTCCCGACGGCGGCCGGTGATGATGGAAGGCTCGGCTCTCTCTTTGGGTGTCATGGACTGGATGATCGCCTCAATTCGTTTGAAATCATTGTCTGAGACGTCCAGTCCCTTCATGTCGACGCCGGGCAGTCCGGGCATCATTTGGAGCAGTTGGCTGACAGACCCCATCTTGCGGAGCTCCTGCAGTTGCACCAGGAAGTCGTCGAGATCGAACTCGGCCCGACGTAGTTTCTCCTCCATCTCGGCGGCGCGTTCCTTGCTGACTGACGCCTCCGCCTTCTCGATCAGCGTCAGGACGTCGCCCATGCCGAGCATCCGCGAGGCCATCCGCTCCGCGTGGAACGGCTCCAGGGCGACCATGCGCTCGCTCTCGCTCACCAGTTTGATCGGCTTGCCGGTTACCTCGCGCACCGAGAGGGCCGCGCCACCCCGGGAGTCACCGTCCAGCTTGGTCATAATCACGCCGTCCACGCCGAGGCGCTCCTGGAAGTGGTCGGCCACCTTCACGGCGTCTTGTCCCGTCATCGCGTCGACGACCAGCAAGATCTCGTGCGGTCGGACGCCCGACTTGATGTTCGTGAGTTCGGCCATCATCTCGTCGTCGATGTGCAGGCGACCGGCGGTGTCCAAGATGACGGTGTCCCGACCGGTCCTCTCCGCCTCTTTGATGCCGCCACGAGCGATTGCCTCGGCCGACGTTCCGGCGGGCGCCGAATACACGGGCACGCCTACTTCTTCGCCGAGGTGGATGAGCTGGTCGATAGCCGCCGGTCGGTAGATGTCGGCCGCCACAATGAGCGGGTTGCGCCCCTGCCCCTTGACCGTGACAGCGAGCTTGGCGCAGGCGGTCGTCTTACCCGACCCCTGCAGCCCCACCAGCATAATGGTCGTCGGGGGGTGCGGCGCGAAGCCGATCCGGCTCTCGCCCACCCCCATGAGTGTGGTCAGCTCCTCGTGGACGATCTTGACCATCTGCTGACCGGGAGTGAGACTTTGCATCACCTCGGTGCCGACGGCGCGCACGCGCACCCGCTCCAGGAAGCTCTTCACCACCTTGAAGCCCACGTCGGCTTCAAGCAGAGCCAGCCTGACCTCGCGCAGCGCGGCGTCTACGTCGGCCTCTGTGAGCGCGCCTTTCGACCGGAGCTTCTTTAGAACACCCTGCAGCCGGTCGGACAGTACCTCGAACATCTACTCCCTCATCCCCTCTAGTCGGACCCGAAGGGCCCACGCGGTCCACCTATTCCGCCGAGCGGTCCTTCCTGCACGATCGATCAGTCCAGCAGTGCGGCAGCGAACGCCTCGGCGTCGAAATCCCAGAGATCATCCATCTTCTCCCCTACCCCGACCAGGTAGACAGGAACGCCCAGCTCGTCCACCGCCGCCACCACGATGCCACCCTTGGCGGTTCCGTCAAGCTTGGTGAGCACCAGACCATCCAGATTCAGCGCCTCCTGGAAGGCCCTCGCCTGAACGAGCCCGTTCTGGCCGGTGGTGCCGTCCAGCACCAGCAGCGTGCGCAGCTCATACCGGCCCGCCTCGCGCGCGGCGACTCTGCCTAGCTTGGCCAGCTCCTCCATCAGGTTGCCATAGGTGTGCAGGCGGCCCGCGGTGTCGACCAGCAAGAGGTCGGCCTGGCGCGACTCCGCTGCCTTAATGGCATCGAACACGACCGCCGATGCGCTCGCACCCCGATGCTGCTTGACCACGTCTACCCCGACACGGCTGCCCCATGTTTCCAGTTGCTCGATGGCGGCCGCCCGGTATGTGTCGGCGGCGGCCAGTATGACGGAGCGGCCTTCCGACTTGGCGCGATGGGCCATCTTTGCCAGCGTGGTCGTCTTGCCGGTGCCATTCACGCCGACCAGCAGGCAGACATACTGGCGGCCTGTCTCGAAGAGAGGGTCGGCCGGGGGAAGCAGGCCGCGGATCTCCTCCTTGAGAAGGTCCTTGAGGAGCTCGGGGTCGGCCACCTTGGCTGCCCGCGCCCGTTCCTTGAGCCCATCCATCAGCTTCATGGTGGTTGGAACGCCAAGATCGGCGCCGATCAGGATCTCTTCTATCGCGTCCCAGGTGTCCTCGTCGATCGTAGGAGTTCGCTTCAGCGTGAACGAGAGGCGGGACGAGAGGTTCTCACGGCTCTTGGCAAATCGGTCGCGCCAGCGGACGAACGGTTCCACCACGTCAGCTCGCCACCAGTTCGCTCATCTTCTGCGAGATCAGCCTGGAAACGCCCTCGGCCTGCATCGAAACCCCGTACAGGCAGTCCGCGATCTCCATGGTGCGGCGCTGGTGGGTGATGATCAGGAACTGCGTATCGCTGGAGAGGTCCCTGATCATTTGGATGAAGCGCTGCAGGTTGATGTCGTCCAGCGCGGCCTCGACCTCATCGAGCACGTAGAAGGGCGACGGGCGCGTGTGGTAAACGGCGAACAAGAGCGCCACCGACACCAAGGCACGCTCGCCTCCCGAGAGCAGCGTCAGGCGCTGCACCTTTTTGCCACTGGGTTGCGCCTCGATGTCAATGCCTGTTTCCTCCAGGTTGTCCGGGTCGGTCAGCACAAGTTCGGCGTAGCCGCCCGGGAATAGCTGCGCGAACACTTTCTGGAAGTGGTTGTTCACGTCATCGAAGGCCGCTTGGAACCGCTGGCGGATCTTGCGGTCCACGGCCTTCACAATCCGGTCCAGGGCGTCCTTGCTGTTCAAGAGATCGTCAATCTCCTCGGTGAGGAAGCGTTGGCGCTCCTCCAGCTCGTCCAGCTCCTTCATCGCAATCGGATTGACCGGCCCTAGACGGCCGATCTTCGACTTGACCTGGCCGATGCGCTGCCGATACTCGTCAGCGGTCAGCTCGGTCGGCCGCTCCAACGCCTTCTCCAGTGGCACGTCCAGGTCGTCGACTATGCGCTGCACGGCACCGGTCACCTGCAGTTCCAGCTGGGCCTTCTTCAGCTCCACATCCCGCAACCGACCGGTCACTTCCTCCAGACGTTCGGCCAGACTGCGCAGCCTCTCTTGGGACTCATGCAGCGAATCCCGCAGTCCCTGCGAGGAGGCCGCTTCCCCCGCGTATTGCTCCTCGAGGCGCGCGACGGACAACCTGGCCCCCTCCATCAGGCCGCTGTAGAGCACGTGCACCGGCTGTATCCTGGCGCGCATGGTCTCCAGTTGCACGACCAGCCCGCGTTCTGTGGCGAGCTGCGCGACCAGCTCCTCGAGCTCGGCGGAGAGGCGCATCTCGCGTGTCTTCAGTTGCCCCTGGCTGACGGCGGCGGCATCCATCTCCAGGCGGCATTGCGTGATCTCAGCGGAAGCGTGCGACTCAGCGGCCAAAGCCTCGTCGCGGGCCGCTGTGACGGCAGGCAGTTCTTGCCTCGCCTTGACGACGCTCTTCTCGAGCCGCTTGATCTCACGCTGGCTCTCGGCCGCATCCTCCTTGGCCCGATGCACCCGCTGCCCCAGCTCGGCGGTCTCCTTGTCCGCCTGCTGCCCTCGAGCGATCCAGTTCGCCATTTCCACCTTGAGCGAGGCCAACCGGTTGTCCAGCGCGCCGCGCTCGGCCTCCAACCGGGCCAGCGCGGCAGCCGCCTTCCTCTCCGCTTCGCCGGCGGCCCTCAGATCCGCCTCGCACTCCGTCCGTCTCGATTCGAGGTCGGCCACCTGCCGCTCCAGGGCGCCGATGCGGCCCTCCAGTTCGGCCAGGCGACGTTTGCTTCCCAGCAGTCCGTATTCTTCGCCGCCCGCGCGGAGGACGATCTTCCCTCTGCCCACGACCAGCTCCCCACGCGCGGTGACGTAACCGGCGCCGTCCGCCCGGCTGTCAAGCGCATCGGCGAGCGTCTCTGCCCTGAACACACGCCCCAGAAGAGAGTCCACCAACCCGGCCACGCCCTTCCGACAGCGCACGCTCGCCGCCAGCGAGTCGGCGGCCGGCCCGCCCGTCGCCGCCGGGAAGAACTCCAGAGCTGCGATGGAAACCGCGCCTCCCTGCCCTGCGGCCATCCGCGCGGCGATCGCCCCGGCCGTCGAAGCTTTGTTCACGACAACACAGAAGAGGTCCGGCCCCAGCGCAGCCTCCACGGCTTTCTCCAACTCCGGAGGGACCTCGATCAGGTCCTTCAACACGCCGACGACCTTCTTGCGGTCCGGCCCGAGCGCCTCGTCGATCGCCTCTGCGCTGCCCGGCATGGACCGCATGCTCTCCGACAGGGCCGCGGCCTGCGCCTCCGTCTTGGCCAGTTGCTGCCGCACGGAGCGAAGCTCGTCATCGACCTCACCCTGTTTCTCCCCGGCGCGTTCGCGGTTCTCTTCCTCATCGGCCAATTCGCGTCGCGACCTCTCCAGGTCCCCGTCCAGCGCCGCTGCCTGCCCAGTCACCTTCTCCTGTGTCTCGCGTAGCTCCTTCACCCTTACCTTCGCGTCCTTGGACGCACCCTCGAGCATCTCCACCCGCGACAGCGCTTCCGATGATCCGACCGAAAGCCCGTGCGCCCGGTCGCGCGCTGACGCCAATGCCGCTTCGTCCGCGTGCAGACGGGCAGTCAACGCCGCCAGTGCCTCGTCGCTCTCCAGCCGCTTCTTCTTAACGGTCTCCGATCGGCGACGCGCCTCACCAAACGCCGCGTATTGCTCATTGATCCTGGCCTCGACCGACTGCCTCTCCTGGTCCAGCCCCGCCTTCTCGCTCTCTACCCGCCGCATCCGGCTCTCCAGTTGCGAGATCATCTGTCGCATCTCGCTGGCCCGCTGGACCAGGTTCTTGCCCTTCTCTTCGAGTAGCAGCAGGCCGGTAGACAACCGTTCCCGGGTAGCCGTGATCCGGCGCCGCTGTTCACCGAGGTCGCCCGCCAGGACGCCGCGGTTCTCGAGTTCCGTCTGCAGGCGTTCGACCTCTCCCTCCAGGCGGGCACGCTCTTCCTTGTGTTCATCCACCTCCGTGGACAGCGCACCTTCTCTCGCCAGAACCTTGTCCCATTCGGCTTGGAGCTTCTTCAATCTGAGGGTCGCCTCGCCGATCTCCAGGTCCTGCATCTCGCGCGACAGCTCACGGTATGCCTCCGCCTGGCCCGCCTGCGCGCGGAGCGGTCGAAGCTGCCGGTTCACTTCCTGCAGTATGTCCTTGGCTCTCGTCAGGTGCTGGTCCATGGAGCGCAGCCGTCGCAAGGCCCGCTCCTTACGTTTCTTGTGTTTCAGCACCCCCGCGGCTTCTTCGATGAGCGCCCGCCGTTCCTCCGGCCGGGCATTGAGGGTCTCCTCCAGCCTGCCCTGGCTGATGATCGAGTACGCGTCGCGCCCGAGCCCCGAATCAGACAGAAGCTCCTGGATATCGAGCAGCCGGCAGGGACTCTCGTTCAGAGAGTAGTCGCTCTCGCCGGATCGATAGAGACGGCGGGTCACGGTGACGTCCGAGTACTCGATGGGGAGCGACCCGTCGCTGTTGTCCAGGGTGAGTGAGACTTCGGCCGTTCCCAGCGCCTGGCGGGCGGAGCTGCCGGTGAAGATGACGTCCTCCATCGAGGCGCCGCGGAGTGAGCGCGGGCTCTGCTCGCCGAGGACCCATAGCACGGCGTCAGTGAGGTTGCTCTTGCCGCTCCCGTTAGGTCCAACGATGACCGTTATCCCCCGCTCGAACTTGAGGTTCACCTTGTCGGCGAACGACTTGAATCCGCGCAGGGTTAGTGACTTCAGATGCACCTTTCAGTCTCCCTCGATGTGCGGAGTAACCTTGCCAACCGCCGACTTCTCAACGGTGGCCGTACTTCTTCTCCAGTGCCTCCAGGGCCTGAGCTGCGGCAGCCTGCTCGGCTCGTTTCTTGGACGTACCCGCCCCCTTGCCGCGCACGCGTCCCGCCACGACAACCTCGATCGAGAAGATACGCTCGTGAACGGGGCCCTCTTCGGCCATAACGCGGTACGCGGGCAACACCTGGAGCTTCTCCATAGTGAGCTCTTGCAGCCGGCTCTTGAAATCCGAGAAGTCGGGCAGCGCCGCGCGCTCGAAGATGGTCTCCTTCAAGGCCGACAGGACAAACTTCTTCGCGGGGGTCATTCCCTGATCAAGGTAGATGGCCCCGACGACGGCTTCTAGGCAGTCGCCGAGGATCGACGCCCGTCCGCGGCCGCCGGTCTGCTCGGCCCCCCTTCCCATGAGGATGCACTCGCCGAGCCCCATATGCGCAGCCGTCTCCCCCAGCACCTCAGCGTTCACCAGGCTCGCGCGGAGTTTGGCTAGGTGTCCCTCGTCGAAGCCGGGCCAACGCCGAAAGATGAAGTCCGTGACGACCAAGTTCAGCACTGAGTCGCCCAGGAACTCCAGTCGCTCATTGAACTGCCCTCCACCCTGTTCCGAGGTGAAGGAGCGGTGCGTGAGGGCTTCCTGTAAGATGCCGCAGTCTTGGAAGGTGACCCCCAGGCAGCGCTCTGCGTCGGCGACTCTATCCTTGGGCATCGGCGTGATGTGTCTCCGCTACTTCTTGATCAGCAACGAGGCGTTGTGGCCACCGAACCCAAGCGAGTTGGACAGGGCCGCCCGCACCGGCCGAGACGCTGATACATTCGGCACATAGTCGAGATCGCATTCCGGGTCGGCGTTCTCCAGGTTGATCGTCGGTGGGATCGTGTCAGTATCAACAGCCAAAACCGTGGCCACGAACTCGATGCCGCCGGCCGCCCCCAAGAGATGCCCCGTCATCGACTTGGTAGAACTCACCGCCATCGAATAGGCGTGGTCTCCAAAGACCTTCTTTATGGCCGTCGTCTCGAACTCGTCATTGAGCTTGGTCGAGGTCCCGTGGGCGTTGATGTAGTCCACCTCGTCGGCCGCCACGCCGGCCTCATCGAGCGCGGCCCGCATAGCCCGCGCCGCGCCGCTCCCCTGGGTGTCAGGCGCCGTGATGTGATAGGCGTCACCAGTCGCCCCGTAGCCGGCAATCTCCGCGTAGATGCGGGCGCCCCGGCTCTCCGCGTGCTCCAGGCTCTCCAGGACCACTACCCCGGACCCCTCCCCCATTACGAACCCGTCACGGTCGCGGTCGAAGGGGCGGCTCGCCTTCTCCGGCTCATCGTTGCGCCCCGTCGATAGCGCCCGCACCGCGCAGAAGCCGGCCAGGCCCAGTGGCGTGATGGGCGCCTCCGTCCCGCCGCTCAGCACGATGTCCGCCGCACCCCGTTTGATCGTCTCGAACGCCTCGCCGATGGCGTGCGCCCCCGACGAACACGCACTGGTGGTGCAGTAGTTGGGTCCTTTCAGGCCAAACTTGATGGACACCTGTCCCGCGGCGAGATCCGCGATCATCATCGGGATCAGGAAGGGGCTCACCCTCATGGGCCCCTTCTCGAGCATCACCTTGTGCTCGTTCTCCAGGGTCATCAAGCCACCGATGCCCGAGCCGATGATCGCGC